>NZ_JBDJMT010000011.1:0-116416 GCF_039674045.1 Stenotrophomonas sp. TWI602
GTCGGCTCTACCGGGTGCGGTGGTCGGCCGGTGCTGCAGCCGACCAACGGTCGGCTCTACCGGGTGCGGTGGTCGGCCGGTGCTGCAGCCGACCAACGGTCGGCTCTACCGGGTGCGGTGGTCGGCCGGTGCTGCAGCCGACCAACGGTCGGCTCTACCGTAATCCGGCTTTGCCGGATTACTTGCCTGCGCGTGCGGAGTATTCGCCCGAGCGGGTGTCGACCTTGATGATTTCATCCTGGTTGACGAACAGCGGCACGCGGACCACGGCGCCGGTTTCCAGGGTGGCCGGCTTGCCGCCGCCGCCCGAGGTGTCGCCACGGACGCCCGGATCGGTTTCGGTGATCTTCAGTTCCACGAAGTTCGGCGGCTGGACGAAGATCGGCTCGCCGTTCCACAGGGTGACGATGCAGGACTCTTCGCCCTTCAGCCACTTCTCGGCGCCGCCCATGCCGGCCTTGGTGGCCTGGACCTGCTCGAAGGATTCGGGGTCCATGAAGTGCCAGAACTCGCCGTCGCTGTACATGAAGTCCATGTTGGTATCCACAACGTCGGCCTTCTCCACGTCATCGGTGGCCTTCATGGTCATTTCGACCACGCGGCCCGACTTGATGAAGCGGTACTTCATGCGGGTGAAGGCCTGGCCCTTGCCCGGCTTGACGTATTCGGTCTCGGTGATGACCGCTGGTTCATTGTTGACCAGGATCTTCATCCCGTTCTTGACGTCGTTCATGCCAACAGTGGCCATGCTGAAACTCCTGAATGGGCAAACGCCGCGCAGGCGCGGCGAGCCGGATAGAATGGGAAATCCCACCGACACCGGTGGGGTGACTCGATATTTCTGACCCACATGATAACCGCAGGCCCCCATTCCATGCAGCTTTCCGCCACGCCCCTGGCCGCCCCCGTCCGCTGGCAGCAACGGTGGCGCGAGGCGATCCGCGACCCGCGCGAGCTGCTGCGCCAGTTGGGGCTGGATCCGGCGGAACTGGGCGTTTCGGACGAGGCGGCCGGCCAGTTCGCGGTGCGTGTGCCGCAAGGCTTTGCAGCCCGGATGCGTCATGGCGACCGCCATGACCCCCTGCTCCGCCAGGTCCTGCCGATCACCGACGAGCTGAAGGTCGTGCCCGGCTTCAGCCTGGATGCGGTGGGCGACGGGGCGGCCAAGAAGGCCACCGGGGTCATCCAGAAGTACCGCGGCCGCGCCCTGCTGGTCACCACCGGCAGCTGCGCGATCAACTGCCGGTACTGTTTCCGCCGCCATTTCGACTACGGCACCGAGAACGCGGCCCGCGAGGGCTGGCGCGATGCCGTGGATGCGATCGCGCAGGACCCGGACATCGACGAGGTGATCCTGTCCGGCGGCGACCCGCTCTCGCTGGCCACCCACAAGCTGGTGGAGCTGACCCAGGCCCTGAAGCAGATTCCGCACCTGCGCCGCCTGCGCATCCACAGCCGCCTGCCGGTGGTGCTGCCCGAGCGCGTGGACGACGCGCTGGTGCAGTGGATCGGCTCGCTGCCGTGGCCGGTGGCGTTCGTGATCCATGCCAACCACGCCAATGAATTCGACGCATCGGTGGACGCCGCGATGGCGCGCCTGCGTGAGGCCGGTGCCACCCTGCTCAACCAGGCGGTGCTCCTGCGCGGGGTCAACGATTCGATCGAGGCGCTGCAGGCGCTGAGCGAGCGCAGTTTCGCGGCGGGCGTGCTGCCCTATTACCTGTATCAGGTGGACCGGGTCGAAGGCGTGGCCCATTTCGAAGTGGCCGACGACACCGCCAAGGACCTGCATGCGCAGCTGACCGCGCGCCTGTCCGGCTACCTGGTTCCCAAGCTGGTCCGCGAGATCTCCGGCGACAGCAGCAAGCGCCCGGTCTGATCAGCTGCCGGCCTCGAGCAGCTGCACCACGTCCGTGGCGCTGACCGGGTGGCTCAACCAGTAGCCCTGGGCCAGGTCGCAGCCGCGCTGGGCCAGCAGATCGAACTGCACTTCCTGCTCGATGCCTTCGGCCACCACGGTGATCCCCAGTGCATGGGCCATGGCGATGATCGCCGTGGTCAACGCCAGATCGTCCGGGTCACGCTGCATGTCGGCCACGAAGCTCTTGTCGATCTTGACCCCGTCCACCGGCACCTGGCGCAGGTGGCTCAGGCCGGAGAAGCCGGTGCCGAAGTCGTCCAGCCAGACTTTGACGCCCGTCCGGTGCAGCTTGTCCAGCAGCGCGGCAGCCAGCATTTCATCGCCGATCACGGCGGTTTCGGTCAGCTCCAGGTGCAGGCGCGAGGCCGGCAGGCCGGTGTCGCGCAGGCAGTCGGCGACCAGCGTCGGCAGCTCGCCACCGCGCAGCTGGCGCGGTGACACGTTGACCGAGACGAACAGGCCTTCGCCATCGGCACCCGGCGGCCACTGCACCGCCTCGGTACAGGCCGCGCGCAGCACCTTGGGGCCGATCACTTCGATCAGGCCACTCTGCTCGGCCACTTCGATGAACACCGAGGGCGGAATCGTGCCCAGGGTGGGGTGTTGCCAGCGCAGCAGCACCTCCACGCCGACCATGCGGCGGTCGCGGGTCCGGTAGATCGGCTGATAGGCCAGCCGCAGCTCGCCGCGCTCCCAGGCGCCGCGCAGCTCCTGTTCCATGTGCACGCGGCGCTCGACCGCGTGATCCATGGCCCGGCTGTAGTACCGGTAGCAGTTCTTGCCCGCCATCTTGGCCTGGTACATGGCGATGTCGCCGTTCTTGAGCAGCGTGGTGGCATCGGCGGCATCATCGGGAAACAGGGTCACGCCGATCGAGGCGCCCAGGAACAGCTCGCGGCCCTGCACCACCAGCGGCTTGCCCAGCTCACGCACGAGAATCTCGGCCAGCTCACGGGCGCCGGCAGGAACATCGCCGTCACCGATCAGGATCACGAACTCATCGCCACCGAAGCGCGCCAGCAGCGCTTCATCCCCACCGGCCTGGGCCACCGCCGCGCTGATCCGCTGCGCGAACTGCAGCAAGGCCTCGTCACCGGCCTCGTGGCCCAGCGTGTCGTTGACGCGCTTGAAATCGTCCATGTCAGCGAACAACAGCCCCAGCCGATGCCCGGAGGCCCGTGCCGCCATCAAGCGATGATCCAGCGCCTCGCGGAAGGCCAGCCGGTTGGTCAGCCCGGTCAGGGCGTCGGTATAGGCCATGTGCCGCACCTCCCGGTCGTGCCGGGCAATCGCCTGGCTCATGCGACCGAACGCGCGCATCAGCTCCCCCACCTCATCCTGACGCCGGATCTCCGGCATCTGCAGGGTGTAATCGCCGGCCTCGATCTGGCGGGCGGCGCCGGCCAGCCAGCGGATCGGCGTGACCAGGGTGCGCTGCACGTAGATGATCACCACTGAGCCGATTCCGACCAGCAGGCCGAGCATCAGCAGCAGCCAGCCCAGGTGCCGCTTGCCGACCTGCTGCAGGCGGTCGCCCAGGGTCTGGTTGGCCTGCTGCTCCATGGCCTGCACATCGTCCAGCGCCATGCCCACGCGCACGCCGCCGATCCGCTGGTTGCCGATCATGATCGGCATCGCGTTGTCGAGCACCTTGGGCGACTGCTGCACCACCAGCCCGCGCGCGCCGGCCGCGCCCGCCGCGAGCGGATCGGTCATCGGCTGGCCAAACTCGAGCACGTCCAGCGTGCCGTCGTGGATCAGCCTGCCGTTGTCATCGAACACCAGCACATAGCGCACCACCTGCTGCCGCGAGGTATTGCGCACCAGCGCACCGACCTGCTCCAGGTCGTTGTAATAGAGCGGATTGGCCAGCGCATCGGACAGCTCCCGCGCCAGCGCTTCGCCCCGGCTGCGCACACTGCGGTCGAACAGGTCATGGATGACCGTCCCGCTGAGGTGCTGCACCTCCCCCTGCATCGTCGCCTGGCGCCCCAGCACCACGGCCACGATCGCCACCACGACCAGCATCGCGCCGCCCATCGCCAGCACGAAGCGGGCCTGCATTCCCGAACCCAAGCGACTCATTCCACTTCCATCCGCACGCGCGTCAAGCCTTGTTTCAATTCATCCAGCCGGTGCTGCATCTGCGCATCCACCCGGTGGAACCCGGACGTACCAAAAAATGTTTTCAATGCCGGCTGCGCCTGCGGATCCGATGCGGCATCCAGCAGAACCTGCTGCAACCGGTCGCGCACCTTCGGATCCAGGTCGTCACGCACCATTTCGACCGCACGCGGATACGGTTCGGTGCGATGGATGATGCGGAAATCGCGCAGGAAATTGGCCGGAATGCGTTTGGCATCGGACCAGTCCACGCTGCTCACCGCACCGGCATCGACCAGCCCCTTGTGGACGAACGTGGCGATGTTCGATTCCGACCGCGCGAACACGTAACCCACCGTATCCGGTGCGGCGACATCGCCGATCGAGGCCAGGATTTCCGGCGTCTCGCCGTGCTGCAGCAGGGTCATCACCGGCACCAGATACGCGCTGGTGGAGGCCACGTTCTGCAACGCCAGGGTGTGCCCACGCAGGTCTTCCAGTGTCTGGATGGGGCTGTCGCGGCGCACGAAAAACACGGTGTGGTAGTCGCGAACGCCGCTGCGCTCGGTCAGCAGCAGCGGCCTGGCGCCGCTGCGCAACCCCAGCGCGACGGCAGTACCGGAGGTCTCGGTCACCCAGTCGACCCGGCCGCGGCGCAGGTAACTGCCCATCTGCTGGGTGTCGCGCGCCATCAGGATGCGGCCTTCGGTGATACCAACATCGTGCATGCGCGGAATCACGTAATCGAGCAGGGGCTGCAGTTGCGCATAGTGTGACCTGGGGTCGTCGCTGATCCGGCCCAGCACCAGCACCTGCGCGGGGCCGGCCCACACCGGGCCGGTCATCGCGGCAATGGCCAGACACAGCACTACGCTCTGCAGCAGCCTTCGCAGTCCCGACAAGCCCATCACTCCCCCCAAGGAATCGAGACAGACTACCCGAAAAAATGAGAACTGCGTCAGCTTACAGGGGCTTATTCGTCGCCAATCGCGCCATGCGCTGTGCGTCGGAGAGGATACCGCGCAGCAGGCGCACTTCCTGTTCGCTCAATTCGGTGCGCAGGAACAGACGGCGCAGCTTGCGCATCGCCGATTCGGGGGCACGGCCCTTGTGGAAATCGATCTCATCCAAGGTGTCACCCAGCTGGCCGAACAGGCCTTCCACCTGGGCATGGCTGGCCGGCGCTTCGCCGAAGCCGGGGTCGGCCGGGACGGCGACCGGGGCATCGGCCGCGCCGAGAATGGCCATGCGCACTTCATAGGCCAGCACCTGGACAGCGGCGGCCAGGTTCAATGAACTGAAGTCCGGGTTGGACGGAATATGCACGGCGGCGTGGCAGAGCTGCAGCTCTTCGTTGGTCAGGCCGGTGCGTTCACGGCCGAACACGAACGCCACTTCGGCCGGCTCGGCGGCCTTGGCCAGGACGCGCTGGGCAGCCACGGCCGGCAGCAGCTCTTCCAGCTGGACCCGGCGCGAGCGGGCGGTACAGCCCAGCACGAAGCGGCAGTCGGCCACGGCCTCGGCCAGGGTCGCCACCACCGGCGCGTCGCCCAGGACGTCTTCGGCACCGGCCGAGCGGCGGAAGGCCTCTTCATCCAGCGGTTTTTCAGGGGCGACCAGGACCAGGCGGCCCAGGCCCATGGTTTTCATGGCGCGTGCGGCCGCCCCCATGTTTCCGGGGTGCTGGGTGCCGACCAGGACGAAGCGGATGCGGGCGGGAGCGGTTTCTACGGACATGAACAGGCCAAATGCGAGCAGGACAGCGACAAATGGTAAACTGTGCGACCGGCCTCTGCGCCGGGACCGCTCTTTTCCCCCGCCAAACCCCTACTCTGCCTTTACGGGAGCTTTTCGCCATGCAGAAACCCGCCGTCACCGTCATGGTCAAGGCCGCCCGCCTCGCCGGCAACGTCCTGTTGCGCAACATCAACAAGCTCGAGGCGTTGAACGTCGTGCAGAAGGGCCGCATGGACTATGCCAGTGAAGTCGATGCAGATGCGGAAAAGGTCATCGTCAAGGAACTCAAGCGCGCCTATCCCGAGTACGGGATCATGGGTGAGGAAGGTGGCGTGCAGTCGGTCAACCGTTACATGTGGGTCATCGATCCGCTGGACGGCACCAGCAACTACCTGCGCGGCTTCCCCCATTACTGCGTGTCCATCGCCCTGGTCGAGAACGGTGAGCCGATCGACGCGGTGATCTTCGATCCGCTTCGCAATGAGCTGTTCACCGCCAGCCGTGGTGCGGGCGCGGTGTTCAATGACCGCCGTATCCGGATTGCCGAGCGCAAGGATCTGGGCGGCGCGATGATCCATACCGGTTTTGCCCCGCGTGAGCGTCAGCGCACGAGCGCGCAGCTGAAGGCGGTGGACGCGCTGCTGGTGCAGGCCGAAGACGTGCGCCGCACCGGTTCGGCGGCACTGGACCTGGCCTATGTGGCCTGTGGCCGTGCCGATGCGTACTTCGAGGCCGGTGTGAAGGCCTGGGACATCGCCGCCGGTGTGCTGCTGGTCCGCGAGGCCGGTGGCCGCGTCTGCGATTTCAAGGGCGCGACCCCGGCCCGTATGGACAGCCGTGGTCCGGAGACGCAGCAGATCGTGGCTGGCAATGTGAAGATCAGCGATGCGCTGCAGAAGGTGCTGGTCAATACGGGCTACGCGGCGGAGTTCGACGCGAAGTTCTGATCGGGCTGGATCTGATCTGCATGATGACGGCGCCTTCGGGCGCCGTTGTTGTTTGTGGGCCGTCATCGTGCGCCCTGCTGGACACGTCGTCGTGCGCCCTGCTCGGCGTGCCACGGTAGTGCCGACCGTTGGTCGGCTGCTGTTGAATTGCTGCCAACGGCAGCGGCAACAGCAACAGCAACGGCAGCGGCAGCGGCAGCGCTTCCATTGCTGAGGGCGAGAGGCCGGTGGGTAGCCTGGGCCAAGACGCGCCGTAAACCCATCCCTGGGGGCTCGTGGGCGCCCTCCATGGCGCCCTGACGGTCTTGGCCCAGGCTACCCACCGGCCTCTCGACAGATCTTGATGTGGCGGATGGAAGCGCTCGTGCTGCTGAGTCCACTCGGGGCACCTGCTCGCCCAACAAAAACGCCCGGCGGAAGCCGGGCGTTCTGGTCAGCGCACTGCGGTGGGTTACACCACGGTGTTGTTGGCGGCGCGCAGGGCGGCGATGCGCTCGTCCAGCGGGGGGTGGCTCATGAACAGCTTCTTGGCAGCGCCGCCGGCGATGCCGAAGGCGGCGATCTGGGTCGGCAGGGTGCTCTGGCCGTGGTTGACCTTGAGGCGTTCCAGGGCGGCGATCATTTTCTGGCGGCCGGCCAGGTGGGCGCCGCCGGCGTCGGCGCGGAATTCGCGGTGACGGGAGAACCACATGGAGATCATGGTGGCGAACAGGCCGAACACCATTTCCAGGACGAACACGATGATGTAGTACGCAAAGCCGCGGCCGCCGCCTTCGCGGTTGCCGGACAGGGCGCTGTCGATGAAGCCGCCGACGATGCGGGCCAGGACGATCACGAAGGTGTTGAGTACGCCCTGCAGCAGGGCCATGGTGATCATGTCACCGTTGGCGACGTGGGCGATTTCATGGCCGAGCACGGCTTCGGCTTCGTCTTCGCTCATGTTGTGCAGCAGGCCGGTGGACACCGCGACCAGGGCCTTGTTGCGGTTGGCGCCGGTGGCGAAGGCGTTGATCTCCGGGCCTTCGTACACGGCCACTTCGGGCATGCCGATGCCGGCTTCACGGGCCTGGCGCTCCACGGTGGCCAGCAGCCAGCGCTCGGTCGGGTTGCGCGGCTCGGTGATCACGACGGCGCCGGTGGAGCGCTTGGCCATGAACTTGGAGAGCAGCAGGGAAATGAACGAGCCGCCGAAACCAAAGATGGCCGCGAAGACCAGCAGGCCGCTCATCTTGTTGGGATCGACGCCCACTACCGACATCACGATGCCGGCCAGGATCAGCACCGCAAAGTTGGTCAGCAGGAAGAGAGCAATGCGACTGAACATGGAAAAGGACGCTCATGGGAGGTTGATGAGTGCAAATCTGCGGGGACTTCAGCTTGAATTCAAGTCGCAAACTGACCGACGATTCATAGTCCATGTCTGATTCCTCCTATTACGGGCGCTTTGCGCCCTCCCCTACCGGCCCCCTGCACCCCGGCTCGCTGCTGGCGGCGCTCGGCAGCTGGCTGCTCGCCCGCCACGCCGGCGGCCAGTGGCTGGTGCGGGTGGAGGACGTCGATCCTCCTCGAACGGTGCCTGGCGCGGTGAGCGGCCAACTGGCCGCACTCGCCGCCTTCGGGTTGCGCAGTGACGGGCCGATCGTCCATCAGAGCCAGCGCGATGCGCTGTACCAGGGCGCGCTGGACCGCCTGCTGCGCGAGGGCAAGGCATTTGCCTGCCATTGCAGCCGCAGCGAGCTGGCTGCGCAGGGCGGCATCCATCACCACTGCGTGGCCCGCGCCGCGCGTGCGCAACCGGCGGTGCGGCTGCGGGTAGCGCCGGGCAGCGTGGTGCGATTCGACGACGGCTTGCAGGGCCGGATCGTGCAGGACGTGCACGCCGAGGTCGGCGACTTCGTGCTGCGCCGGGCCGACGGTTACTGGGCGTATCAGCTGGCAGTGGTGGTCGACGATGGCGCGCAGCACATGACCGACGTAGTGCGCGGCGCGGACCTGCTCGATTCCACGCCGCGCCAGATCCTGCTGCAGCAGGCCCTGGATTTGCCGACACCGCGCTACCTGCATCTGCCGCTGCTGCTCGGCCCGGAGGGGCGCAAGCTCTCCAAGTCCGAGGCGGCGCTGCCGGTGGATCCCGCCCAGCCGCTGCCAGCGCTGCGGCGGGCGTGGGCGCAGCTGGGCCAGGATCCGGCGGTCGGTGCAGGGGCCGATGAGGTGGGCGGGTGGCTTCAGCAGGCGGCCGATGGCTTCGATCCGGCGAGATTGCCACCGGGCGACATTCCGCTGCCGCACGGTGCCGGCGCGGGCGCCCCTTTTGCCCGCTGATGTTGCAGAATCCTGTTCCCCCTTGTTCGCCCTGCCTTTCGGAGTAGCTGCTCATGACATCTCGCGTCGCACTGGTCACCGGTGGTACCGGCGGTATCGGTACTGCCATCTGCCAACGCCTGGCCGACCAGGGCCATCGGGTCGCCACCAACTACCGTGACGAAGCCAAAGCCAAGGCCTGGCGCGAGAAGATGCTGGCGCGCGGCTGCGATGTGGCGATCTTCCCGGGCGATGTGTCCGACCCCGGCACCGCCGAAAGCATGGTGCAGGCTGTCGAAGCGGCGCTGGGCCCGGTCGAGATCCTGATCAACAACGCCGGCATCACCCGCGACACCACCTTCCACCGCATGCGTGCGGACCAGTGGCACGACGTGATCAACACCAACCTCAATTCGGTGTTCAACGTCACCCGCCCGGTCATCGAGGGCATGCGCCGCCGCGGCTGGGGGCGGGTCATCCAGATCAGCTCGATCAACGGCCTGAAGGGCCAGTACGGCCAGGCCAACTACGCCGCCGCCAAGGCCGGCATGCACGGCTTCACCATTTCGCTGGCCCGTGAGAATGCCGGCTTCGGCATCACCGTGAACACGATTTCGCCGGGCTATGTGGCCACCGACATGGTGATGGCCGTGCCGGACGAAGTGCGCGCCAAGATCATCGCCGACATCCCCACCGGCCGCCTCGGCAAGCCGGAAGAGATCGCCTACGCAGTGGCCTTCCTGGTCAACGAGGAAGCGTCCTGGATCACCGGCTCCAACCTGGACATCAACGGCGGCCACCACATGGGGTGGTAAGCGCCGAAAATGCTGCACTCCATGTTGCGCAACATAAATGCGGCCCCTTGCTACCTATGGCGGTTGCATAGGCTGCTGCACTGCGCCATGCTGCGCGCCTACTGTGATGAGTGACTGCTTCATGGCTGCGACCCGCATTATCAAGAAGTACCCGAACCGCCGGCTCTACGACACGGAAATCTCCAGCTACATCACCATAGAGGATGTGCGCCAGCTGATCCTGGACGGTGAGGACTTCGAGGTGCGTGACGCCAAGAGCGGCGATGACCTGACCCGCTCGGTGCTGCTGCAGATCATCGCCGACCAGGAGCAGGACGGCGAACCGATGCTGTCCACCCAGCTGCTCAGCCAGCTGATCCGCTTCTATGGCGACTCGCTGCAGGGCTTCATGGGCAACTATCTGGAGCGCAGCATGCAGGTCTTCCTGGACCAGCAGCAGCAGTTCCGCCAGCAGATGGGCAATCTGCTCGGCCAGACCCCCTGGGCGATGATGAACCAGCTGACCGAGCGCAACATGGAGATGTGGCAGGACTTCCAGCGCAACATGGGCGCCGGCTTCGGCGGCCGCCCGGGTGGCACCGGGACGGGTACCGGCACGGGCACGGGTACCGGCAAGAAGCCGGAAACGCCACCACCGGGCGCAGGCAAGACCCGCCGCTGAGCCCACGCTCGGCGCAATAAAGAAAAAGGCGCTGCCCTCGGGCCGCGCCTTTTCTCGTTCCAGGGTCCGGCGACGTCATCGACGCCGTGCGGTCGGCCCTATCGCCGTCCAGCCGCGCGCATCAGCGCTTGGGCTTGGCGCAGCCGGTGCAGACGCGCTCCACCTTGTAGCCCTTGGCGCGCAGCTTTTCGACCACACCGTCGTTGCCGAGCAGGTGCAACGTGCCCACCACCACCATCGTGCCGCCCTGCCCGGCCTGCAGATGCTGCTGCAGCTTGGGCACCCAGGCATCGTTGCGGTCGGTGTTGATGCGCTTGTACAGCTGCGGGTACTGGCCGCGCATTTCGGTGGCCATCGAGGTCCACAGCAGCTTGTCGTCGCCGCGGCGCCAGGCGTCATGCAGCTTGCGCCCCATCTCGTCGCCCTTGCCGGCCTGCTCCAGCGCTTCGGCCACCATCTGCTGCTGCTCCTTGGCCGACATCCCCGACAGCACCGCGATCTGGGTATCGATGTCCTCCAGCCCGGCGGTCGCCTTGCCGGCACTCGCGGCGCGGGTCATGAAATGTCGATCCAGGCCGAGCGCGGGGTCCAGCCCCATTTTGGTGAACTGACTCAGGGTGATCGTCAGGCCGACGAACCACGGCTTCATGCCCTGCAGCTGGGCCAGCGGCAGCTTGTTCTCCTGCGCATAGGCCTGCAGCCTGGTCCAGGTCGCGGCGTCCAGATCGCGTTTCAGCTCCGAGCCATCGGTGCGCATCGCGGCCTGCACCATTTTCTGTGCCAGCTGCGGCGATTCCATGTCCTGCGGCGACAGCTCGAACACCACCCGCTGGGACGCCGTGAACGCCTGATCGACATCGGCAGAGAGCGGGTAATCGCTCGGCTGCAGCAGATGGAACGACCCCAGCAGATACAGGCGGCTGTCGCCCGGGCCGGTCACCTTCCACAACAGCGGGACCGGCGGGGTGGCTTTCGCCGCTGCCGGCGCGCTCGGCGGCGCGGGGCGCGCTTCGGCGCCGCCCGTACCGACCAACAGGCTCGCCGCGATCAGCAACGGGGACACGACACGCGACAACATCAAGATCATCAAGCCTCTCCTTCAGGGGCGTGGTACGCCTGCTCACCGGCGTCCACACGCAGGTCCAGGCGGTTTTCAGGGGGGGTCAGCGGACAGGTCGCGAACGGGGTGAACGCGCACGGCGGGTTGTAGGCGTGATTGAAATCGATCACCACCCGGCCCTGCGCGTCGGGCGCGGGCAGATCCAGATAGCGGCCGGCCGGATAGCTGCCGTGGCCGCTGGTGCGATCGCCAAAGATCACGAACAACTCGCGGCCAGGCTCGCCGATCGCCTCCAGCCGCCAGGTGCGGCCAGCGCGCTCGAATTCCAGCGTGCCGGCATTGGGCAGGTTCGTGGTCAGTCCGGTGATGTCCACGATCGGCAGCGTCTTGCCGGCCGGATGTGGCACGAAGCGCGCAGTGATGCGCCAGGACGGCCCCCCCGGCCAGTACGTCAGGCCGGTGAAGTTCGTTCGCGAGGGGGCATCGGCGTGCTTGACCCGCAGCGCGAAGCGCTCACCGCGATGGATCAGGCTGAGCCGGCCCTTGTCGTCATCGAAGGCGATGACTGTCGGCGTTGGATCGCGATCACTGAAGAAGCGGATGCGGCCGGTGACCGGCTTGCCCTCCACGCGCATCGGCACGCCACGCTCCGGCGTGAACCAGACGGTGCTGCCCTCGCGCGCGACCATGCCGAGCTTGTCGGGGCCGACCGCCAAACGGATGCCGCTGCCCGGCCCACGCCCGATGTAGTGCGCCTTGTACTCCAGCCAGTGCAGGCCAACCAGGCTGGTCCAGCCATCGGCGGCGTGCAGCGCTTCATAGCGCTGTTGGCGCCACTGCTGCTGTTCGGCCTCGAAGGCCGGATCGACCGCCACGTTCGCCGGTGCCGCCTCATTCTTTTCGCCGCATCCCGACACGCTCACTGCCAGCAGCAACGCGGCGGCCCACACTCCCCAGTGCTTCATGACCTTCCTCTCAACGTCCGCGCAGGAACCAGCGGTCGATTTCCGCCAGCGAAAAACGCGCCCAGGTCGGTCGGCCGTGATTGCACTGACCCGAGCGTTCGGTAATTTCCATGTCGCGCAGCAGGCCGTTCATTTCCGGCACGGTCAGCCGCCGGTTGGCGCGCACCGCGCCGTGGCAGGCCATGGTGGACAGCAGTTCGTCGCGGGCACTGGCAATGCGTCGGCTCTGCCCATGCTCGCGCAGGTCGGTGAGCACGTCGCGCAGCAGCGCTTCGGGTTCGGCATTGGCCAGCAACGCCGGAATGCTGCGTACGTGCAGTGAACCGGGGCCGGCGCGGGTGATCTCAAAGCCCAGCGAGGTCAAGGTTTCGGCCTCGCGCTCGGCGGTGTCGGCATCGCGTTCGCCCACCGCCAGGGTGATCGGCACCAGCAGCGGCTGCGCATGCAGGCCCATGCCATCGTGTGCGGTTTTCAGGCGTTCGTAGCCGATGCGTTCGTGCGCCGCGTGCATGTCCACCACGATCAGGCCTTCGGCGTTCTCGGCCAGGATGTAGATGCCATGCAACTGCGCGATCGCATAACCCAGCGGCGGCACGCCACTGTCGGCTGCGGTCATCGGCAGGCCGTTTTCGGTCGGCATGGGCGGCAGGCTGCCGGTCGCTGCGGTACCGCCCGGCGCGCCATACAGCGCTGCATAGGCGGACGGCGCATCGGCCACGCGCAGCCCCAAGGGGGATTGCTGCGGGCGCCAGTCGCCGCCCATGCCGCCGCCTGCTCCGTTGCCGGCGAGCGCATAGCCGGTGCTGCCGGCGGACGGCAGGCCGTAGGCCGGCGCCGCGGTAGCGACACTCTCGGTGGCATGCACCTGGGGACCGGCCGCGGTCATGCCGGCACGGGTGTCGGCCAGCGCTTCCTTGAGCGTGCGGTAGACGAAATCGTGGATCAGGCGCGAGTCGCGGAAGCGAACCTCATGCTTGGCCGGGTGCACGTTGACGTCCACGCGGGTCGGATCGAGTTCCAGGAACAGCACGTACGCCGGCTGACGGCCATGGAACAGCACGTCGCCGTAGGCCATCTTCACCGCATGGGCGACACTGCGATCGCGCACCGAACGGCCGTTGACGTACAGGTACTGCTGATCGGTGCTGGCCCGCGAATAGTGCGGCTGCGCGATCCAGCCGTGCAGGCGCAGACCGGCCCCGCTGTGATCCACCCGCAGCGCCTGGTTGGCGAAGTCTTCGCCCAGTGTTTCGCCCAGGCGCGCATCCGAGTACAGGTCGCCGGGCTTGTAGCGGCGCGAGGGTTTGCCGTTGTGCGACACGCGCAGCTCGACATCCGGGCGCGCCAGCGCGAGCGAGCGCAGCCACTCTTCGATATGGCCCAGCTCGGTGCGCTCGGCGCGCAGGAACTTGCGGCGCGCCGGTATGTTGTAGAACAGCTCGCGCACTTCCACCGTGGTGCCGGGCGCATGCGCACGCGGCGTGACTTCGCCCAGCCGACCGCCTTCGATCTGCAGGGCCGAACCGTGCTCGTCGATGGCGCGGCGCGAGCTCAGGGTGAAGCGGCTGACCGAGGCGATCGAGGGCAGCGCTTCGCCGCGGAAGCCGAGCGTCGCCACCGATTCCAGATCATCCAGGCTGGCGATCTTGCTGGTTGCATGCCGCGACACTGCCAGCGGCAGCTCTTCCGGGGCGATGCCGCCACCGTCGTCGCGGATGCGGATCAGCCGCACACCGCCCTCTTCCAGGTCGATATCCACGCGGGTGGCGCCGGCGTCCAACGCGTTTTCGACCAGTTCCTTGACCACCGACGCCGGGCGTTCGACCACCTCACCGGCGGCGATCTGGTTGATCAGGATCTCAGGGAGTTGGCGGATGCTCATGCGCACCTCCGGGCAGTGGAGGTGGCAGGCGTGGCAGCGGTGGGAATTCGGGAAACGGACGTCATCCCGTGATGATAGCGTGCGCCGGGCAGTGCAGCCCGAAGGGGTTACTTGCTGCCGCCCGCCACGGTGCCGGCGGCATCGATTTCCGCCTGGGCGCGCGCGGCGTACAGCGTGCCCGGCGGCGGCTGACGGCTGAAGAAGGTGTGCACACCGTCCAGCACCGCGCCGGCGATCTGGCGCTGGTAGGCCGGATCGATCAGGCGGCGCTCTTCATCCGGGTTGGAGATGAAGGCGGTTTCGACCAGCATCGCCGGCATGTCCGAGGTGCGCAGTACCGCGAAGTTCGCACGCTCGATATTGGGCTTGTGGTTCTTGCCGATCCGCTTCAGGCCGCCCAGCACATGCCCGGCCGCGTCTTCGGAGGCCTTCATGTAACCGCTCTGGGCCAGATCCAGCAGCACGTTGGCCAGGGTGCCTTCGGTCTGCTGCAGGCGCACGCCACCGACCAGATCGGCGGCGTTTTCCTTGTCGGCCAGCCAGCGCGCACGCTGCGAGGAGGCGCCCTTGGTGGAGAGCACGTACACCGAGGAGCCGGTCGCGGCCCGGTTCTCGGCGGCATCGGCGTGGATCGAGATGAACATGTCGGCCTTGGCCGCACGCGCCTTCTGCGCGCGCATCGGCAGCGGAATGAACACGTCGCTGTCGCGGGTCAGGTAGGCCTTCAGCCCGGGCGTCGCGTTGACCTGACGGGCCAGTTCACGTGCCACCGCCAGGGTAATGTCTTTTTCGCGCTTCCCGGTTGGGCCGACGGCGCCGGGATCCTGGCCGCCATGGCCGGGATCGATCGCGATCACCAGTGGGCGCATACCGGCCCGCATCTTCACGCGCGAAGCGTCGCTGGGCATGGCCGGACGCGGGTTGTCCTGCAGCGCCGGGGTCGGCGCGGGCGCGGGAACCGGCGCACTGGCCACGACCGCCGGGGTCGACTGACCAGCCAGGATCGCGGCCGGCGACGCGCTGTTGCTGGCCGCGTTGGCGGTCCCAGCCGCAGCGACGTTGACGGTGGTGGCCGTCGCGGCAGCCGGGCCCGGCGCCGAGGTGGCGACCGTGGCGCTGGCCTGCTGGCGTACCGACGCGGTCAGCAAGGCGGTGGCGCGCGCGGCATCGCTGCGTGCCTGTGCAGTCTGGGCGGCGGTCGGTGCGGGGGTCGGTGCCGGCGCGGCGGCCGGCATCGACGCCGCTGGCGTGGGCGAAGGCGCTGCGGCCGCGGTGGGCGCGGGCGCACTGGCAACGGTGGGCGCGGCCGGCGCATCGCCCGGCCACTCGATCACCAAGCGCGACTCATTGCCCTGCTTGATCATCTGCGGGCGGAACGGCGCGACCGATTCGGCCAGATCGAACACCACGCGGAACGTACCTGGCACCGGCTGCCCGGTGCGGACAGCGGTGACCACGCCCTTGGGCGCAGGCAGTTTGAGGTTGCGGATCGCGCTGGAGTCCGGGAAATCCACCACCAGGCGGTTCGGACCGGCCAGCGACAGGGTCTTGTAGCCCCCGCTGCCGGCCAGCGAAATCTCCGCACGGGTACCGGTCGCACCGGTCTCCACGGCCACCTGGCGGACTTCGCCCGCCCACGACAGCGCGCTCGCCAGACAGAGTCCGACGGCAGTGCAGAGGGCGGCGAGTGATTTCCCCATTGGCATGGGTCTGGATTCAATCACCGCGCTGAATGAAATGCAACTCCTTTTCCCTTAATAATCCGTAACCTGCCGGTGTTTCCTAGTGTCAGCCGACAGAAAGGGCCTGCAAGTCACCCCCTTGGGGCAGCCGAGCGAGCCATTCACGACCGGCCGGACTGGTGGCGGTGAGCCGGGCGCGACGCCCCTGTCCCTGGATATCCAGGGCCACTTCGAGGTCGGTCGGCGGCAAGGCACCGGCACCGCGCTCGGGCCACTCGACCAGCCACAGCGAGGCGCTGCCCTCGTCCAGCCCGAGGAAATCCAGCTCCTGTGCGTTGCCGATCCGGTACAGATCCAGGTGCCAGGCCTCGTGGCCGTCGGCCAGCGGGTAGCGCTCCACCAGGGTGTAGGTCGGGCTGCGGATCGCCCCCTGCACGCCCAGCGCGCGCAGCAGTGCGCGGGCCAGGGTGGATTTACCGGCCCCCAGGTCGCCCTGCAGCTGCATCACCGCCTGCGGCGGCCGGGTCGCGGCCAGCCATTGCCCGAGCAGGTCGGTGTCTTCGGTCTGCGCGAGGAAAAACTCGATCATGTTCAAACGTCCGGATTGACCAGCCGGCGCAGCGGCGCCAGCAGATCGGTGGGAAGCAGGCCCCGCTGGCCGTCACTGGCGGCGGCATCGCCGGCCAGGCTGTGCAGCAATGCGCCGGTGCTGGCGGCATCGAAGGCGCCCAGCCCCTGCGCGCGCAGGGCGGCAATGATGCCGGTGAGCAGGTCGCCCATGCCACCCACGGCCATGCCGGGATTGCCGGCGGCCATCACCCGCGGCGGCGCATCGGGCGCGGCGACCACGGTGCCGGCGCCCTTGAGCACCACCACCGCGTGGAAACGCTCGGCCAGCGCTTTGGCCGCCGTGAAGCGGTCGGCCTGCACCTGCGCGGTGCTCAGCCCGAGCAGGCGCGCGGCCTCGCCCGGGTGCGGGGTCAGGATCGCGTCATGGAGCGGCTGCGGCGCCTTGGCCAGCAGGTTCAGGGCGTCGGCATCGACCACCAGCGGCTTGCCGCTGGCCAGCACCTGGCGCCAGAGTTCGTGCGCCCAGTCGTCCTGGCCCAGGCCAGGCCCGATCGCGATCACCCCCGCGCGGGGCAGCAGGGCCTGCAGTTCCTGCGCGTCCTGGACGGCATGCACCATCGCTTCGGGCAGGCGCGCCAGCAGCGGTGCCACATGCGGTGGCTGCGTCGCCACACTCACCAGCCCTGCGCCCGCGCGCAACGCCGATTCACTGGCCAGCATCACCGCGCCGCCGCTGCCGAGGTTGCCGCCCACGCACAGCACGTGGCCGGATTCGCCCTTGTGGGTGTTGGCGCGTCGCGCCGGCAGCTGCGCGCGCAGGCGCGGTTGCTGCCAGCACTCGGCGCTGTACTGCACGCCTTCGCCAGCGTCCGCGGGCAGATCCAGCGCGGCCAGGCGGCGACCGCCGACATGCTCCAGCGCTGCGCCGGTATACAGCCCCTGGTGGCGCACGATGAACTGCAGGGTGACCGTGGCGCGGATGGCAATGCCCGGCACGTGACCGGTGCGCGCATCCACGCCGCTGGGCACGTCCAGCGACAGCACCGGCACGCCAGCGCCGTTGATGGCCGTGATCAGATCCACCGCGGCACCGGCCGGCGCGCGGTTCAGGCCGATGCCGAACAGCGCGTCCACCAGCAGGTCTACCGGCGGGAGCACCCCATCGAAGCGCGCCACCGCACCGCCGGTGGCGATGAACGCCTGCTCGGCCCGCTGCGCCAACGTCGTGGCTGGCGCATCGGCGTCCAGCCGCAGCGCCGTTACCAGGCGGCCGGCTTCACGGGCCAGACGGGCCAGCACGTAGCCATCGCCGCCGTTGTTGCCGGCCCCCACCACCACACCAATGCGCTGCGCCTGCGGCCAGCGCTCCAGCAGGCAGTGCCAGGCGGCCTGGCCGGCCTGCTCCATCAGCGAGGCACCCCCATCGCCCAGCAAGGCACTGGCCTGCGCATCCAGGCGGCGCGCAGCGGCGATATCGAACAGTTCAGCAAGCTCGGGCATGCCGGGATTCTATACTTGTCGCCCAGGCGCAGCCTTGTCGCGCCCTCCCCAGGCTCCGTTTCCGCCCAGGCCATGTCCGCCGTTCCCCTGCCCGCCCCCGTCCATCTGGCCCGTGCCGCCGAACGCATCCGTGCGATCGCGGGCGTGCACGGCTTCCAGCGCTGCGGGGTATCCGGCATCGATCTGCGCGAAGACGAGGCGCACCTGGCCGATTGGCTGGGCAAGGGCCTGTACGGCACGATGGAGTGGATGGCGCGCCACGGCACGCTGCGCGCCCGGCCGGACGAACTGCTGCCGGGCACGGTGCGGGTGATCTCGGTCGGCATGGATTACGGCCACAAGGACGACGCTGAAGCCTGGGCCACCCTGCACGATGGTGACCGCGCCTACGTGGCGCGCTACGCGCTGGGCCGCGATTACCACAAGCTGATGCGCAACCGGCTGCAGAAGTTCGCCGACAGCATCGCCGCCGAGATCGGGCCGTTCGGCTACCGCGTGTTCGTTGATTCGGCCCCGGTGCTGGAGCGCGCGCTCGCCCGCAATGCCGGGCTGGGCTGGATCGGCAAGCACACCTGCCTGATCGACAAACAGGGCGGCTCGTGGTTCTTCATCGGCGAGATCTACGTCGACCTGCCGCTGCCGGTGGATACACCGGCCACCGCACACTGCGGCACCTGCACGCGCTGCATCGATGTCTGCCCGACCCAGGCGATCATCGCCCCGCACCGCCTGGATGCACGCCGCTGCATCTCCTACCTCACCATCGAACACGACGGCGCGATTCCCGAGGAAATGCGCACGGCGATGGGCAACCGCATCTACGGCTGCGACGACTGCCAGCTGGTCTGCCCCTGGAACAAGTTCGCCAAGCGCACCGACGAGCCGGATTTCCGCGCGCGCAACGATCTGGACACCGCCTCGCTCGCCCAGCTGTTCGCCTGGGAAGAAGACGAGTTCCTGCGCCGCACCGAGGGCAGCCCGATCCGCCGCAGCGGGCATGAACGCTGGCTGCGCAACATCGCCGTGGCGCTGGGCAATGCACCTGCCCATGCCGAGACGCTGGCCGCGCTGCAGGCACGACGCGAGCATCCTTCGGCGATCGTGCGCGAGCATGTGGCCTGGGCGCTGCAGCAGCACGCCGACCGCGCCGCCGCGGGATGAAGCATTGCCGCCGACGTGCGACCATGGCCCCCCGTTCGTACCGTTTGGCCTGATTCCTCCATGGACCGCAGCGCGCAGATTCTCACGCCCAGCCAGCTCAACATCCTGGCCCGCGACCTGCTGGAGGGCGCATTCCCGTTGATCTGGGTGGAGGCCGAGCTGGGCAGCGTGACGCGCCCGGCCTCGGGCCATATGTACTTCACGCTGAAGGACGCGCGGTCGCAGATCCGCGCGGCGTTGTTCAAGCCCAAGAGCCAGTGGCTGAAGTTCGTGCCGCGCGAAGGCATGCGCGTGCTCGCGCGTGGCCGGCTGACCCTGTACGAAGCCCGCGGCGAGTACCAGATGGTGCTCGACCACATGGAAGAAGCCGGCGAAGGCGCCCTGCGCCGCGCCTTCGAGCAGCTCAAGGCGCGCCTGGAGGCCGAGGGCCTGTTCGCGCCGGAGCGCAAACGCCCGCTGCCGGCGCATGTGCGTCGCCTGGCGGTGATCACCTCGCCCACCGGCGCGGCGGTACGCGACGTGCTGAGCGTCCTTGAACGGCGTTTCCCGATGCTCGAGGTCGATCTGCTGCCCAGCCTGGTGCAGGGCGACAGCGCTGCCGCGCAGATCACCTCGCTGCTGCGTGGCGCCGATGCCAGCGGCCGCTATGACGTGATCCTGCTGACCCGCGGTGGCGGCTCGATGGAAGATCTCTGGGCCTTCAACGATGAGCAGCTGACCCGCGCGATCGCGGCCAGCCAGACCCCGGTGGTGTCTGCCGTGGGTCACGAAACCGACTTCAGCCTGGCCGACTTCGCCGCCGATCTGCGCGCGCCGACGCCGTCGGTCGCGGCCGAACTGCTGGTGCCTGATCAGCGTGACCTGCTGCTGCGTGTGCGTCGCCTCGACGCGCGTCTGGCGCAGCTGCAGCGGCACAGCCTGGGACAGGCCATGCAGCGCGCGGACCGTGCCCTGCTCCGCCTCAACGCGCAGAGCCCGCAATCACGCCTGCAGCTGTTGCAGCGCCGCCAGCAGGACGTCGCGCGCCGTCTGCACGCGGCGTGGACGACACAGCATCAGGGCCGTCTGGCCCAGCTGCGCCACGCAGCGGCCGTGCTGCGCAGCGGTCATCCGCAGCGCCGGCTGGATGCCCTGCGTGAGCGCCTGCAACGCCTGCAGCCGCGTGCGGACAGTGCGATCGGCCGCCAGCTGCAGCGCGACGCCCTGCGCCTTCGTGCGCTCGCCCGTTCGATGGAGGCGGTCAGCCCGCTGGCCACCGTCGCGCGTGGCTACGCGATCCTGACCCGCGAGGACGATGGCAGTCTGGTGCGTTCGCCGTTGCAGGTGCGCCCGGGCGACACGCTCAAGGCACGCGTGCAGGACGGCGTGATCGACGTAACGGTCAACGAACCGGCGCGCTGATCCAGCGCATCGCCGATAAGGCGTTGACGGTCAGCGCCCCGCGCTCTCGCAGAACTTCTGCCGGTACTCCATCGCCTTGGGCATCAACGCCTGCAGGTTCTGGATGCGCGTGCCCGGGTTGGGATGCGTGGACGCGAACTCCGACGTTGACTGCCCCCCACTGGCCTGCCCCATCCGTTCCCACAACGGGATCGCCTCCTGCGGATCGAAACAGGCCGCCGCGGCCAGCATCAGGCCCACTTCATCGGCCTGGGTCTCATGGCTGCGCGCGTACGGCAGCAGGTAGCCGTAGCCCATCGCCGACATCATCATCTGCTGCTGTTGCGGGTCCATGCCACTGGCGGCACCGGCCATCTGTCCGATCTGCGTCATCTTCTGCTGGGCCATCCGCTGGGCGCCATGGCGCAGCAACGCATGCGCGATTTCATGCCCCATCACCACCGCCATCGCGTCCACCGTCCGCGCCACCGGGATCAGCCCCGTGTAGACCGCCATCTTGCCGCCCGGCAGGCAGAACGCATTGGCCTGGTCGGACGGGATCACGTTGACCTCCCATTCGAACTCCCGCGCGAAGTGCGCAGGCTTCAGGCCATGCTCTTCGGCGAGCGCGGTTTCCACGACGTCCACCTTGGCGATCAGGCGCTGGGCGATCGCCTGGATTTCGCGTGACTGTGGCGCACTGGGATCCAGCGGTCGCTCCTGCGCCAGGATCTCCTGGTAGGCCTGCAGGCCCAGCGCCTTTTCCTGGGTCGCATCAAGCGAGCTGTCGATCAACACGCTTTCGCCGGTATACGGATCCACCGCACGGTTGGAGAACCAGTAGAACGCGGCATAGCCGGCAAACGCCAGCAGCACCCACCAGCGGATGTTGCCGAACAGGCCTGGCCGCCGGGCGCGGCCCTGCTGCTGACCGCCGAATGGATCGTTGCGCATGCGCGTGGTTCCTGAGATGGCCGCGGCACCCTGCCCGACACTGTGCCAATCCTAGAGCGCGCGCCGGGGGGCCGGGTGAAATCCCGTCACCTCACATCGGGGACATCCTCAGATGCCACGGACCAGCCGGAAGCCGATCCGTGCGCTGGTGGTGTCCGAATCCTGCGATTGCCGCCACGCCGCGCGGGTCTGTGCCGGCGCATTGGCCCAGTTGCCACCGCGGATCACGCGCTGCCGGCAGCCCGGGTTGAACCACGCGACGCCATCGGACGGCGCCCGCCGGTAGCTGGCATGCCAGCAGTCGGCCACCCATTCGCTGAGGTTGCCGGCAATGTCGTGCAGACCCCACGGATTGGGATCGAAGCTGGCCACCGGGGCCGGCCCCCAATACCCATCGCCATAGCCGACGAAGGCGTTGTACCAGTGCCGTCCGGAGGGCGAGACATCCTCGGCCCCGGTGAAATTGCCCGCGCGCGCGGGCGGCGTGCCCGCATCACCCCATGGATACCGGCCGCTGCTGCCGGCGCGCAGCGCGTACTCGAATTCGGCCTCGCTGGGCAACCGGTAGGAGCGCCCGGTCTGTTCGGACAGCCAGGTCGCGTAATTCTCGGCATCGCGCACGCTGACGTGCATCACCGGCAGGTTGGCGATCGCCTCGGCCCCGTTGTAATCGGACTGCCAGTCCACCCCGCTGCGCCGGACGAAGTTGCCGCTGCGCTCGTCATACACGATCGAATGGCCGCGCCGGGTGGCCCGGGGGCGGGCCTTGGTAGCCTGCACATAGCGGCGGAAATCGGCGACCGTCACTTCGGTGATCGACATCGCGAAGCCGCGCTCGAAGCGCACGTAGTGTGCGGGCTTCTCGGCATCGGTCGCGCCGAGCTCGTTCTCGGCCGCGCCCATCTGGAACCCGCCGTGCGGCACCACGATCATCTGCGGCCCGCGGCCGCCATCGCGCAGCGCATCGCTGAACACCTGCCGCGGCCGGAAGCTGCCGTAATGGGTGACCAGTTCGATGCGCTCGCGCAGCTGCCCCACGACAGGATCACCGGGCAGCGCGATGCGCAGGGCATCTTCCAGCTTCTGCCGGGCCGGCTTGAGTCCCTGTGGCGTGGCCAGATCGCGCAGACCCTCGTTACGCAGCCGCACCAGGGTGTCGGAGCGGATCTTCTCGATACGTTCGAAGGCGTCGGCAATGGTGATGGAGGAGTCCCGGACCTTGGCCGCTTCGGCCAGCCAGGTACCGGCCGTCGCGAAATCGGCCGCCAGCGCCGCCGTCTCGGCACGCCGGATCAGCGCGCTCTCGGCCGCTGCCAGTCCTTGCCGGGCGCGGGGGTTGTCCGCGTCCAGTGCGAGTGCTTCACGGAAATTGGGAATGGCGCCATCGCCGTCTTCGCCGATGCGGTCCGCGCGCAGATCGTCTTCGCCGGCGCGGTTGTACGCCACCACGCGCTGGGCAATTTCCACCCGCGACTGCAGCTCGCGCACCTTGGGATCGTCCGGCGCCAGGGTCAGCAGTACCAGGGCCATCTCGCTGGCCTGGGCCAAGGCCTCGCGCTGCTTGAGCGGCCGCTGCAACAAGGCGGACGCCTCCTGCAGCAGGCGTTGCCGCGCGCGTTTCAGCCCGGCCTCGGCCACGCGGTCCTTGGGGTCGTGCTGCAGCAGGGCAAGCCAGATCGGGATCGCGTCCTCGGCGGTGCGGTACAGCCGGTCCTCCTCGAAGGCGCGTGCGGCGTCGCGGCGAGCCTGGACAACGTCGTCGTCAACGAGGGTGACGGCAGGTGGCTGCCAGCGCTCCACCGTCTCGGCAGCGTCCTCGCCTCCGATGGTGACCTGCGCCACCGGCGCGCTCGCTTTGGCCGGTGCGGCAGCCGGCTTGGCCGCCGGCGCTGCCGACGGTGCGGGCGCGGGCGCGGGAGAACATGCGGCCAGCATGCCCAACAGAGCAGTGAACAGCAGCGGCAATGGGCCTGACGGTCGCAAATGGGGGTCCTTGGGGCGTGTCATCGTCTTGCTGGTGCCCACGCCACGTCGCAAGCCGCCGCCCGGGGCGCGATGGCGATCCAGGGGGCATGCCGCAGGCGCAGGCAGGGGATCATCATAATCGCCACCGTCGCGGGGGGCGACCGTCCCCGGCCCGGGCGTTCATCACCGCACGGCGGGATGCCGGACATGGCATGGCATCGCATGGCGTTAGGCTATCCTCCCCGACCTGAGCACCCCTTTGCAGTACATGGAATCCCACGTGGCTTACTGGATCAAAACCCCGGCGGAACTGGACGAGCGCTACCGCCAGCGCCCCACCCGCATCGGCCTGGACACCGAGTTCATCCGCGAACGCACCTACTGGCCGCAACTGGCGCTGGTGCAGATGGCGGTCGGTGATGAAATCCTGCTGATCGACCCGCTGATCCCCGGCATGAACGCGGCGCTGGCCCCGTGGCTGGCCGACACCTCGATCCTCAAGATCATGCATAGCGCCAGCGAAGACCTGGTCACCTTCAAGGTCGCCTGCGGCGTGCTGCCGCGGCCGCTGTTCGATACCCAGATCGGTGCGTCGCTGGCCGGCATCGGCGGCGGCATGGGCTACCAGAAACTGGTCACGGCAGTCACCGGCGTCACCTTGGCCAAGGGCGAAACCCGCTCGGACTGGATGCGCCGCCCGCTCTCGGAGGCGCAGCTGGAGTACGCCGCCGACGACGTGGAATACCTGTTCCAGATCCACGACACCATCGAGGCCCGCCTGGAAGAACTGGGCCGCCGCCAATGGCTGCAGGACGACGCCGAGCGGCTGCTCGCCAGTGTCGAACACGATGAAGAGCGCTGGCCGCACGTGGCGATGCGCTCGGCACAGTTCATGGATACCCCCGCGCAGCTGCGCCTGCTGCGGCTGCTGCGCTGGCGCGACGTGCAGGCGCGCGCCAGTGACAAGCCGCGCAGCTGGGTACTCGACAACGAACTGGCTGCCGTGCTCGCGCGCACCCCGCCGGCCGATGTGGAGGCGCTGTCCAAGCTGATGGAAGGCTTCCCCAAGGCTCCGCGCAAACTGGCCGCCCAGGTGTGGCAGGCGCTGTCCACCCCGCTGGCCGACGAAGCCGAGGCACCGCTGGCGCTGCCGGCCAACGATGCCAACAAGCAGGCGCTCAAGCGGCTGCAGGATGCCGTCAGCGCGCGCAGCGCCGAACTCGGCCTGCCTGATGGGGTGCTCGCCTCGCGCAAGCATCTGGAAAGCTATCTGGAAAACCGCCAATGGCCGGCCGCGCTCGCGGGCTGGCGCCAGGCGCAGCTGGAGCCGATCCTCTCGCCGCTGTTGCCGCCGGCGGCCTGACCTTCGTGCATCGGTGCGTATCTCACCGCACCTATGCACCGCCTCGCCCAGCGTTTCAGTGCACTGACGACGGCGCAACGCCGTCGATTCCTGAACGGATCGCGTCACCCTTTTGACCTGCCGCCATCGGCATGACTGCAGACACATACGCGGGTCTGAAACGCATGCAAGAGTGAATCGCACGCACCGTTCCCCGCCTGCTCCAGGCGCGGTCCGGACACGGCATCCCGCAGGACCGTGCCGCCGGCGCAGGTTCTGCCCACGCGGCTGCGCAAAGGACTCCCATGCATCTGATCGCGACTCGAAGGAACGCCCCCACCCCTCGCCGCACCACGCGCCGCCTGCACCGCTGGCTCGGCATGACCCTGCTGCTGGCGGCCACCACGGCCAGCGCTGCCGATGATCTGAACGCACGGCTCGCGCAGGCCCTGCAGGGCACCGCCACACCGGCCATGGGCGTGCTGGTCATCCGCGATGGCAAGGTCGCTGAACATGCCGTGCGGGGCGTCCGCCGCAACGATGCGTCCACGCCGGTCACCACGGAGGATCAATGGATGATCGGCTCCACCGGCAAACCGATCACCGTGGCCATGATCGCGCGATTGGTCGAACAGGGCGTGTTGGGCTGGGATGCGCCGCTGTCGACATTGTTGCCCGACCTCGCCGCACAGATGCAGCCGGCCTACCGCAGCGTCACCCTCGTGCAGTTGCTCTCGCACCGCGCCGGCCTGCCGGAAAACCTCACCGACGCCGCCGCGCTGGACGCGTTCTTCGTCGATAGCCGGGCCCTGCCCGTGCAGCGCGAGGCTTACGTCAAGGCAGCCCTGGCCGAAGCGCCGGTGCATCCGCCCGGCACCGAATTCGCCTACAGCAACAGCGGCTTCCTGATCGCGGCGGTGATCGCCGAACGTGCCACGGGCAAGGACGTGGAAACGCTGATGCAGCGCGAAGTGTTCCAGCCGCTGGGCATGACCGGTGCCGGGTTCGGCCCCACTCCGGCCGGGCAACCGGTGGGCCATCGCGGCGGCAAGCCGGTGACCACCGCGCCGCAGAAGGCCGATGACGGGGTGCCGCCGCTCTACACTGCCGCCGGCAACCTGCATATGCGACTGCACGATCTGGCGCTGTTCGCCATCGATCAGCTCGCGGGCAGCCAGGGCAAAGGCAGGTTGCTGACAGCGGCGTCCTACGCGCTGATGCAGACCGTTCAGCCGGGCAGTGGCTCCGGGCTGGACTGGGGCGTGCAGCCGTCGATCGCCGGTCGCCAGGGGCCGGTGCTGGTGCACGGCGGCTCGGACGGCAACTGGCTGGCCTGGGTGGTGCTGTTCCCTGGCCAGAACAACGGCGTTATCGCCATCGCAAATGCCGCCGAAGACATGGGCGCCGACCAGGCCACCATGGGCGTGCTGGGCGGACTGTTCGCCGAGCTGGCGCCCGCTGCAGCCGGGGCGCTCGCCAAGTAGCAGAAACGACAACGCCCCGCAGGTGCGGGGCGTTGTCGGAACACGCATCACGCTCACCGGTGCCCTGCGGCACCGGCGATCGCGTGTCTTACCAGTTCATGTTGAGCGACACACCCACGGTGCGCGGTTCGTTGTAGACCGCGGCCATGTAGTTCTCGATCACACCCTTGAGGTTCTTCTCATTGGTGATGTTGCGCGCGAACAGCGCCACTTCCCAGGCACCGTAGTTGGCGGAGTAGCCCAGCTTCAGGCCGCCTTCGAAGCTGCCCTTGGAGTTGAACTCGGCCGAGTCGTACAGCACGAAGCTGGTATAGCCCTGCTTGTTCCAATCGGTGGAGACGAAGAACACATCGCTGTCATTGACCGGCATGTCGTAACGCGCGGCCAGGTTGATGTTGTACTTCGGTGCGTTCGGCAACGGGTTGCCGTTGATCTGCGCGAAGGTGTTGGCACCGACCTTGATGGTCGGGTCATTCACGGTGCACACCACGGCGCCGTTCAGGGCACAGACCTGCGCGTACACGCGGTCGTCCTGGATCTTGCTGTGCAGCAGGCTGACACCGGCGCTCAGGGCCAGGTTCGGGATCGGGCGCAGCTCCATGTCCGCTTCCAGACCGTAGGCCTTGGCCTTGTCGGCGTTGAACAGCACGCCGTTGCCGTCCGAATCGTTGCCGTTGAGCTGGATGTCATTGACCACGTAGGTGAACGCGGCGGCGTTCACGCGCAGGCGGTTGTCCCACAGGCTGCTCTTGATGCCGGCTTCCCAGGACAGGATGGTTTCCGAGTTCGCCGTGGTGAAATCGGCATTGAACACAGCCGAACGGCCCTGGATGGTCGGGCCACGGAAGCCGCGGGCCACGCGCGCATACACGCTCAGCTGCGGGTTGAACGCGTACATCGCGCTCAGGTCCCAGCTCGGCGTGGTGTCGGACATCTCCACGTAGGTGCGGCCCTTGTAGGTCACGGCACCAGCGGCGGTATCGGCGGTCTTGAGCAGACGGGTCTTCTTCTCGTCCTTGGTCTGGCGCAGGCCGGCGGTCAGGGTGAACTTGTCGGTCACGTCATAGCTGACCTGGCCGAAACCAGCCCAGGAGGTGTTGACGTTGCGCAGGCGCACCCAGTTGTTCGGATTGCGGGCATTGCCCTGCAGGAACCAGGCGCGCTGGTAGAAATCGGTGGTGTCGCGGCCGTCGAAGTAGAACGCGCCGACCTGCCACTTCAGGCGGTTGTCATCGGCGTTGGCCAGACGGAACTCCTGGGTCCACTGGTCCAGATCGCGGATCTGGCCCATCGACTGGCCGTAGCCGTTCGGCACGCCGTTGACCGGATAGTTCACGGCGGCGCCGCCGTCGGTGTCACCGCGGCTGTAGCCGGAGGTGGTTTCGTAGGCGGTGATCGAGGTCAGCGAGACGTTGCCGAAGTCGTAGATCGCCTTCACCGAGCCGCCGTAGGTCTTGTAGGCCTGCGGGTTGTTGCCGGCTTCGTCGTAGGCGACCTGGTCGCGCGGCACGTCGGTCTTGTTGGAGCCCTTGGTCAGCGCGCTGCGCAGGAACAGGGTCGAGGTACCGTCGTAATCGCGTGCGTGGGCCGAGGCCAGCAGCGAGAAGTTGTCGCTCGGCTGCAGCAGCAGCTGCGCGCGCACGTTGCGGTCGTCGAAGCCGCCCATCGCGTTCTTCTTCGGCGAGGCCGTGCCATCGGCGCTCGGGCCGCGGTAGGTATTGTCGACGTAATCATCGCGGTGCTGGTACAGCGCCGACACGCGGAACGAGGCGATGTCGTTGATCGGGCCGCCGAAGCCGCCATCGATGGCCACGCTGCCGTACGAGCCATAGCTGGCCTGCACGCGGCCGCTGTAGTCCTGGCTCGGCTTGATCGTGTCGAACTTGACGATGCCGGCGGTGGTGTTGCGGCCGAACAGCGTGCCCTGCGGGCCGCGCAGCACTTCGATCTGGTCCACGTCGTAGACCGGGTTGGACTTCAGCACCACGTGCTCAAGCACCACGTCGTCCTGGATGATCGACACCGGCTGCGAGGCACCCAGGTAGAAATCGATGTTGCCCAGGCCACGGATGTAGAAGCGCGGGAAGATGCGGCCGGTGGTGGTTTCAGCGTAGAAGCTGGGCACCTTGCCCGACAGCGCCAGCAGGGTGTCATCGCCGCCAGCGGTGTAGTCGCGGATCTTCTCGCCCTGCACCACGCCGACCGAGACCGGCACGTCCTGCAGGTTGCGCTCGCGGTGGTCGGCGGTGACGGTGATGGTGTCCAGCGAGGTGGCGCTGGCGGACTGCGCGTCCTGCGCCGAGGCGGCAGCGGACAGCATCAGCGCAGCGGACGCGCAGGCCAGCGCCAGCGCGCGGCGGCGCGGCAGCACGGCGGTGGTGGAGAGGGAACGGGAGAGAAGACGCGTCGACACAGGGGCGTGGCGTAGAGCGGGCATGCAGAGGTCTCGGGTAGTACAGATCGGGGCAGCCGGCGCGATGGCCGGGCACCATAGGAAATCGACATCGCTGTGGAGACAGCGATGCGGCACGGTATTGGCTGGATGTTGCAGATTGGTGTCAGGGCGTTGTGGGCGACGGCTGTCCGGCCCCCCTGGTCCACTGGCTATGCGGCCGCGTTTTCTGGCGCGGATTATGCCCGGCCAAGGCGCGCGCCGGAAGGGCGGGATTCGCGTGTGACGCTTTCCGGGCCATCGGTCACGTGTCGCCCGGCACTTGTCGCCCTGGCAGCGGCGGCGAACACTGAACCGGTCATCCACGAGATCTCTGCATGTCCTCTCGCCACCTGGCCTGCCTGCTCCTGTTGTTGTCCGCCTCGGCCGCCCAGGCCGCCGAACCGCCCGCACAGTGGCTGGTCACCACCGACCTGTGGGGAAACCCGGCCTACCAGCTGCTCACCCTGCCCGACCAGCAGGGTCCGGTGGAGGGGCGCTTCGATGGGGACACCCTGCAGGGCAGCCGCCAGGGCAACGCGCTGGCGTTTGTCGTCACCGGCGGCGATGGCGCGACCTACCGCTTCCGCGGCGAGCAGACCGGCACGACCCTGCGCGGTACGGCCGATTATCCCGACACCAACGCCAGCGAGCGACGCGCGATGCATCCCTTCAGCGCGCGCCGTCTGCCCGAGCGGCCGGCCGGCGGCCCCCGCCAGCATGACTTCGTGCCCACCTCCTATTCGAACGAGTTCTCACCCCACCGCGCACCCGTGCTGACGATCTGGCCGGGCGACAGCGTGCGCACCACGACGCTGGATTCCGGCGGCGTGGACGCCAAGGGCCAGACCCGGGCGCTGTTCGGCAATCCGCAGACGGGGCCGTTCTATGTGATGGAGGCCGAGCCCGGCGATGTGCTGGCGATCCACATCAAACGCCTGCGCTTGAACCGTGACTACGCCGACAGCCTGGACAGCATCGTGGGACGCGCGCTGACACCGGCCCTGGCGGCGAAGGCCACCGCGCTGGACAAACCGGTGCGCTGGACCCTGGACCGCGAACGCGGCCGTGCCCGTCCAGAGGCGGCCACCGGCAAGCTCAAGGATTTCTGGGTGCCGGTCAGGCCGATGCTCGGCGGGCTGGCGGTGGCACCTGGGTTCGGCAACGCGCCGATCTCCACCGGCGACACCGGCCGCTTCGGCGGCAACATGGACTTCAACGAAATCCGCGAGGGCGCGACCGTGTATCTGCCGGTATCCCAGCCCGGCGCCCTGCTCTACCTGGGTGATGCGCACGCACTGCAGGGCGATGGCGAAACCTCGCAGTATGCGCTGGAGACCTCGATGGACGTGGACTTCAGCGTGGAGGTGATCAAGTCCCGGGCGCAGTCAGCGCCGCGGGTGGAATCGGCCACGCAGTTGATGGTCCTGGGCCAGGCCGGCTCGCTGGATGAGGCCCTGCGCGCGGCGACCGCCGGGATGGCGCAGTGGCTGGAACAGGACTACGGGTTGAGCCTGTCCGAGACGGCCCAGGTGCTGGGGAGTTCGGTCAGCTTCGTGGTGGCCAACCTGGCCGGGCGCAGCGTCGGCGTGGCCGCCAAACTGGACAAATCCCTGCTGCAGCAGGTGGAACGCGCGCCCGCCGCGGCGCGCGGCAGGCACTGAGCCGAACGCAGGCCCCACTTGGCAGGCGCCGCCGGTCGGCGCTAGACTAGGCGCATTGCGGGGTACGGCCGAGGCCGGTGACGCCACGCAGCAGCAGCATCCGTGGGGCCATAGCTCAGCTGGGAGAGCGCGTCGTTCGCATCGACGAGGTCAGGAGTTCGATCCTCCTTGGCTCCACCACTATTCAACAGAACGCCCCGGGGATCAGCTTCCCGGGGCGTTCTTGTTTTCACAGCCTTCGCGCAGTTGCTCACGCGCCCTCGGGAGTGTCCTTGCGCTCCGGCCGGCGCGTGCCTGCATCGTGGATCGCTTGATCGGTCTGCCCCGGCCGCTGCTTGGCGGTTTCATCCTGCTTGCGGTCCTGCTGGCTCTCTTCGATGCCTTCCTGCTTGCCGTGTTCGCTGGGCTTGGTGTCTGCCATGGGTCTACTCACTTGTGCGGTTCCCGGTACGGGGCCTTCATCCGCAGGCTAACCGGCCGATCGTGATGCACGAATCACGATCGGCACGGCCTTGCACACGTCGCACTCACACGCCCCGCGCCGCTCAATCCAGCTTGACCACCAGCTTGCCGAAGTTGTGGCCCTTGAGCAGTCCGAAGAAGGCCTCCGGCGCGCGTTCCAGTCCCTGCACGATGTCCTCGCGATATTGCACGCGGCCGTCCTTCAGCCACTGCCCCATGTCGCGCAGGAACGCAGGGAAGAAGGCGTGCAGATCCGACTGGATGAAGCCGCGCACGGTCAGGCGCTGGCGCAGCACCTGGCTCATGAAACCCGGCAGCCGGTCCGGCCCGGGCAACACCGCACCGCGCGCGTTGTAGGTGGCGATCGTGCCGCAGACCGGAATGCGCGCGAAGTCGTTGAGCAATGGCGCGACCGCATCGAAGACGTGCCCCCCGACGTTCTCGAAGTAGACATCGATGCCGTCGGGCACCGCCGCACGCAACTGCGCGGCGAAATCGTCGGCGCGGTGATCCAGCGCTACATCGAAGCCCAGCGTTTCCAGATACGCGCGCTTCTGCTCGCCACCGGCAATGCCCACCGTGCGCGCACCCTGCAGCTTGGCGATCTGACCCACCGTCGCGCCCACCGGGCCGCTGGCAGCCGCCACCACGAGCGTTTCGCCCGGCTGCGGCTTGCCGATTTCCTGCAGGCCCACGTACGCCGTGAATCCGGGCATGCCGTACACGCCCAGTGCAGTGCTGATCGGCAGGCCGTTGTCTTCCAGCTTGCGGCTGAGCTGATCGCCGTCGATGACGGCATGCGTCTGCCAGTTGCCCGGAGCCAGCACATGCTCGCCGATGGCGAAACCGGGATGGTTGGAGGCGAGCACTTCAGCAACGGTGCGCCCTTCCATCACCGCATCCAGCGCAACCGGTGCGGCGTAGGACGGCCCCTCCTCCATGCGACCGCGCATGTAGGGATCCAGCGACAGATAGCGATTGCGCAGCAGCACCTCGCCCGGGCCAGGCGCGGGAACCGGCACGTGTTCGATACGGAAGTTGGACGAGACGGGAGCACCGTTCGGGCGCGAGGCGAGGACGATGCGGGTGTTGGTGAGCGCGGTCATCAGAGGATCGCTCCGGGGAGACGAAAAAGGAATCCCGACAGTACGCCGTCCAGGCACGTCCGGGCGGGGGGTAAAACAGCGTTCCATCGGTGCAGGACGACGCGGCTGTGCAATCACCTTGTGCGACAGGGACCGATCATCCCGATGGCGTCACAGCATTCCATCCGTACGCTGCACCGCGCATGCGTTGCCCGCGCCGCCGGCCAGGGCGCATGATCGCGTCATGAACGTTCCCTCCTCCAGCCGACGCCGCTACCTGCTGCCCGTGTTGATGTCCGCCACCACGGTGTTCGGCCTGACATGCTGGGCGATTCTGGCGACCGAGCCCGGTTGCCTGGCCGCGCAAGGCCATTGGTCGTCCGGTGCAGGCAAGTGCCACACGCGCCTGTGCCTGCTGCAGGGCGACTGCGGCGAGATGGCGTCACCTATCGTGGCATGCAACAAAGTGCAGGTCGGCGACAGCCGTGGCCGCGTGTACTTCCACCTGGGCAATCCCCTGCCTGGTGCGGGCGCCGAAGCGGAGTGGCCCGCAGGCAAGGCCGACAACGGCTCGATCCGTGCACGCTTCGAGGATGAGCGGCTGGTCAGCCTGGCCTGCCCGGTCACGCCGTAGGGCGTGCGCGCTTCCATTGCAGCGGGCTCATGCCCATCTCGATCCGGAACATGTAGTTGAACGCCGACGCCGAGGCATAGCCCAGCTCGTGCGCGATTACCGTGGGCGAACGCCCCTGCGCCAGCCACTCGATGGCGCGCAGCAGGCGCAGCCGCAACCGCCACTCGCGCAGCCGCATGCCGGTCTCGCGTTCAAAGTGGCGCGCCAGGGTACGCGGCGATGCCCCCAGCAAGGGCGCCCAGTCCTCCACGCTGCGGGTATCGGCAGGTTGCTCGTACAGTGCCTGGCACCAGCGCTGCAGGCGCGCATCCTGCGGCCACGGCAGGTGCCGGGTGTGCTGCCGCTGGCGCGGCAACTGCGCAGTGATCAGGGTGCACAAGGTGGCGTAGTAGGTGCGGTCGTGATCGGGCACGGTGCGATCGAGTTCAATGATCAGTTCGCGCAGCAGCGGTGACACATCGAGTACCACGCAATGCGTGGGCATACCCAGTGCCGGCCCATCCGCCACGTAAAGATTGCGGAACGCCGAGGTATTCAACGCGCCCGTGTGATGGGACGTGCCCGTCGGCACCCACAGCGCCTGCTGCGGGGTGATCACGTGACGTGCCTGCCCGGCGCTGGCCTGCAGCACACCCGTGCTGGCGTGGACCAGCTGGTTCCAGCCGTGCACGTGCGGCGGGAAGCGCTCGCCCGCCTCCAGTCGCTGGCTGCGCGCCACCACCGGCCAGGGCAGACGCCGCAGCGGCGGCACCGGGACTTCGCGCCAACCCGGCGCAGTGGGTTCCGCCGTGGCCATGTGACGCCTCATCGACAGGATGGGTCATTCTATCGAAAGACGCGGTCACCTCTGTCCACGGACCATGGGCCCTCCCCGCTGCCCTCCCCACCCATGTCACTCTCGATCCCGCCTCCCCGCCGCGCCTGGCAGGTCATCACGGCCGGCATCTGCGCGCTGGTACTCACGGTCGGCCTGGCGCGCTTTGCCTACACCCCGCTGCTGCCGGTGATGCGGCTCGACGCCGGGCTCACGGCAGCCGGCGGCGGCTGGCTGGCAACGTTCAACTATCTGGGCTACCTGGCCGGCACTGTGCTGGTCGCCCGGGTCGGCGACATGCAGCTGAAATTCCGCTTCTACCGCATCGGACTGGTCCTGGCAGTGGTATCCACCGGCCTGATGGGCACCACCACGGACATGGCCACCTGGGGCGTGCTGCGCTTCGTGGCCGGCCTGTCCAGCACCGCCGGCCTGCTGCTCGCCTCCGGGCTGGTGCTCAACTGGCTGCTCGCCCATCAGCGCCGCCCACAGCTCGGCCTGCACTTCGCCGGCCTCGGGGTAGGGATCGCGGTCTCGGGCCTGGCGGCTGCGGCGATGGCCGATCAACTGGCGTCCTCCCGGCAGTGGATCGCGCTGGGCACCCTCGCGGTGGTGTTCCTGATCCCGGCCTGGGCATGGATGCCGCCGCCGGCAGCGATCTCCAGTGCCACTGGGGCCAACGCTCCCCCGCCACCCGGGCGGCGCTGGCGCTGGCTGCTGATCGCCTCATACTTCTGCGCGGGGGTCGGCTTCGTGGTCAGCGCGACCTTCATCGTCGCCATCCTGGTGCAGACCCCTGCCTTCGCCGGCCACGGCAGTTGGGTGTGGGTCCTGGTCGGCCTCACCGCCATCCCCTCGACGTTTGCCTGGGATCGGCTCTCGAACCGGCTTGGACTGATCCGTGCATTGATGCTCGCCTATGCGTTGCAGGCTACGTCCTTCGTATTGCCCTTGCTGGATGGCGGGCTGTGGGCCGGCGCAGCCAGCGCCGTGCTGTTCGGCCTGACCTTCGCCGGCATCGTCAGCCTGACCCTGACCGTGGTCGGTCGCCACTACCCGCACAATCCTGCCAAGGCGATGGCGACGCTGACGCTGAGTTATGGCGTCGCCCAGATCATCGCCCCCGCGATCGCCGGCACGCTGGCGCGCGACAGCGGCAGCTACCAGGGCGCATTGGTGCTGGCGGCGATCATGATGGTGATCGGCATCGTGCTGTTGTGGTGCATGCCCGACGACGCCCGATCCACCACGGGCTGATCAACTGCACCGGCGGAAAGCATCCGCCTGAACCGACGTTCATGCGCTTGGGTGATGTGCTCGGGCCCGCTGGATCAAGCACTTGGATGTGGGCGGACACGGGTTTGGAAACAAATGTGAAATTTTTTTCCCGAAACGCTTGCCGAACCCCTCATACCTCCGTATTATTCGCGTCCTCGCCAGCGGCAACGCAGCGATGAAGTGGCCGGGTAGCTCAGTTGGTAGAGCAGGGGATTGAAAATCCCCGTGTCGGCGGTTCGATTCCGTCCCCGGCCACCACAATTTCAGATGACCTGCAGAAATGCAGGTCATTTTTTTTGTCTGTTGTTCGGCGTCGCTACATCGCGCAGCGTTCAAGGAAGGAGGTTCCGCACATGGTTCGTGCTTTGTTCGCCGCGCTGTTCGGCAAACGTCCTGTTGCCTTCCACAGTACATCCCCGATCGATGTGACCGTGCTGCGCCTCAAGCAGTCGATCCAGCATGGCCCGCGCCTCTCTGTCGCCGGAATGCGCGGGAAGGCCTCCGCTCAACGGATCCGCCTGTGCTGGACGCGCCCGTTCGTGTCCAATTCTTTCAAGCCGTATTTCATCGGCCAGTGCATCCCCACCGAACGCGGCACGCGGCTTGAAGGTGCGTTCCAGATGCATCCCTTCATCCGCACCCTGATGATCGGCATGTTCGTCAGTCTGCTCATCGTTCCGCTGGTGGCGGTGGTGAAGCACTGGCAACACACACACGACCTCGCGCCTGCCCTGTTGGCCAGTCTGGCGGTGGTGCCTGCTGCCTACTTCATGGCCGGCGCGGTGCTGGTGATCGTCACGATCAGCCGCTGGGCCGCACGCGACGATGAAGCAATGATCGAGGCGGAGATCCATCGCGCGCTGCAAAGCGGGCACACCGCTCAGGGATGATTTCCGCGGGCGGGCCGTTGCGCGCCTTGCCGTCCATCGCCACGCGCTGGCATGCTCACCCGGCGGACAGGATCGTCTGCGGCCGCGCTTGTTCGTCCCCATGGCCGCACACACAGGGAGAGGTGATGTCCGAAAGCATCGAAGTGCTGCAGGCGCAGATCGCGCATCTGCAGCGAAACCAACGGCGACTGACGCTGGGCTGCGCAGCAGCCGGCCTGCTCACCATGGCCGCCTTGATGATGGGTGCAACGTCACAGCGCAGCGCCAGCTTTGATGTCATTGATGCGCAACGCATCAACATCAAGGAGCCTGACGGAACGTTGCGGCTGGCGATCTCCAATCGCACGCTGTTTCCTGGGGTGGTCATTCACAACAAGGAGCAACCTCATCTGCGCCCGATGGCAGGCATGCTGTTCTTCAACGATGAAGGCACGGAAAACGGCGGGCTGATCTACAACGGTTCGCTCGACAAGAGCGGCAAACCCTCCAGCGGCATGAGCCTGACCTTTGATCGCTATCAGCAGGATCAGCAGATGCAACTGCTGGGCGTGGATGATGCGGGGACACACTACGCAGGGCTGACCTTCAATGACGTTGCCGATGGCCTGTCCCGCCCGTTCTTCTCCGAGCGGGACGAAGCACTTCATCGGAAGGGCATTCCTGCGATCACCGAGCGCGTGTTCCTTGGCAAGTCTGATGCGCGCGATGCCATGCTGACCCTGCGCGATGGTCAAGGAAAGCCGCGGCTTGAGTTGGTGGTCACGCCCTCGGGAGATGCCAAGGTGCGCTTCCTGGACGAGAGCGGCAACGCCACGCGGGAACTCTCCGCTGACAGTCGGTAGCGCGGGTGCTGCACGCTGCCACGCGCACGTCAGCGACGTGGGACGGCCACTGCATGACGGAATATTCACAATTTCCGCTCAGCCTATGCCTAAGCTCGCTGCGTCTTGTGTGGAGTGTCGACAATGCGCAGCCGCTATCTGATCAGTGCCCTGCTCGCCCTTGCCGCCACCGGGTCGGCCTGGGCGGCCGCGCCGGTGACCTCGGTGGAGGCGCTGGACATGGGCCGCTATGCCGGCCAGTGGCATGAGATCGCGCACCTGCCGGTGTCGTTCCAGAAGAAATGCGTGGGCGACATCACCGCCACCTACAGCCTGCGTGCCGATGGACGGATCAGCGTGCACAACGCCTGCCGCGAGGCTGACGGGGATCGCGTGGCAGCAGATGGCGTGGCGCGCCCGGTCGAGGGCCATCCCGGCCGCCTGCAGGTACGTTTCGTGCCGGACTGGCTGTCCTGGGTGCCGCTGGTGTGGGCCGATTACTGGGTGATCGCGCTGGACCCCGGCTACCAGTGGGCAGTGGTCGGCGAGCCGGACCGCAAGTACCTGTGGATCCTGTCGCGCTCACCGAGCATGGATACCGCCCTGTTCGAGCAGCTCAAAGCCCGTGCCGAAGCAATGGGCTATGACCTCGCCCCGCTGCGGGTGATGGCGCCGCTGGACTGACCCGGCCCGGCCTCACCCCGCGCGCCGGGCCGGCCTGCCCCACGACTAAAAGCACGTGGCCCCGTCATCCCGGTGCCCTACCCTTGCATCTCGCTGCCGCAGGCAGCGCGAACACCATACGCCGTAGTATGCTCACACCCATGCAACACCCGCCTGAGGATTGCGCCATGTCCCACCGCTTCCGTCCCCGCCTCGCCTTTGCCCTGATCGTCATCGCCTCGCTGGCCCTGACCGCCTGCAACAAGACGGTCAAACGCGTTTCCGAGCCGGCCGCCAGCGTGCAGGAGTTGACGGTGCGTGCCGATGGCAGCTGGACGGTTGCGCTGCGCCTGCAGAACTTCAGCTCCATGCCCATGACCTTCGACAACGTCGCGCTGCAGTTGAAGGTGAGCGATGAGGATGCCGGCCAGCTGCAGCTGAAGCCCGCACTGTCAATTGGCGGGGTCTCGGCCGATGTGGTCAACGTGGACATCAAGCCGAGCTCGGGCGCCCGCCTGGTGATGGCCGATGCACTGGCCGGCAACCGCACCCTGGGCTATTCGCTCAAGGGCACGGTAAGCGCCACCCCGCAGGAAAAGAAGCAACGCACCTTCGAGATTGAAAGCCGCAGCACGCTCAACCAGGCCCCTGGCCTGCCCGGCGTCCTGCGCTGACCGGCGGGCTTTCCGCCACCCTTCGCCACTGATCGAGACTGTCCCCGATGAGCAGCTACACCGCCCCGCTTTCCGATATCCGTTTCGCCCTGCATGACGTGCTCAAGGTCGAGCCGCTGTTCGCGCGCCTTGGCCTGACCGATGCCACCGCCGATGTGGTGGATGCCGTGCTGGAAGAAGCCGGCCGTTTCAGTGCCAGCGTGCTGGCGCCGTTGAACAGCGTGGGCGATGAGATCGGCTGCGTCCTCGACCAGGCGACCGGCGAGGTCACCACCCCGCCGGGCTTCAAGCAGGCCTACGCCCAGTTCGTGGACGGCGGCTGGACCGGTCTGACCGCTGCACCGGAACTGGGTGGCCAAGGCCTGCCGCATACGTTGGGCGTGCCGCTCAATGAAATGATCAATGCCGCCAACCTGGCGTGGGGCAACTTCCCGCTGCTCTCGCACGGTGCGATCGAAGCGCTCAAGCAGCATGGCGAGGCCTGGCAGCAGGACGCCTTCCTCAAGCCGCTGATCGACGGCCGCTGGACCGGCACCATGTGCCTGACCGAACCGCATTGCGGCACCGATCTTGGCCTGCTCAAGACCAAGGCCGAGCCGAACGCGGATGGCAGCTATGCGATCACCGGCACCAAGATATTCATCACCGCCGGCGAGCACGACCTTACCGACAACATCGTGCACCTGGTGCTGGCCAAGCTGCCCGACGCACCGGCCGGGGCCAAGGGCATTTCGCTGTTCGTCACCCCGAAGTTCAAGGTCGATCGCGAGGGCAAGGTGGGCGAGCGCAATGCGCTGCGCTGCGGCTCGATCGAACACAAGATGGGCATCAAGGGCTCGGTCACCTGCGTGATGAACTTCGACGGTGCCGAAGGCTACCTGGTGGGTCAGCCGCACAAGGGCCTGCAGGCAATGTTCACCATGATGAACACCGCGCGCCTGGGCGTCGGCCTGCAGGGCATCGGCCTGTCCGAGCGGGCCTACCAGAACGCACTGAAGTACGCCCGCGAGCGCCTGCAGTCGCGTTCGCTGAGCGGTGCGAAAAACCCGGAAAAGCCGGCCGACCCGATCCTGGTCCACCCGGATGTGCGGCGCATGCTGCTGACCATCAAATCGCTGGTCGAAGGCAGCCGCCTGCTGGCCCTGCACGCGGCCACCCTGATCGACGTCGCCCACCACGCCGAGGATGCCGGCGAGCGCGAACGCGCGGACACGCTGGTGAGCTTCCTGACCCCGATCTCCAAGGCATGCCAGACCGAATGGGGTATCGAGAACACCTACAACGCGCTGCAGTGCTTCGGTGGCCACGGCTACATCCGCGAGCACGGCATGGAGCAGCTGGCCCGCGATGCGCGCATCACCACGCTGTATGAAGGCACCACCGGCATCCAGGCGCTGGACCTGATCGGCCGCAAGACCGCCTCCAGCCAGGGCGCGGGGCTGAAGCTGATGCTGGCCGAGATCGAGGCCTTCGCCAAGGCCAATGAAGGCAACGAAGCGCTGGCCGAATTCATTGCCCCGCTGCGCGCCAAGGCCGACGAGTGGGCCAAGCTGACCATGGCGACCCTGCAGCGCGCGGCCACCAACCCCGATGAACTCGGCGCAGCCAGCTTCGATTACCTGTTCTACTCGGGCTATGTGGTGCTGGCCTACTGGTGGGCCCGCAGCGTCGCTGCCGCCGAGGCCTCCGCGCAGAGCGACGCGTTCAAGCAGGCCAAGCGCGAGACGGCCCGCTTCTACTTCGCCCGCGTGCTGCCGCGCACCCTCAGCCACGCCGCCGCGATCCAGTCCGGCGCCGAACCGTTGATGGCGATGACCGACGCGCATTTCGGCGAAGGCTGATCGGCTGCCAGACCACCGACCAACGGTCGGTGGCTACCTGATTGCCGCGCAGGTGCCGACCGCCCGCCGGAATACCGACGCCTGATCGTCGGTAGGTACCGACCGTTGGTCGGCACCCCGATACACCTTCTGGAGAAAAGCCCCCTTGATGTTCAAGGGGGCGCGCCAACGGCGCGGGGTTAAGGTGGAATGCCTGTCCGAATCGTTACGAATCGGGTAAGGGCGCAAGCCCCTATACCCAATTCGTAACGATTCGGGTATAAGCTGTTTTCCCGATGGAGACAGACACTACACGCTTGGGTCTGATCGATACCGGAGCCTCGTCCGCCCCGGTCGCCGAGGTGTCGCCGATCGTTACGCTGCATCGGCCCGGCTCGGTGAGGTTATTGGCCCTGGACGCCCATGGGCGCGTACTCGACTGGATCAATTGGCAGGACGCCTCCTGCCTCTACGCGCGTGGCGCGGTGGCCTGGACCCTGGGCGACCCCTGCCTGCACATCCACGGCGGCATCTGCCGCACCACCGGCCTGCAAAGCGGCTTGGACCTGCACCCGATCATCGCCGCCCGCGGGCATGCGCGCTCCCGCGCGATCGACCCCACCCCGAATCTGTCCAATCCCGCGCTGTTCGCGCGCGATTCGCACCTGTGCCTGTACTGCGGGCAACAGTTCAACCGCCCGCAACTGACCCGCGACCACGTCATGCCGCTCTCCAAGGGCGGCCTGGACGTGTGGGAGAACGTGGTCAGCGCCTGCTTCCACTGCAACTCGCGCAAGAGCAACCGGACCCCGCAGCAGGCCAGCATGCCGCTGCTCGCCGTGCCCTATCGGCCGAGCTGGATCGAGCACATGATCCTGTCCAACCGCAACATCCTGGCCGATCAGATGGCATTCCTGAAGGCGCAGTTGCCCAAGCGTTCCAAGCTCTGCGCCTGAGCGCGCTGCGACGTTCTGTCGCAGCCTCCGTCACCGTTTACTCACTGAAAAGGCGGTTTGCTTGCCCCACCCTCATTTGGGGGGGAAAATAGGCGCTCAGAAGAAGCGCGATAAACATGATCGATTCCGCCCGCTATCCCCGCCTTGCGCGCATCCAGTCACCGGATGACCTGCGCAGGTTCGAAGAATCCGAACTGCCCGCGATCGCGGATGAACTGCGTGCCTACCTGATTGAGTCGGTCGGCAAGAGCGGCGGCCATTTCGGCGCCGGCCTGGGCGTGATCGAACTGACCGTCGCCCTGCACTACCTGTATCAGACGCCCGTCGATCAGCTGGTGTGGGATGTGGGTCATCAGACCTACCCGCACAAGATCCTGACCGGCCGCCGCGACGAGATCCACACGGTCAAGCAGAAGGACGGCGTCGCGCCGTTCCCCAAGCGCGAGGAAAGCGAGTACGACACCTTCGGTGTCGGCCATTCCTCCACCTCCATCTCGGCGGCGCTGGGCATGGCGATCGCACGCCAGGCCGAAGGCGATGACCGCAAGGTCGTGGCCGTGATCGGCGATGGCGCGATGACCGCCGGCATGGCTTACGAGGCGCTCAACCACGCCGGCGGCATGGAGCAGGAACCGAACCTGCTGGTGATCCTCAACGACAACAACATGTCGATCTCCGAGGCCGTGGGCGGGCTGACCAAGATGCTCGGCCGCGCCACCGGCAGCCGCACGCTCAATGCGCTGCGCGAAGGTGGCAAGAAGATCCTCGGCGACAAGAAGCACAACCCGACCGCGCGCTTCGTCAAGCGCTGGGAAGAGCACTGGAAGGGCATGTTCGTGCCGTCCACGTTCTTCGAGGAAATGGGCTTCCATTACACCGGGCCGATCGACGGCCACGACGTGCCGGCGCTGGTCGCCACGCTGAAGACGCTCAAGAGCCTGAAGGGCCTGAAGCTGCTGCACGTGATGACCACCAAGGGCAAGGGCTACGAGCGCGCCGAGGGTGACCAGATCGGGTATCACGCGGTCGGCCCGTTCGATCCGGACAAGGGCCTGGTCTCCAAGGGCGGGGCCAAGAAGCCGACCTATACCGACGTCTTCAGTGACTGGCTGTGCGATGCCGCCGCGGCCGAGCCGAAGCTGATGGGCATCACCCCGGCGATGCGCGAAGGTTCGGGCCTGGTGCGCTTCAGCAAGGAATACCCGGAGCGCTACTTCGATGTGGCCATCGCCGAGCAGCACGCGGTGACCCTGGCGGCCGGCATGGCCACCCAGGGCGCCAAGCCGGTGGTGGCGATCTACTCGACCTTCCTGCAGCGCGCGTATGACCAGCTGGTCCACGACGTGGCCGTGCAGGAACTGGACGTGCTGTTCGCCATCGACCGCGCCGGCGTGGTCGGCCCGGACGGGGCGACCCATGCCGGCAACCTGGACCTGAGCTTCCTGCGCTGCGTGCCGCACATGGTGGTCATGGCACCGTCCGATGAGGCCGAATGCCGCCAGATGCTGACCACCGGCCTGCGCTACGCCGGCCCGGCTGCGGTGCGCTACCCGCGCGGCAGCGGGACCGGCATCGCCGCCGGTACGGATCTGGCCACGCTGGAGATCGGCAAGGCCGAGCTGCGCCTGCAGGGCAGCCGGATCGCCCTGCTCGCGTTCGGCAGCACCGTGACGGCCGCCGAACAGGTCGGCCGCGAACTGGGCCTGACCGTGGTCAACATGCGTTTCATCAAGCCACTGGACCGGGCCCTGCTGCTGGAACTTGCGCAGCGCCATGAAGGCTTCGTCACCATCGAAGACAACGTGGTTGCCGGCGGTGCCGGCTCCGGCGTGGCCGAGCTGCTCAATGCCGAGAACGTGCTCAAGCCGTTCCTGCACCTGGGCCTGCCGGACAGCTTCCAGCACCATGCCAGCCGCGAAGACCTGCTGGCCGACGCCGGCATCGATGCCGCCGGCATCCGAAAGGCCGTGCTCAAGCGCTGGCCGATGCTGGTCAAGAGCGGCCAGACGCTCAGCGCCGCCGGCTGAATCACGGCGCGCCCCCACTGGGTGAGCGCTCAGGAAAAGCAGCGAGGCCGCGTCCCATCGACGCGGCCTCGTTCGTTTGAGCGCTCAGGGGGCGCTCAAACGCGGTGCACCGGCCATCAGTAGATCTGGAACTGGGCGCGGCAGCCGCCATCCACCCAGACGCCGGTGCGATCCCAGCCCCAGGTCCGCCCTTCGATACAGGCGTTACGCGAGGTCTGGCGGACCAGCCGCGCCTCGCGGCGGACATTGGCCACGCAGCGCTGACGGCGATGGTCGTTGGAATCGCAGGTCAGGATCTGGCCCCGGCCGTTGTTGCCGCCGCCGTTGTGGCCCCAGCCACCCCCACCGCCATTCCAGCGGCCGCCGCGGCCGCCCTCGGCGATGAACTCGGCCCGGCAGCCCTGCGTCACCCACACGCCGTTGCGTGCCTGGCCCCAGGTCTGGCCTTCAACGCAGGGCGAGCCGGAAATCTGCCGCACCAGGCGCGCGCGTCCCGGCAAGGCGCACTGCTGCGTCCGGTTCTTGATCGATTCGCAGCGCACCGGACCGCCGTTGTAACCGTCGTCGTAATAGCGGTCGTAGTTCTGCGCCGGGGCGCCGCCGGCCAGCGCCATCAGCGCCGGCACCACGGCCCAGCGCAATCGTCTGGCGGCCTGGGAAGGGCTCGTGTTCGACATGGGATCCTCGTTGCGTGTTGGGGGAGGCGCACAGGATCGGTGATCGTCCGGCGGCGCGACATAGGCCAGAAGTCGCTGATTTCATCCCCTATTTAGGTACCCGACGCGAGGCTGACTGGACGGACGGCAGGCGGTCACATCCGCACGGACAGCCTTGGATGGCCGGCTCAGCCGTAGCGGACGGCGTCCACGTAGGTCTCCAGCACCTGCACCCGGACGGCGCTGCTGTCGCCGGTCTCGGCATAGTGCTCGCGTGCCAGGGCATCGGCGAAATCGAAGGCGGTGGCCCCGCTTCGGAACGCAATCGGTGCGGATTTGGCCGGATGCACGACGTGCCAGCGGCGTTCGATGTGTTGCAGTTTGATCACCATGCGGATCGTTCCTTTGCGGCATGCCTGGGCGAAAAGCTCACGACGGGAGGGGTCCATCCCTCAGCAGGAACGATAGAGCAGGTTGAAGCCCGTTGTTATCGGATTAGTCTGATTTTGCTCAGCCGTCGGTGCCCAGGAACCGGAACGGTTCGGACGGCTGGAACCGGGGCAGCGCGTCGCCGGCGAATACATTGCGCTGGTCCGGCCCGAGGTCGAGTTTCAACACCGAAGCGCCGCGCGAGAAATCGGCCTTGTTGAGATCCACCCAGAAGGTATTGGGCGTCATCGCCGATTCAAAGAAATACAGCTTGCGCTTGTGGTCGGCCACCGTCCGCCAGCGCGTGGAGGAGATGTTCGGCTCGCCCGGCGTGGTGATGCCATACGGCACGGACACATTGCGGATCACACTGAACACACTGGCCAGTGCCACCACCGGATCCTCGCTTTTGGGAATCGCGTTGATGTAGAACTTCGCGCGGGCGAAGCGATCGGCCGAGCGGTTGGTGCCGGGCAGCATCACGGTGCCACCGATCTCCTGCCAGTACGCGTTGAGCGCCAGTTGCTGATCGAACACAGGCGAGTTGGTCATCACCTGATAGGCGCGATCGTGATGGATCACCTGCTTGCCGTTGATGTATTCCACGATGGCGCTGTCGCCGCTGGCGTCGGACAGGGACAGGTGCAGCGTGGCCAGCCGGGACTCGCCCGGCACCTTGTCCGTCACGATCGAAAACGGCTCGCGCTCAAGGGCGGCGACGGCCTCGGCAACGCTGGCGAAGTTGTCGAGCACGTATTGCGCCCACAACGAGATCGCCAATCCCGGTTTGCTGCCCCGTTGCTGCGGATACTGCGATTCTGCCAGCCACAACAGATTGGCTGACAACCCTGCTTCGTTGAGTCCATCGGTGGTGGAGATGTCATACCCGGTGGCGACCACGCTGCCGTAGCGCGAGGTCCAGCGGATCGAGCGAGGGCCGGCCTGGCCATCACGGTCGATGCCTTTGGGCAGCACCCACAGGTTGGTGGCCACATCGCTCTTCCAATCCATCGAGCGGGCCGTGATCACATCCTGGTTGTCGCCCAGGTACACCACGCGGGTGCAGGCATCGGCCTGGGCCGAGACACAGGTGAGCGCCGCAGCGAGTGCGATGTGACGCATCGAAAACAGTGTTTTCATGAGGTGCCTCCTGGCAGTGGTGCTGACAACCTCGCGTCAAACCTGATACCGGCGACGTCCATCCAGGCAGGTCGCACGCATCCTGCTTCAACGCATCATCGCGTTCCGCAGTGCTCGTCACAGACTGCAACGCAGCATCGGCAGAATCGCCCAGCGTCATATCAGCCCACGCGCGGTGATGGAGGAGTGAACCCTGCATCCTGCACGTGGCATCGACAGACCCGGCGCGAGACTGCCCGCGACCTCAAGCGCCTACGGAGCCTGCATGTCCATTCGAGCCGCCCTGCTTGCCCTGCTTCCCCTGCTCGCCGCCCTCACCGCCTGCGCCCATCCTTCGCCGTCACCCTCCTCGCCCACTGCAGGCGTACCCGGCGCGGACCGCGATGCGCATGGGTGCATCGGCTCGGCAGGCTACCGTTGGTGCCAACGCACCCAGCAGTGCGAACGCCCATGGGAGCTGGCCAGGGCCAAGGGGCTGGAGAACACCGCCGAGATCATCACCGCCTACTGCGCTGCGCCGCCGGCCGGGCCGGCGAAACGCTGATCCCACGCGGGATCAACCGTCCTTGTTCTTGCCGCCGAAATCGAGCGGCTTGCTGTCGCCGCCGCGATCGTCATTGAACCGGATGTTCAACTCATTGCAGCGGCTTTCGCGGCGGGCGACCTGCGTCGGCAGGTCCTTCACCTGCGGCGAATCCTCGCACTGCGGGCGCGAGGCGACATCGTCATAGGTGGCGCAAGCGGACAGGCCGGACAGGGCCAAGCCGGATACCACGATCACACCGAACAGCGAACGTCTGCGCATCGAACCGGCACCAGAAAGGGGGACGGGTCCGTTGTCCCACGATGCCCCGGCCCGATCACCTGCCATTGGTCATGCCGGGGACACCCCCGGGAACGGCCGCGGGTCCACCGGCAACACCACCAGGAACCGCGCGCCGCCGCCCGGGGCGCTGTCCACCGCGATGGTGCCGGCATGGCGCAGTACGATTTCGCGCGCCAGGTGCAGGCCCAACCCACTGCCACTGCCGCTGGGCCGCAACCGGTGGAACGGCTCGAACACGGACAGCCGTTCGGCCTCCGGCACGCCCGGGCCTTCATCACTGACCGACAGGCCCCCATCGTCATGCAGCGCCACGGCGATCATGCCGCGGCCGCCACCGTGGGCGATGGCGTTCTGCAGCAGACTGGCGATGACCCGGTGCAGCGCATGCGGATCCCCGCGGACCCAGATCGGCTGATCCGGAGCATCCACCGAAAAGCCGTAGCCGGCATCCACCACCAGTGGCGCGACATCGGCGGCCACGTCGCGGGTCAATGCGGAAAGATCGATACGCTGGGACTGGCTGCCGTGCCGGTCCAGCCGCTGCAGATCCAGCAGCTGCTCGGCGATGTTGCTCAGCCGGCTCAGGTCCAGCTGCAGGCGCGAACGCGCATCACCGGGCGGCAGATCGGCCAGGCGGGTGGCGAGGATCGCGATCGGCATGCGCAGTTCATGCGCTGCACCGGCGAGGAAGCGATCCTGCGCATCGTAGCTTTCGCCGATGCGGCGCACGGCCGCGTTGAAGGCGTCCACCAGCGGATAGATCTCCAGCGGCACCGCACGCGTATCCAGGCCGCTGCCGCGCTCGTTGACCTGGATCGCTGCGGCCTGCGCCGCCACGCGGTTGACCCCGCGCAGCGCGCGATGGATCACCCATGGCGCCACCACCAGCGTGATCACCAGCACCGGCAACGCGATCCAGCCGCCCAGATAGCGGAAGATCAACAGCAGCTGCCGCACGATGCTGCGTTCGGGAATGCCGCCTACCGCCACGTGCAACCGCCCTTCCGGCCGAACAACGACCACCACGCGCACGGCAAGCGCATCGGCATTGATGCGGGTACGGATGTCGGTCTGCTCGATCTGATCCAGCCGTGCCACCAACTGACGGTACTGCACGGGAACATCGCCATGTACCAGGCGTCGGCCACGCTCATCGGCCGCGGCGAACCAGAACGTCGCCGGCGGCCGTGGCACGGCCAGCGCTACCTTCGGCAGATCCGCCTCCAGTCCCTGGGCACCGAAGGTGATGGCCGATGCGATCTGGTCGCTGGTCTTCCAGTCGATATAGGCCGAACGGCGGTCGCCGTAGGTCAACACCATCGCACTCAAGGCCAGGGCGATCGTGGCCGCCTGGATCAGGCAGACCTTCCACACCAGGTTGAACGCCAGGGAATCGGGTTTGAGCAATCTCACGGCGTGTCCTTGAGCAGATATCCGATGCCGCGCATGACGTGGATCTCCACGCCCGCGTCGGCTTCCAGCAGCGCTTTGCGCAGCTTGGAGACGTGCGCATCCAGCGCATTGGATTGGATCGCATCGTCAAAGCCGTACACGGCTTCCAGCAACGAGGCGCGGCCCACCGTGCGCCCTTGCCGCAGTGCCAGTGCCTCGAGCACCAGCAGCTGCCGCCGCGGCAGCGCCAGCAGCACCTCGGACACGCGGGCTTCGCGCGCCACGAAATCGAACTGCAGCCGGCCCAGCGACAACACCGGCAGGGTGATCTGCGAGGGCCGCCGCGAGATCGCGCGGATGCGCGCGAGCAGCTCTTCGACCGCGAACGGCTTGGTCAGGTAATCATCCGCACCCACGTCCAGGCCGGTGACCCGATCGGCCACCGAATCGCGCGCGGTCAACATGATCACCGGCAGGTTGGGCACGCGCTCACGCGCGATCCGGACGAAGCTGGCACCGTCGCCGTCGGGCAGCTGCCGGTCCAGCAGCAGGATCTGATGGACGCCGGCCTTGAGGGCTTCATCGGCCTGCGCCATCGTGCCGACCACGTCGATCACCATGCCGTGGCGCGCCAGGCTGACCTGGATCGCGCTGGCCATTTCCGGGTCATCTTCCAAGAGAAGAAGGCGCATGGGGCGGTGCCTTGCGGGGTACGAAGGAGGCGATGGTACCGCGCAGCCGGACGTAACGTTCCGACAATGTAGGGCGCCCACCATGACACTCCGGTTGTTCCCCCTCGGCAGGTCCATGCACGTCCGTTTCCGTTCTCCGCGCCCTTCCCTTCCGCTGTTTGGCCTGGCCCTGGCCAGTGCGTTCACCGCCGCCACTGCGCAGGCGGCTGATGCCCCCGAGGGCGCCAGGAAAAGCAGCATCGGCATCGCCGTCGTCGCACTCAAGGCCCCCTACGCCGGCTATGACACCGATCGTCTGGCCGCCCCGATCGTCAGCTGGGAAGGCCGTTCGTTCTTCTTCCGCGGTGGCAGCGTGGGCTATCGCCTGCACCAGACCGCGCAGTCCGAGCTTGCCCTGACCGCCTCACCATACGTGATGCGCTTCAAGCGCCGCGACAGCCACGACCCGCAGCTGCGCCAGCTCGACAACCGCAGCCTGTCCGGCATGCTGGGCGTCTCCTGGCGGCACCAGGCCGAATGGGGCGTGCTGCAGGCCAATGCGCAGGCGGAAGTCACCGGACATGGCGGCGGCTTTTCGGCCGATGCCCGGTACGCCTACCCGATCCCGGCCGGCCGCGTGACCTTCATGCCTGCGCTGGGCGTGACCTACACCAGCGCCGATCTCAACGACTATTACTTCGGCGTCAGTGAACGCGAAGCGGCACGCAGCGGCCTGGCGCACTACTCGGCCGGCAGCGGTGTGTCGCCCTACATGGACATCGCCGCCGTGATGCCGCTGGGGCCGCGCTGGACCGCGACTGCGTCGATCCGCCGCACCTCGCTGGCCGATGCCGTGCGCGACAGCCCGATGACCCGTGGCGACCACATGGATACCGCCGCACTCTCCCTCAGTTACGGATTCTGATCATGCGTCAGGGAATCGTACGTCGTGTCGCGGATCTGGCCTTGCAGATCGAACCGGACCGCGCCGCCGTTCTTGAATGGATTCTGCATTCCCCACTGCCCGCGCTCGACGGGCAGACCACGTTCGAACTGGCCTGCGAGGGCCAGGGTGAACGCGTCGTCGCGCTGCTGGACACCCTGCTGCGGCAGGGTGATCCGATCCTGCCGCGCGGCTGATTCCTCGTTTTCCCCCCACCGGTGTCCTGGAGGCGCGAATGAACAACGCAACCGATACCCCGCTGCTGCAAGCAGCCAACGATGACCTCGCCGCGCACGCGATCGTGGCCAATCTCCACCGCGCGATCCAGCACCGCATGGACCGCGACAGCCAGGCCCACGGCCGTTTCTCACGGGCTTACATCGCCGAGCTGTTCGACATCGGGCGCACCATCAGTCCGGCATGTCGGCCGCACCAGGTCGACAGTGAATGGATCACCGCCCGACGTTCCTGGCTGGATACGGTGCTGGGCGAGCATCCGTTGGACCGTCGCGACGCGCAACTGACCGCTGCACGGCACGCCGCCGATGGGTTCCTGCTCCGCGCCTGCGTGCTCGGCTGTGACGCCACACCGGAGGCCGCGACCGAGCGCGTACGCGATGCCCTCATTGCCATGACCCGGCCGCCGCACTGAGTGACGAAACGCCGCCGCTACGTGCACATGACCGCCGGAATCACCGTGCTACATTCCGGCCAAGGGGCAGGCTGACTGCTTCTTGATGCCGGTATCGGCCGGCCCGGAGCGTGCCCATGCGGTGTTCGGCCCTGCTGCTGTCCCTGCTGTTCTGCGGTGCGGCGCATGCCCAACAGGACGCGCCGCCGGACCTCGCCTTCGACCGCCCCGGCATCGGCTTCGCCGCCTCGACACTGCCCCGCGGTAGCGTCGCGCTGGAGGCGGGACTGCCCAGCTTCAGCCGCGACCGCGACAGCGCGGGCGTGCTGAGCACGCAGTACAGTGCCGACATCACGCTCCGGATCGGCTTGGTCGAGCATCTCGAACTGCAGGCCTTCACCTCGCCCTGGAACCACCTGCGGGTGGCGCCGCGCGATGCACCGGCCGAGCGCAGCAGCGGTGCGGGTGACCTGGGCGTCGGACTGAAGTTCGCCCTGCCCTTGTCGTCGGAAAAACACGCCGTGGCGCTGCTGGCCAGCACCACGTTCGCTACCGGCTCGCGCGACTTCAGCGAGGGCGCCACGCAGTACGCGCTGGGTGCGAGCTATGAGTACAGCTTCAATGATCACTGGACCGGGGCCCTGTACGCCAATGTGGCCCGCGGTGGCAGCGAGGACAGCGTCACCTGGGCGCCGAGCCTGAGCTTCGCTGCCACCGATACCGTCAGCACCTATCTGGAAGCCGGCTTCACCGACACCCACGGCGATCCCTCGACCGGGATGGCCGGCGCAGGCGTCACCTGGATGGTGACCCCGACGGTGCAGCTGGATGCCTCATTCGATGTGGGGCTGGATGACGACAGCCCGGACACACAGGCCGGGATGGGGGTATCGCTGTATTTCGAGTGAGCCTTGCGAGGCTCGTGCAGCCTCACCAACGAAAAGGCCTGCGCGAAACCGCGCAGGCCTTTGTCTGGGACTGCAGTGTCTTTACGCGGCCGGTCAGGTCACTTTCTTGGCGATGGTCATGCCCAGCACGAACAGCACCACAGCGATGATGATGCCCGCCCAGAACAGGAACTTGGCGATGCCGATCGCGGCGCCACCGATGCCCGCGAAACCGAGGGCGCCGGCAATCAGGCCGATGACAGCAAAAATGATGGCCCACTTGATCATGATGATCCTTTCCCCGAATCGGGTTGAATGACAGGACTCCACGGTAGCCAGCCGGCTGTCTCACCTTCGTGAACGCGCCGACTGAACGGCGTGAAGTCAGGCGCGCGGCGCCAGGCGCATTTCCATCGGCTGGTAGCGCAGCCCGGAGGATTCCGCGGCATCGGCGCTGCAGGCAAAGCCGTAACGCTCATACGCAGGCACCGACGAGAGCGATGCGCTGACGGTCAGGACCTCCACACGCGCCTGCTCGATCATGGCCGCCATCAGTGCCTTGCCGATGCCCTGCTGCTGGGCCGCCGGGTCGACGAACAGCATGGCGACATGGCGCCCTTCCTTGAGCTCGGCGATACCGATGATCCGTTCCTCCTGCGCGTAGGCGAACATCAGAGTGTCCTGCACCATGCGCGCACGGAACCCTTCCACCGAGGCGATACGGCTGAAGGTCTCGACACCCAGTGCAGGCAATGATTCCGCCACCGATCCCATGAAGGCCGCCATGCATACACGGCTGGCCTGTTCGAGATCCGCTGCCACCAAGGGTCTTACCGCCATCTGCATCTCCTTCCACGTCCATGAAGTCAGCGATCACTCTACCCCGCTGGCCCCACCCCGCGCACGCCGCCCCAGCGGATCGACACCCGCTCAGCGCACGGCCTCGACAAAGACGGGATTGGAGTAGAACCACAGGTCCTGCCAGGGATCTTCACCGGGCACATCGGGCAGCGGCGTCACCTCCGCAGTACTGCTGCCGCGGGCACGGACGAAACCGCCCCGGGTGGGGACCGGCAACACCCAGGACACCGAGCGCCATGCGCCGTCCACCTGCCAGTCGCTGGCGCCGAACACACGCGTTTGCATCACAGGCCCATTGCCACCGCCGGGGCCGCCCACGATCAACTCCACGTGATCCAGCACCGGGTGCCGCTCAGCGTGATTGGCTGAGGCCGGTACACGCACCCGCAGTTCCACGCGCATGGAGGCGCCAGGCGACATCGACAGCGTGCCGCCCATCGTGGCACTACGTGCCTCGTCGTCGTTCGCAGTCGCACGCAGCTCCAGTGCATCGATCAGATCACCGGTGACCGCGAACATCCGTCCGTGTCGAAGGCCATCGAGGATGTCCTCGGCGTCCCGCCGCGCCCAGACATGGGTCTTGCTGTACTGGCCCGGATCGAAGTCACTGCCGCCATCACGCTGGTTGACGTGCGAATCGGAGCTGGCCGTGATCCAGAAGCGATGCCCCTCGGACAACAGCGTGTCCCAGATGCCGCCGACCGTCGCTGTCATCTGGTCGAAACCGCCCAGGGTCGGTGCATCCGCATTGCGATACAGGCCGCGATGGACACGGGTGGCTTGATGGCCCGGCGCGCCTTCCATGCCAACCAGCACCTGCGGTGCGGCCGCATGCCAGGCACGCAGTTCATCGGGCGCGACGTCGCCCCACCGGCCCATGGCGGTGGCAGTGCGCGCGGGGTGATTGATGAACATCAACGGCGGTGCCGGCAGCGACCGCATGTGGACCAGTGCATCGAGCATCGTCTGCCCGTCGTCGCGGCTTCCCTGCAGCGGCTCGCTGCGGCCGTAATCGCGTTCGATCGCGACCAGCTGCTCGCGCTCATCCGGGCCGGGGGCGATGATCAGCGAGGCGTGCTCGCCGGCCGGTACATCGAATTCCATGCCGTTGAACTGGATCAGTCCGGGCACCTCGCGGCGGGCATCCAGCAGCGCCGGCCACGCATGGTCCCGGGTGACCGCCGAATGCCCCGGCCCGCCATGATCGGTATGCACCACCCAGGTCAACCCATTGGCGAGCGCCTGCCGGGCGTTATGGGTGCGGGTGTAGGACGAGTCGCCGCCACGGATCGGCGTGGGCGGCGTGGTCCTGCGATCCCAGTCCACGCTCCACTCGCTGTGGACGTGGTGGTCGCCGGCCTGCCAGCTGCGGCCGGCATCGTCACCGGCCGCCTCGGAGACCATTGGCCACGCCAGCACGGCCACAAGCGGCAGGAAGAAAACATGTCGCATCGGATGTTCCTCACAAACGGGCAGCCGCATCCGGGGCACGCGCACGTGCCTCCGGATGCACCGCGAAGGTGGCTCAGAAATCCGCGCGCAGGCCGAGGCTGATCCGGCGACCGGAGCGCTCGTACATCGTCGGGAACGCGGGATCCATCGTGTAGCCGGTGGTCGCCTGGTTGGTCAGGTTGATGCCCTTCAGGCTGAGCTTGATGCTGTCGGTCAGGCGGTAGCCGATCGACACATCCACCTGGCCGTAGTCATCGCGCCAGATCGGGTACATGTTGTAGCCGATCGATTCAACGTACTCACCCTTGTGGTTGTACGACACGCGCGCGTCGAAGCGCTCGTTCTCGTAGTAGACGGTCATGTTGTACGACTTCTCCGAGAGCCCCGGCATCGGCGTGCTCACGCCCAGATCGGATTCGCCGGCCAGCGAACTGTCCAGCATCGTGTAGTTGGCATTGATGCCGAAGCCTTCCAGCGAACGGTGCAGCATGCTCAGCGGCAGCTGCGCGATCAGCTCGACGCCTTTCACAACGTAGGTGCCATCGGCATTGATCGGCTGGTACACGTCGAAATCATAGGTGCCGTTGAGCGAGCCGTTGGCGTTGTACACCGCCACATCCGGCACCACGCCGGTCAGCGCATTGATCACCACGCCGTCAATCTTCTTGTGAAAGTACGAGGCCGCCAGCAGGCCGCCGTTGTCCAGGTACTTCTCCAGACCCAGCTCCCATTGCTTGGCATAGGTCGGCTGCAGGTCCGGGTTGCCATCGGTGAAACGGAACGAGCTCCAGCTGGCGGTGCGCTTGTAGGCGATGTCGGTCAATGCCGGGCGGATGAAGGTCTTGGAGGCGGCACCCCGCAGCACCAGTCCCTCGGCCAGTTCGGCGGTCGCATTCAGGCTCGGCAGCAGATCGTTGTAGCTGCCTTTGCGCGAGACGGGCGTGTCGGTATAGCCGGTGCTACCGTCTGCCCGCTGGATCGGGTGGAAGCCGGAGGACTGCACCGAGGTATCCACATAGCGCACGCCCGCGTTGATCGACACCGGCACGTGGCCCACATCGAAGCCGATGTCGGTCATCGCGTACAGACTGGTCACGTTCTCGTCGACCCGGTAGTACTGGCCCGGATCGAATGGCGTTGCGAAGCCCGGATAGCGGAACGCACTGCGTGCGTAGTCGTTGGAGACCATCTTCCAGTCCAGGTCCTTCACCGAATAGCCACCGCCGGGCACGATATCGGCGATCGACTGCAACGGACTGTCGGCCAGGGTGCGCGTGTTCACCCAGCTGTTGTTGCCCGGGCCCGGCCCGTAGATCTTGGCCTCTCCGTATTCGCGCTGCTTGGACTTGTCGGTGTAGCGCGCGCCGAACTGCACGCTGCGCAGCGCCGGCAGGAAGGCCAGTTCCAGCGCCTTGGTCACATCCACCTGGGCGGCATACTTGTCATCGCTGACCTTCTCCAACGTCGTCTCATACGCTTCGAACAGATACTTGTCCGAGGCGTTGTACATGTCGATGCTGGCCGGGTTGGCGCTGGGTATCGTCTCGCCACTCTTGCCGGTCCAGCGGGTTCGCGAAGGCGCGTAGGCCACATGCTTGAGGTTGCTGGCATCCAGCGTCTTGTCGGCGCCGGAGTAACCGACCATCGCATCCACGCCCCAGGTGTCGCCCTGCCAATCCATCGCCACGCTGTACTGGCTGAAATCGGTCTTGTTGATCCGCTCCTTGCTCAGCATCTCGTGCTGGGTGGCGGTGTAGGACACATCGCGCAGCACCACGATGCCGTACTGCGACAACGTGCTGGCGTCGTAATCGTGGATGGTCTCCAGCGTGCTGCGGCTGGACGCCGAATATGCAGCCGCGTCGTACTCGTCTTCGGTGGTGTCGTAGCCGCCGCGCATCGCATCGAAGGTCAGGCTGAAACGGCTGCTCGGCTTGTATTGCAGCGAAGCGGTGGCACCCCACTTGTCCTGGTCGTTGACGAAGACACGGTCGCCCACTTTGTCCTGGAACACGATCAGGTTGCTTTCATCGGTGTTGTTGCGGTTCTTGACCACCACGCCGGCATCGCGCGCCAGCACGGCAGCAGCCTGCGTGCCGCGCGTGCCGGACGCACCGAGGAAGCGCGACATCGGGCGGAAGTTGATGCCCGAGGTGGCGTCCGTGCGGTTGCTGCGCTTGGCGGTGGCGAAGGACACCAGGCCACCCCAGTCGCCCCAGGTGTCACTGGCCAGGAAGGAGAATTTCGGGTCGACCTCTTCAGAGATCGAGTTGTGCGCCCCTTCCACCGACGCGACCAGCTTGCGGCCGGTGTAGTCGAACGGGCGCGCGGTGGAAATCTGCACCGAGCCGGCGATGCCGCCCTCTTCGTCCGCGGCGGTCGGCGATTTCAACACCGTCACCTGCTGGATGATCTCCGAGGCGAAGATGTCAAACTCGATGTCACGCCCGCCGCTGCCCGATGCCGTGGCCAGGTTGTTGATCGAGACATGGGTGTACTCCGACGGCAGGCCACGCACGTTGACGCGGCTGCCCAAGCCCTTGTCACGTTCGATGGTCACGCCCGGCATGCGCTGCAGGGCTTCGGCCAGGTTCTGCTCGGGAAAATCGGCCACGTCGGTGGCCACAATCGAGTCGGAGAAACCGATGGTGGCGCGCTTGATGTCCACCGCCTGCTCCAGGCTGCGGCTGTAGCTGCCGACCACGTCGATGCGCTCCAGCTGCTGCAGGCCCGCGCCTTCGGCCGCGGGGGCCGCTTCAAATGCCACGTCGGATGTGGCGACGGGCACGGCGGACGTGCCCGACGGTGCGGCGTCACTGCGTGCTTCGATGGTGACCGTGGTGTCGTTGAGATAGCGGTAGCGCAGCCCGGTGCCGTCCAGCAGCTGCTCCAGCGCCTGCTGCGGGGCCAGCCCCGCCGGCATCGCGCGGGTACGCGGGTTGCCGGCCTGCTGCGCGTTGTAGACAAACTGCAGGCCCGTCTGGCGCGACAGATCGTTGAGTGCACGGTCCAGCGGTTGGGCGGGAATCGCCTCGCTGGCCACGCGGGTGTCCTGCGCGGTGGCGGTGACGGCGGCGCTCTGCAGGGCAAGAGCGATCGAAAGGAAAAGAATGCGGCGCATCGTAGAAGTCCAGTGGGGTGGTATGAGCGTCGCGAGACGGAATCGTTCGCGCTTGCCTGGACTACGAGGGCGCAGGGCGAGGATCGGGCACCGGGATTTCGATGAATTTTTTTTGACAGCCGCTCGGCGTGCGCCGCGCGATGACGCGCCGATAGCGCCATCACGGCTGTTTCGTGTTGATTTCCGCCGCCGAGGCGCTGCTCACGTGGATCTGCTTGTCGACCACGCGTGTACGCAGCGATGGCTGCTGATCGAGGAAGGTACGAAGCGATGCAAGATCGTCGCCACGCAGATTGCCGGTCAGTCGCAGCGCCCCGGCGACATCGTCGTCCACCTGCAGACGCACGTTGTTGAGTCGATTGAACTGCTCGACCACCTCGCGCAGCGGTTCGTCCTGGAACACGACGCGTCGTCGCCACCACGCGGTCATCGTGTCGGTGTGCTGCTGGCGGAGGCTGACGGTCTGATCGCGGTAGTCGATGTGGGCGCTCTGCCCGGCATGCAGGTCGGCCAGCAGACGTCCCTGACCGGAATCGCCGCGCACCTGTACGCTGCCTTCGGCTACCTCGATGCGCGCCTGCTCGCGCCGCAGCGACACGTCGAACGTCGTGCCGATATCGCGCACCTCCAGCCCGGCCGCATGCACCGCGAAGGGACGGCGCTCCTCGGCCACCACAAAGCTCGCCTGCCCGCGCGAGAGCTCCACGCGGCGGCTCAACAAGGTGAAGCGGATCGACAGTTCACTTTCCGCGTTCAGATGCACGACGGTGTGGTCCGGCAGCGCAAATCGCTGCGGTGCGCCGTGTGCCGCCACATAGTGGCGGGTCTGTGGCCACGCCATGTGCCCGGCGAACGCAACGCCCAGCAGCAACGCGGCCGCCGCGGCGATGCCCGGCAGGTGCCGGCGCGGCGCACGGGAGGCCGCGGGCGGTGGAGGGCGTCGCCGTACCGGCAAGGCCACCACGTTGTCGTCGGCGGGCGGTGGCCCGGCGGCGATCAGTGCGTCCAGATCCACTGCCATGTCACGCAGCGCATCGCCGAGTTCGGTGGCGACGCGGCTGACCGTGATGTACTCGCGCAGGTGCGCCGGTGAGGTCACCAGCCACGTCATGAACTGGCGTTGTTGTTCGGCGGTCAGCCCGCCCTGGCGCTGCAGCGCATGCCAGTGCGCGGCCTCGCTGGCGAGGGAAGGACGCGGTGCGGGAAACTCGCTCACCACGCCTCCGCGTGGCCGGCCAATGCACGGCGGCACACGGAAAGTCCGCGTACCACGTGCTTCTTGACCATGTGCGAGGACACGCCCAGCCGCTCGGCGATTTCCTTGTAACTGAGGCCGTCACGGTACTGCATCACCAGCACCGCGCGGGTGTGCTCGGGCAAGGTGCCCAGCAGGGCCTGCAGCTGCACGCGGCGCTGCTCGCGCTCGGCGGCATCCTCCACGGTTTCTTCGCCGCTCAGCAGCGTGGTGAGGTGTTCAAGATCGTCGATGGGCAGCATCGACCAGCGCCGCCGTGCGGCCTGCTCGCGTGCGAGATTCTGCGCGACGGTAAACAGGTAGGCCTCGGGATTGGCGATTGCCTCGCCTTGATCCTCATGTGCGCGCAGCAAGCGCAGATAGGTCTCCTGCACCATGTCCTCGGCATCCTGGCGCGCGCCGCGGCGGGTGAAGAATCCCCGCAGCACCGGCCCCTGCTCCAGAAACATGCGCGCCAAACGCCGTTTTGCGTGTTCGGCCACGATCCCACCTCGCCCCCAGGTGCGGCGAAGGTACGTGGCCCGCATGACGATTCGATGACGCAGGCGACACGGTACCGCCGCGCGGCGATACCGTGGACACGCGCCTCAGGTGGTACGAACGTCGATCAGGTCAATCAGAACGTGTGTTCCGGGCCGGGGAAGGTGCCTGCCCCAACCTCTTCCGCGAACTCACGCGCGGCCTTCTGCAACACGCCGTGCATATCCGCGTACTGCTTCACGAAGCGCGGCAGCTTGCCGGTGCGCAGCCCGGCCATGTCCTGCCAGACCAGCACCTGTGCATCGCAGTCGCTGCCGGCCCCGATGCCTACCGTCGGAATCTTCAGCGCGGCGGTGATCTGTGCGGCGACCGCGCCGGGCACCATCTCCATCAGCACCGCGAACGCACCTGCGGCTTCCAGCGCGCGCGCTTCCTCGATCAGCCGTGCGCCATCCTCGCCCCGCCCCTGCACACGGAAGCCACCGAGCTGGTGCTCCGATTGCGGGGTGAAGCCGATGTGCGCCATCACCGGGATGCCGCAGCTGACCAGCTTGCGGACCTGCGGCACCATCTCGATGCCGCCCTCCAGCTTGACCGCATGGGCGCCGCCTTCCTTCATGAAGCGCACCGCCGTGTGGAAGCACTGCTCCGGCGAGGCCTGATAGGAACCGAACGGCAGATCGGCGATCACCAGCGGTCGCCGCGTGCAGCGGCTCACCGCGCGCACCAGCGGCATCAGCTCATCAACCGTGACCGGCAGCAGCGAGTCGTTGCCGAACACGTTGTTGGAGGCCGAATCGCCGATCAGCAGCACCGGAATGCCGGCGTCTTCGAAGATCGCCGCGGTGTACATGTCGTAGGCGGTGAGCATGGCCCACTTCTCGCCGCGCTCCTTCATCTGCTGCAGATGCGGAATGCGCACGCGCGGTGCCGGGACCGGGGCGCTGCCCGGCGTCGCGTAGGGATGGAGCTGTTCGGTCATGCCAAGGATCCTCGTGGGGACAACGTGGGGGTCAGAGTGTGCCGGTTCCGCTCAGCAACAGCACGGCGATCAGGATCATGGCGGCGCCCGAGATGCGGCCGACCATGCGTGATGCACGTGGGCGGGTGCGCAGCACGGCACCGGCGCCATAGCCGACGGCCAGATAGACCGCCCCGCAGCTGACCAGGTGCACCATGCCCAGTGCGATGATCTGCACCGGCATCGCCCATGCCGCGCTGGCGGAAATGAACTGGGGCAGCAGCGCCAGAAACAACAACAGCACCTTGGGATTGAGGCCGCTGACGCAGGCGCCCTTGACTGCCCAGTGGCGCCATCCCGTCACCGCTCCCGCATCTTCGGCTGCGGCCACCGGCGGATGGCGCAGCAGGCCGATGCCCAGCCACAGCAGATACAGCGCGCCAAGCACGGTCAGCACGTGCAGCGCGACCGGCGCACGGGCGAACATCGCGCCAACGCCCGCGGCGACCAGCCCGATCGCCAGCAGATGGCCAGACAACAGTCCGGCCACCGCAGGCACGACCGCCCGCCCGCGCAGGCCGGCGGCGATCGCATGCGCCCAATCCGCACCGGGGGTGAGCACGAAGAGGATCGAGACCGCCCAGAAGGCGACGATGACGCTGGGTTGCATGGGGTCCAATGGGCGGTCTTGCCGCGATCTGCGTGCCAGACAGAAGAATATTCCCGCGACTCTGGAATGTGCTTCCAAAGACTTGCCCTGCGCCGGCCTGCAGGAGGAAACTCTTGCGCATGGATGCCACCGACCAGCGAATTCTTGCCGAGCTGCAGAAAGACGGCCGCCTCACCGTGACCGAATTGGCCGAGCGCATCGGCCTGAGCGTCTCGCCCTGCCACCGCCGCGTGCGTGCGCTGGAGCAGTCCGGCGCGATCCGCGGCTACCGCGCCGAGCTGGATCCCGCCGCCTTGGGCCTGAAGTTCTCGGCGCTGGTGTTCATCACCCTGCGCGACGGCGACCGCCACGCGGTGGACGCCTTCGAGCATGCCGTCGCCGACGTGCCCCAGGTGCTGCAGGCGCAGCGCCTGTTCGGCGATCCGGACTACCTGCTGCACGTCATCACCCGCGACCTGGCCGCGTTCCGGCAGCTCTACGACGAACACCTCTCTGCCCTGCCCGGTGTGCAGCGGCTCACATCGACCCTGGTGATGAAAGATGTGGTGATCGACCGGCCGCTGCCGTTGCACGGGCATTGACGCAACGGCGTCATACCTTCCGACCGCGGCCTGCATCCAACGGTGAGTGACCCGCCGGAAGAGATGTGCGACCGACGTACTACGCACCGGCGGCAAGGACAACCGGACAACCGGACAACGCCAAGGTGATCGCCACGTTGATCGAGCGGTGGTATGACGGGCAACCCACAGCAGCCCAAAAAGAAAAAAGGCCTGCGCATCGCTGCACAAGCCTTTGATCGAATCACCAACATTGGTCGGGACGGCCGGATTTGAACCGACGACCCTCTGCCCCCCAGGCAGATGCGCTACCAGGCTGCGCTACGCCCCGATGATGCTGGCAATGTCCCCGCCTCTCAGCGGGCCGACGAGTATAACGGGTTTGCGTGAAAAATGGTTCAGCGGCGCAGCAATTGCAGCACTTCTTCCAGTTCCATCCGCGTCTGCTTGATGATCTGGTTGCTCAGCGCCGATTCCTCGCGCGCATCGGCACCTTCCAGGCGCAGGCGCGCGCCGCCGATCGTGTAGCCCTGCTCGTACAGCAGGCCGCGGATCTGGCGGACCATCAGCACATCGTGGCGCTGGTAGTAGCGGCGATTGCCGCGGCGCTTGGCCGGCTCGAGACTGGGGAACTCGGTTTCCCAGTAACGCAGCACGTGCGGCTTGACGTCGCACAGTTCGCTGACCTCACCGATGGTGAAGTAGCGCTTGGCCGGTATCGGCGGAAGCTCTCGGTTACTGCCCGGATCCAGCATATGCCTCTACCCTTTCCTTGAGCTTCTGGCCCGGACGGAAGGTGACCACCGTACGGGCGGAAATCGGAATTTCCTCACCGGTCTTGGGGTTGCGACCCGGGCGCTGGTTCTTGCGCCGCAGGTCGAAATTCCCGAAGCCGGACAGCTTCACCTGACGTCCCTGTTCCAATGCTTCACGCAGCACATCGAAGAACGCGTCGACAAATTCCTTGGCTTCGCGCTTGTTCAGACCGACTTCGTCGAACAGCTTCTCGGCCATCTCCGCCTTGGTCAATGCCATTGCCTGCTATCCCCCATGCTTCCCGCTCAACCGCGGATCCGGGCGTGATGTTCACGCTCCATGGCAGAGACCGCCTCGGCCACCACCGCATCCACGTCGCGGTCCGTCAGAGTGCGCGACTTGTCCTGCAAAATCAAGCCCATAGCGAGACTCTTGAACCCCGGCTCGACCCCCTGGCCGACGTACCGGTCGAACAGGGTGACCTCCCGCAGCAGCGGGCCGACGGCGCGGCGCAGGGTCGCTTCCAGGTCGGCCCAGGCCGCGGCCTCGGGCACCAGGAACGCCAGATCGCGGCGCATCGACGGGAAGCGCGACAGCTCGGTCGCGCGCGGCAGCGCGCGGGCGGCCAACGGCGCCAGGTCCAGCTCGAAGGCGAACACGTCCACGTCAATCTCCATGGCCTTGGCCAGGCGCGGGTGGATCTGGCCGATCCAGCCCAGGCTGACGCCGTCACGGGAGACCTCGGCCGACCGTGCGGGGTGGCCATACGGACGCTGCGACGGCGTGAACACCAGCGCGGCGCCACTGGCCGCGGCCAGCGATTCCAGGTCGCCCTTGAGGTCGTGGAAATCGACCTTGCGGGTCGGCAGACCCCACTGCTGGGTGTCGGCATCGCCACAGATCGCGGCGGCCACGCGCTGGGTTTCCAGCGGCGCGGGCTGGCCTTCGCCGGCCTGCTGATGGAATACGCGGCCCAGTTCGAACAGGCGCACGCGGCCCAGCTGGCGCGCGGCGTTGCGGCCCAGGGTGGCGACCAGACCCGGCAGCAGCGACGGGCGCATCACCGCCAGTTCTGCGGAGAGCGGGTTGGCCAGCGCGACCAGACCCTCGCCCAGCTGCCACTGTGCAAGCAGCGCGGCATCGACGAACGCGTAGTTGATGGTTTCCTGCAGGTCACGAGCGACCAGCTGGCGACGGACGCTCAGATCGTCCAGACGGGTCTCGGTCGGCATCGCCACGCGCGAGGCACCGCCCGGCAGCGTGGTTGGAATCTGCTCGTACCCGTGGATGCGGGCCAGCTCTTCGATCAGGTCTTCTTCGATGGCGATGTCGAAGCGGCGGCTCGGCGCGGTGACCTGCCAACCATCGGCGGTCGCGGCCACCTCCATGCCCAGCGCGCGCAGGATGCGCTCCACATCGGCATCGGCGATCTGGATGCCCAGCACGCGCGCGATACGGGCGCGGCGCAGGCCGATGGTGGTGGTCGCGGGCAGGTCAGTCTCAGCCGCTCCCGGCATCCTGCCTCCCGCGGCACTGGCGCTGTCCTGCGCGGCGCGCGCCTCGGTGACCGGCGCCGGGGTGCCGCCGGCCAGATCCAGGATCAGGCGGGTGGCGTACTCGATCGCCGTGCGCGGCAGCGCCGGGTCGACGCCGCGCTCGAAGCGGTGGCCGGCATCGGTGTGCAGGCCCAGCTTGCGGCCACGGCCCATGATCGCGGCGGGCGCGAAGTGCGCGGCCTCCAGGAAGACGTTCGTGGTGTCGTCGGTGACGCGCGTATCGAAGCCGCCCATCAGGCCGGCCAGCGCGATCGGGCGGTCCGCATCGGTGACGAGCAGGAAGCTGTCGTCCAGCGCGGCGTCGCGGCCGTCGAGCAGTTTCAGGGTTTCACCCGTACGCGAACGGCGCACGCCGATGCGGCCCTGCAGGGTGCCCAGATCGAAGGCATGCATCGGCTGGCCGAGTTCCAGCATCACGTACTGGGTGACGTCCACCAGCAGCGAGACCGGGCGCACGCCACTGCGGCGCAGGCGCTCGGCCATCCACAACGGGGTGGCGGCGCGGGCGTTGACGCCTTCGATCACGCGGCCCACGTAACGCGGGGCCTCGGCGCCGGCGTCCAGCTGGATCGTCAGCTCACGCGAGCCCACGGCGGCGACCGGCGCAGCATCGAACGGCACCACTTCACTGGCGCACGCGGCGGCCACGTCGAAGGCGATGCCGCGGATGCTGAAGCAATCGGCGCGGTTGGGGGTCAGCTTGATCTCGATGCTGGCGTCGGGCAGGCCGAGGTACTCGATCAGGGTCTGGCCGACCGGCGCATCGTCCGGCAGTTCGAACAGGCCCGAGGCATCGGTGTCCAGGCCCAGCTCCTTGGCCGAGCACAGCATGCCGTTGGAGTCCACGCCACGCAGCTTGGCCGGCTTGATCTTCAGATCGCCGATCTGCGCGCCGACCATCGCCAGCGGCGCGACCAGACCCGGGCGCGCGTTCGGCGCGCCACAGACGATCTGCAGGTGCTCGCCCTGCCCCGCATCGACCTGGCAGATCTGCAGGCGGTCGGCTTCGGGATGGCGTTCGGCGGAAATGATCTTCGCCACGACCACATGCTGCAGGCCATCGCCCAGCGCATCGACCTCTTCCACTTCCAGACCGATCGCGGTCAGCACCGCGCTGAGTTCATCGCGCGAAACGGTGGTCGGGACGTGGCTGCGCAGCCAGTTTTCAGAGAATTTCATGGTGTCACCCTGGTGGGCCCGGCGCAGGCGCCTGGGCCGTGATGGTCTTCAATCCTGTCCAGCCGGGCATGGCCCGGCGCTACGCTGACGCGCTTACGCGAACTGCTTCAGGAACCGCACGTCGTTTTCGAAGAATGCGCGCAGGTCGTTGACGCCGTAACGCAGCATCGCAAAGCGCTCCACGCCCAGGCCGAAGGCGAAGCCGGTGTAGCGCTCCGGATCGATGCCAACGCTGCGCAGCACGTTCGGGTGGACCATGCCGCAGCCGAGCACTTCCAGCCAGCGGGTGCTGCCATCGGGCTGCTGCCAGGCAATGTCCACTTCCGCGCCCGGTTCCACGAAGGGGAAGTAGCTGGGACGGAAACGCATCTCGAAATCGCGCTCGAAGAACGCGCGCACGAACTCGGACAGCGTGCCCTTGAGATCGGCAAACGTGGAGTGCTCATCGACCAGCAGACCTTCCACCTGGTGGAACATCGGCGAATGGGTCTGGTCGCTGTCGCTGCGGTACACCTTGCCAGCGGCGATCATGCGCAGCGGCGGTGCGTGCTCGCCCATGTAGCGCACCTGCACACCGGAGGTATGCGTGCGCAGCAGGCGGCCGTCGCCGAAATAGAAGGTGTCGTGCATCGCGCGCGCCGGGTGGTGCGGCGGGAAGTTCAGCGCTTCGAAGTTGTGCCAGTCATCTTCGATTTCCGGACCTTCGGAGAGCTCGTAACCGAGCCGGCCGAAGATCTCGGTGATGCGCTCCAGGGTACGGGTCACCGGATGCAGGCCACCGCGCTCTTCGCGACGGCCCGGCAAGGTGATGTCGATCGCTTCAGCGGCCAGGCGCGCGTCCAGCGCAGCGTCTTCCAGCACGGTCTTGCGATCACCCAGCGCGCTGGTCAGCGCGTCACGGGCACGGTTGATGGCTTCGCCGGCGGCTTTGCGCTCTTCGGCCGGCAGGCCACCGAGCTGCTTGAGCTGGGCGGTGATGCTGCCGTTCTTGCCCAGCAGGGCCACGCGCAGGGCTTCCAGCGCATCGGGGCTCTGGGCAGCGGCCACGTCGGCCAGTGCCTGCGTGGTCAGGGATTGGATGTCACTCATGGATAGCCGGAGCCTCGCGTCGGTATGCCATCGCGATGCGCGTCGGGCCGACCCCCGTCGCCACCGCTGTCGATCGATGGCACCGGGAGGGCCACCGCCAACACAAAAAAGAATGGGGAAGGACTTGCGCCCTTCCCCATGCATTTGCCTTACCCACAGCCGTTGCGCGTGAACGGCAACGGCAGGGGAATGGACTTATGCCGCCAGTGCGCCCTTGGCCTTTTCGGCCAGTGCAGCAAAACCAGCTGCGTCGTGCACGGCGATGTCAGCCAGAACCTTACGGTCCAGGGTGATGCCGGACTTGAGCAGGCCGTTCATGAAACGGCTGTAGCTCAGGCCGTTGATGCGGGCAGCCGCGTTGATGCGGGTGATCCACAGCGAACGGAAGTTGCGCTTCTTCTGCTTACGACCGATGTAGGCGTACTGCTGTGCCTTGATCACGGCCTGCTTGGCAACGCGGAAGACCTTGCGGCGAGCGTTGTAGTAACCCTTCGCCAGGGTCAGAATTTTCTTGTGGCGGCGACGCGCCTGTACGCCACGCTTTACTCGTGCCATGGGTCAGTCCTCAGAGGTAGGGAAGCATACGGTTCAAACGGCCTGCGTCTTCTGCACGAACATGGTTCGTCTGACGCAGATTGCGCTTCCGCTTGGTCGACTTCTTCGTGAGGATGTGGCTACGGTTGGCGTGGCCAGCCTTGAACTTGCCGGACGCGGTCTTGCGGAAGCGCTTGGCCGCCGCCCGGTTGGTCTTGATCTTGGGCATTGCTATGTCCTTGATGATGTTTTGTCACTGACCAGGGCGGTGGCATTGCCACACTTTCCGTCCGTGCCCTTGCCTGCTTGTAAGCCCGGGATCCCCTATGGGAACCAGGCCGGTCCTGTTTGCCGTTGAAACAGCGTGCCTTTATGGGGCGGGAAACCGTTCAAAACAGCACCCCCGCAAAACGGGGCCGCCCATTATGCCCGTGAACACGGGAGGTTGCAAACTGTTGATTGGGCGAATGTTTACCGCGGGGCGGACGAACCTGAACGGAACGGCCGCGAGGGCCGGCGTCATGCCAAGCCGCGCACGCGGAAAACGGCAGAAGGCGCCGGTGGGCGCCCGCCGTGTGGTGCGCGAAGCGGGGAAGCCGAGCGAGCGCTCGGTGCAGCCGACCAACGGTCGGCTCTACCCATCGCCACGGTGGGGTGTGCAGCCGACCAACGGTCGGCTCTACCCCCCCGGTGGGCGGTTACTTCTTCTTGGGCGCGATCATCATCACCATCTGCCGGCCTTCAAGGCGCGGACGGGACTCGATCACGATGTCCTCGCCCAGATCACCTTCGATCCGGCTGGCCATCTCGCGACCCAGTTCCTGATGGCTCATTTCACGGCCACGGAAGCGGATGTTGACCTTGATCTTGTCGCCCTCTTCCAGGAAACCGCGCATCTTGCGCAGCTTGATCTGGTAATCACCTTCATCGGTGACCGGGCGGAACTTCACTTCCTTGATCTCGACCTGCTTGGTCTTCTTCTTGGCCTCATTGGCCTTCTTCTGCGCTTCGAACTTGAACTTGCCGAAGTCCATGATCTTGCACACCGGCGGATCAGCCTGCGGCTGAATCTCGACCAGGTCCAGACCTTCGTCTTCGGCCATCGACAGCGCTTCGTCACGCGTCAACACACCAATCATTTCTCCGTCGCTGCCGATCACGCGGACGCGCGGCACCCGGATTTCCTGATTCTTGCGGTTCTGTTTGTTGTCAGGGGTACTGATATTGCAATCTCCCAGAGGAATCAAACCGGCCCATCGCGGAGCATCCGCAGGGCCGGGACTTTCTTACACGGACTGTTCTGCCTGCAACCGCTCGATGAAGGCCTGGACGGACATGCTGCCCAGATCTTCGCCAGAGCGCGTACGCACGGCCACGGCGCCATTTTCCTTCTCACGGTCGCCAACCACCAGCAGGTACGGGACCCGCTGCAGCGTATGCTCGCGAATCTTATATCCGATCTTCTCGTTGCGCAAATCGGCGTTCACGCGGAAGCCTTGATCTGCAAGGGTTTTCCGCACTTCGCTGACGTATTCAGCCTGCGCATCGGTGATATTGGCCACCACCACCTGGGTCGGGGCCAGCCAGGCCGGGAACTGGCCGGCATGGTGCTCGATCAGGATGCCCAGGAAACGCTCCATGGAACCGACGATCGCGCGGTGCAGCATGACCGGATGCTTCTTCTGGCTGTTTTCGTCCACATACTCGGCGCCAAGGCGGCCAGGCATCATGAAGTCGACCTGCATCGTGCCCAGCTGCCAGGTACGGCCGATGGCATCCTTGAGGTGGTACTCGATCTTCGGGCCGTAGAAGGCGCCCTCGCCCGGCAGCTCCTGCCACTCCACCCCGCAGCTGGACAGGGCCGAGCGCAATGCGCCCTCCGCCTTGTCCCACGTGCTGTCATCGCCCAGGCGCGATTCGGGGCGCAGCGCGATCTTGACCTGGATCTCCTCGAAGCCGAAGTGCTGGTACACCGCCAGCGCCTGCTGGTGGAACGCGGTCACTTCCGCCTCGACCTGGTCTTCGGTGCAGAACACGTGGCCGTCGTCCTGGGTAAAGCCACGCACGCGCAGGATGCCGTGCAGCGCGCCGGAGGGCTCGTTGCGGTGGCAGGCACCAAACTCACCGTAGCGGATCGGCAGATCGCGGTAGCTGTGCAGCCCCTGGTTGAACACCTGCACGTGGCCCGGGCAGTTCATCGGCTTGAGCGCGTAGGTACGCTTCTCCGACTCGGTGAAGAACATCGCGTCCTGGTAGTTGTCCCAATGGCCGGACTTCTGCCACAGCGACACGTCCAGGATCTGCGGGCAGCGCACTTCGCCGTAGCCGGTATTGCGGTACACCTTGCGCATGTACTGCTCGACCACCTGCCACAGCGCCCAGCCCTTGGGGTGCCAGAACACCAGTCCCGGGGCCTCTTCCTGCAGGTGGAACAGGTCCTGCTGCTTGCCGATGCGGCGGTGATCGCGCATTTCGGCTTCTTCGATGCGCTTGATGTACGCATCGAGCTGCTTCTTGTCGGCCCAGGCGGTGCCGTAGACGCGCTGCAGCTGCTCGTTCTGCGCGTCGCCGCGCCAATAGGCGCCGGAAATGCGGGTCAGCTTGAAGGCCTTCAGGAAGCGCGTGTTGGGCACGTGCGGGCCGCGGCACATGTCCACGTATTCCTGGTGGTAGTACATGCCCATGGCCTGAATATCCGGCGACATGTCGTCGATCAGGCGCAGCTTGTAGTCTTCTCCACGGGCCTTGAAGATCTCGATGACCTCGGCACGCGGAGTGACCTTCTTGATGACGTCGTAGTCCTGCGCGATCAGCTCGCCCATGCGCTTTTCGATGGCGGCCATGTCCTCGGGCGTGAACGGACGCTCGGAGTAGATGTCGTAGTAGAAGCCTTCGGCGATGACCGGGCCGATCACCATCTTGACGTCCGGGTACAGCTGCTTGACCGCATGACCGACCAGATGGGCGGCGGAGTGGCGGATGATCTCGACGCCCTCCTCGTCCTTGGCGGTGATGATGCGCAGGCTGGCATCGTGGTCGATGACGTCACTGGCATCGACCAGCACGCCATCCACCGAACCGGCGATGGTGGCCTTGGCCAGGCCGGCGCCGATCGACTGGGCGACGTCCATGACACTGACGGGATGTTCGAATTCACGGCGGCTGCCGTCGGGGAGCGTGATCGCGATCATGAGAGTGCTTTGGTCTGGTGGCCCGCAGGGGGCCTGGAGAATCCGGGGGCGAGGCAATAAAAAAAGCGCCACGAAGGCGCCTGCGTCAGGGGCCGTCGGGGGCGTTCAGCGGTGGGCGGTGGTAGTGCTCATGTCACACGCTAGACCGGCGCAGGGCGCGGGCCACCTTGTTGCCTCGATAGAGATGCCCTGATCTTAAACCAATCCGCCGATGAATGCGCCGCTCCGGCGGCGGCCAGGCAACGGGACCGCCTGAATGCGCCCGTGTGGCGCCCACAAACCGCAATGATTACCATGCGCGGATTACTGTCCTGCCCAGGACAGGATTGCCGATTGGATTCCCCCATGCCCTGCCCCGCTTCCTTCCCGGCCTGCCGCGCTCTGTCGCCCATGCCGGCAGCCGCCCGATGATTACCGTCGCCCTGACCTCGCTTGGCTTCTGCAGCCTGGCGCTGGCCGGCTCGGCGTTCTCGGCGCTGGCGCTGTATGCCGCCTCACCGCACTGCCGCTGGCCGCGCCTGCGCCGTGCCGGCCGCCTTGGCCGGCAGATCAGTCTGGTGGCTGCGGTGGCGGCGCTGTGGCTGTGGATCGCCAACCTGGGCATCGCCACCGGCGTGGTGGTGATGCTGTGCAGCTGGATGCTGGTGGCGATCGCGCTGCCGCTGCTGGCCGCGTGGCATCGTCCGGCACAGGTGATGCGCTGATGTGGGTCCGCGCGGGCGCCGGCCTCCTGGCGGGATTCTTCGTCGCGGCCGCGGCCACCGGCCTGGTCGCCTGGCTGCCGCCGGGGCCGTGGCAGAGCGCGCTGGTGCCCAGCCTGATCGCCTTCATTCCGCTGTGGATGCTGGCGGCGATCTGGGCCTTCAGCTTCCGCACCGGGCTGCGGGCGTGGGCCGTGATGAGCGCGACCGCCCTGGCCGGATTCGGCCTGTTGTGGCTGCTGCGCCTGACCGGCGCGGTGCAATGAGAGCGATACGATGAAGTTCAGTTCCCATACCCTGCGCACCTTCACCACGCTGCATACGTGGGTCGGCCTGGTCGCCGGTTTCGCCCTGTTCGTGGCGTTCTACGCCGGTGCGCTGACCCTGTTCCACCACGATCTGCCGCTGTGGCAGACGCCGCATGCGGTGGATACCCCGGCCGCGAGCCTGGACGACGCGCAGCGCCTGCTCGAGGGGGTGCTCGAGCGCCATCCGGCCGCACGCGCCCATGTGGGCATGACCTTCCCGGGGGCGGATCATCCACAGCCGATCGCGTATTGGCAGGATGCCAAGGGCACCTGGCTGTACGCCTGGCTGGACCATTACGACGGCAGCGTGACCCCGCCACAGACCGGACTGGCCGAGCTGGTCAACGAGCTGCATTACAGCCTGGGCCTGCCGGTCGCGGGCACCTACCTGATGGGCATCGTCAGCCTGCTGTATGGCGTGGCCCTGCTCAGCGGCCTGGTCATCCACCTGCCCAGACTGCTGGGCGATCTGTTCGCACTGCGCCCGGGCCGCAATCTCAAGCAGATGTGGCAGGACGCGCACAACGTGATCGGCGTGCTCAGCCTGCCCTTCCACCTGATGTTCGCGGTCACCGGCGCGCTGCTCTGCCTGATCTTCCTGCAGATGGCGGCGCTGAATCCGCTGATCTTCGACGGCAAGCTGCTGCAGGCGGTGCCGGCAGCGATGGACACCGCGCCGGTACGCGAGCCCAGCGGCCAGCCAGGCGATGAAACCAACCTGCGCATGCTGCATGCCCGCGCCATCGAGGTGGCCCGGGCGCAGGGCGTGGCCGATTTCGAGCCGGCCTTCCTCAAGCTCGCCCATGCCGGCGATGCCAACGCCACGATCGAGATCACCGGCGAATCCGGGGGCACCCTGGGGCCGCTCGGCGCGGTCGGCCTGGATGCGGCCAGCGGCCGCCTGCTGAGCAGCCAGCTGCCTGGCCAGCGCGATGCCAACCACGCCACCCTGAGTGCCGCCTACGCGCTGCATTTCGGTGAATTCGGCAATGGCGTGGTGGTGTGGTTGTACTTCCTGCTCGGCCTGGGCGGCGCCTTCCTGTTCTACTCCGGCAACCTGCTGTGGATCGAATCGCGTCGCAAGCGGCGCCAGGTGGAACAGGGGCGCGCGCAGATCAATATGGCCCGGGCCACGGTGGGGGTCTGCATCGGGCTGTGCGTGGCAGTCTCGGCGAGCTTCGTGGGCGCCCAGATCCTGGAGCAGGTCGCGCCGCAGGCCGTGGATCACGGCATCCGCTGGATCTGTTTCGCCACCTGGGCCGCGTGTGCGCTGTGGGCGGCACTGCGTCGCCCCGACCAGGCGGCCCGTGAGCTGCTGTGGGCGGCCGCGATCAGCACCGCGCTGGTAGCGGTGGTGCACGGCGGCCTGACCGGCTACTGGCCATGGGCGAGCGCGGCACGGGGCTACTGGCCGCTGTTCTGGGTGGACGCGGTGGCGCTGGCACTGGCCTTTGGTTTTGCCACGCTGGCCCGTGCGAGCCTGCGCCGCGCGCAGCAGGGCGACCCGAACAGCGTCTGGAGTGCACCGCGCTGATGACCCTGGAGGCCTGCTGCGGCGGGCTTTCAGAATTCTTCAGACGCCTTTCCAGCACTTCAGACCGCGTCATGGCGTAGTCGGCCCTCATCTCGAGGAGCCTTGCCCATGCACCCCTACCGACACCGACTTGCCGCCCTGGTCTTCGCCCTGGCGGCCGCCCTGCCACTGGCTGCTTCCGCCACACCCGCGGTGCTGGACAGCGCCCGGATCACCGCACTGGAGTCGGCGCTCGCCAGCCAGGACATCAAGCAGGTCACCAGCATCCTGCTGCTGGTGGACGGCCAGGTGGCGTACGAGGGCTACTTCAACGGCGGCACGGCGGAGACCCTCAATGACGTGCGCTCGGCCAGCAAGAGCGTGACCGCGATGCTGGTCGGCGCGGCCATCGGCGACGGGTCCCTGCCCGGCGTACAGGCCCGTGTGTACGACTACTTCCCCGCGTTCACGGCTGGCCATCCAGTCGATCCCCGGCTGCGCGCGATGACGGTGGAAGATCTGCTCACCATGAGCACGCTGTGGGAGTGCGATGACGAGAATGCGTTCTCGGCCGGCAATGAAGAGCGCATGTACGTGACCGAGCACTGGCTGGACTTCGCGCTGTCGCTGCCGGTCAAGGGTTTCGCACCGTGGATGACGCGACCGGAAGACAGCCCGCACGGCCGCGCGCATGCCTACTGCACGGCCAATTCCTTCGTGCTCGGCGCAGTACTGGAACAGGCCACGAAGCGGCCCTTGGCCGACTACGCCGCGCAGGTGCTGGAGCGCCCGCTGGGCATCACCACGAGCACGTGGAACCGCTCACCGGAAGGCATCGGCATGGGCGGCGGTGGGACGCGTTACCGCAGCCGGGACCTGGCACGGTTGGGCGAACTGGTGCTGGCCGAGGGACGCTGGCAAGGCAAACAATTGATCCCGACCCGCTATGTGCGGGCGATGCTCAGCGCGCAGGCCACCGCCGGTGATGGCAGCGACTACGGCTATCAATGGTGGGGGCTGAAGCTTCCGGTCGACGGGCACGACAGCACCGTGTGGACGATGTCCGGCAACGGCGGCAACTACGTGTTCGTGATACCCGGCAAGAAGCTGGTCGCGGTGATCACCAGCCAGGCCTACAACCGCAGCTACGCCCACCCGCAGTCGCGCCGCATCCTTACCGAGTTCCTGCTGCCCGCGCTGCGCTGAGGCCGTCGAGGTCTGTTGGCCGCCATGGAGCGGCCAACACCCGGGCGCGCTGGGCGGATACGTCTTTCTCGATCATGTCGAGCAGTTCCTGCCAGCCGGCCGCACCGTGCAGCGGCGCAAACAAAGGGGTGGCGCGCAACCACGCCGCGTCGCGGAAGCCGGCGTTCACCGCGTGATGCAGGGCCACCAGCGCAGCGGCCTCATCGCCCTGGGCCTGCAGCACCATCGCACGCTCCAGTGCGGTGTCGGACCAGCCATCATCGCCTTGCCCTTCCAGCATCTGCAGGCGCTCGGCGATCCAGGTCGGGGCAGGCGCCGGATCGCCATAGAGGCCGGCCAGGGTCTGCCCCATCGACTGCTGCGGGCGCAATGCCCGGCTCTGCTCGAAGGCTTCGGCGGCGCCCTTCCGATTCCCGCGCAACAGCAGCATCTCGCCCTGCAGGCGCAGCAACTGCGGATGTGGCGTCCCGCGAGCCAGTGCCTGATCCAGCGCCTGCTGTGCTTTTGCCGACTCCCCCATTGCCAACAGGCTGTGCGGCCAGGCGATGTTGGCGAACACATTGTCCGGATAGAGCTGGAAGTTGTGCGCGTGCCGGCGAGCGGCCGCATCGGTGAACCCCAACAGCTCCAGTTCGCGTGCGACCTGTACGTCGCGGAAGCGAACCCGCTCGGGCGCGCGCAGTGACAGGTTGTCCTGCAAGGCCTGCGCGAGGTCGCCTTTTTCCTGCTGCAGATAGGCCAGCGATGCGCGCGTGCGCTCGTCACCCGGGTCGCGCCGCAGGGCCTGCCGGTAGTCCGCCATGGCGTGCGACATCGCGCCGAGGCAGTCGTGGGCATAGCCGCGTGCGGCCCAGCCGGCGGCATCTTCCGGCGCCTTGAGCACCAGCTGGCTGCTCAACACCAGCGCCTCCTGCGCACGCTCGCGCGCGCCGTTGAACAAGCAGGCATCGGCCGCCAGCGCTCGGGCGAGTCCACGCCGTGCGCTTAGCGATTCAGGGTCGATCTGCAGCGCCTGGCGGTACAACGCGATCGCCCGTTCGTTGTTGCTGGCCTGGCCGATGCCCGCGTAATAGGCGGCGCGCTGCAGCACCGCCTCCGCTGGCGACGCCGGTGCGCTGGCGGGACGTACCAAGGCGAACACAACGGCAGCAGCGACGACCGTTACCCCAGCCAGCCAGACCCACCGTGCGGGTGCGCGCGCGCCGGGTGCGACGGGAGCGCCCTCCGTGCCGGCGCTGGCAACGGCATCACGCATCACCGGCTGCGGCGAGGCGCACAACTGGTAGCCACGGCCACGAACCGAGCGGATGTAGCGCGGCCGACGGCCGTCATCGCCCAGCGCCTGCCGGAGCAGCTTCACCCGCTGGCTGATCGCATCCTCGCCGACCACCGCCGGTGCCCAGACCTGATCGGCGAGCGTGTCGAAATCGACGACGGCGTTGCCGTGGGCCAGCAGGCAGTCCAGCAGCCGCCAACTCAACCCGCCGACCGGCAATACCTGATCCCCTCGCCGCACCTGCTGGGCAGGGCGGTCGATGTGCAGATCCAGCAGGCGGACGGTCTCCATGGCGGCAAGCATAGGGCACGCCGCGTGCGTGGCGGCGGCCTTCGGCGCGCTTACTTCGCAGGTTCCCGGAACGGCGCCACCATGGCCTTGAGCAGGCTGCCCTGCGCGTCGTCACCGGTCAGCTCCCACATGAAGACGCCGCGCAGACCGCTGTCCTTGGCGAAGGTGGCGCGCAGACCGATCGAGGTCGGATCCTCATAGCTGACGAAGACCTTCCCGGTGGCGTTGTACAACCACGGCGTCTGCGCGACCGGGTGCCAGTGCCGCTCCCAGCCGGGCTGGCCGAGCATGCTGGCCTGGATCTGCCGCCAGTCGCCGGCCGGATGCGGCGCGCTGTAGTGCTGGTAGAGGCCCTGGTTGGCATCGCCCTCCAGCTGGAAGCCACGGCCGTAGAACGGCACGCCGAGCACCAGCTTGTCTTTCGGCACACCGTGCTGCTCGTAGTAGGACACCGCCCCGGCCACGCTGTTCCAGCGTTTCAATTCCGGCGCCAGCGGATCTTCCGGCACCTCATGCAGCGGCGCGTTGAAGGTGGACACCGCCGAGAAGCCGGTGCCCATGTCGTAGCTCATCAAGTTGATGAAATCGAGCGCGCGGCCGAGCTCCTTGAGTTCGTAGCTGCGGGCCGGATCATACGGGCCATCGGTCTGCACGCGGCCGGCAGGCAGCGCGGCGGTGACCAGCCGGTGCTGGCCGTCTTTCTTGTCCAGCGCATCGAGCTGGCGGCGGAACTCGCGCACCAGCAGGGTCATGTTGCGGCGATCTTCCGGGCGGTCGGTGATCTGGGTCGGGCCGCCATATACCGGGAACTCCCAGTCGATGTCCACGCCATCGAAGCTGCCGCGATGGCGCTCGAAGAACATCGCCACGCAGGAGGCCGCGAAGCGTTCGCGGCTTTCCGCGGTCAGCGCCGCATCGGAGAACCCGCCCGCGTTCCAGCCGCCGATCGAGATCAGGGTGTGCAGCGTCGGATGCGCACGCTTGAGCGCGGCCAGTGCCCTGAAATGCGCATCGGCCTGCGGCGCGACCGCGCATTGACCTTGGTCGATGGTGGCGAACGCATAGAACAGATGGGTGAGCGTATCGGCCGGAATGGTCTCCACCGGGTAGCGGTCCGCCGAACCCCCCGGGTAGTACGCGCCGATCACCTTGGGCAACGACTCCATGGCAGAGGCGGCCTGCGGCATCACGCTGGCGATCAGAACGGCCAGGACAGCGACGGTTGGACGGAACATGGGATCTCCCGGGGCGAAGGCGAAGCCACGTTAGCAGCGTGCTGTGGTGCGTGGGCGCTTTGCGCGGTGATGTCCTGCGAATCCGTCCAGCGGACACTGACGGCTGACCCACGCAGGCCTGGCGGCTGTCCACAGGCCGTACGGCAACACCCGGTACACGCCACGGACGCGTCACTCGAAGTCGCCGCCCGCAGCGGACGACCGCGCGGTCTGTCCCGCTCTGCCGCGCGGCCCGCCCGCCCGCATGTATGCCTGCATGCCTGCATGCGCGCCTGCCTGACGGCGACAGGTGTTCACCCCCGCCTTGCGTCATCGGTTTTACAGTTCAGCGATAGTGACTGCTTGCTGCGTGACACCGATGACCGACCTGCATATCGACCGATTGGACCACCTGGTCCTGACCGTGGCGGATGTCGCCGCGACCTGTGAGTTCTACCACCGCGTGCTGGGCATGGAGGTGGATACCTTCGGCGAGGGGCGCAAGGCGCTGCGCTTCGGGCTGCAGAAGATCAACCTGCATGCACAAGGGCGCGAGTTCGAGCCAAAGGCCGAGCGCCCCACGCCCGGCTCGGCGGACCTGTGCCTGATCACCTACGCGACGATGGACGAGATCCTGGCGCACCTGCAGGCGCAGGGCGTGACCGTCGAAGAAGGACCGGTCCAGCGGACGGGTGCCACCGGACCGATCCTGTCGGTGTATTTCCGCGATCCGGACCGGAATCTGATCGAGGTATCTCGCTATCTGGCGTAATGCGCCCCCACCCAACGGCAGCCATGCGTGGCATGGCATGGCACTCCACCGCGAACCGGCGCTGTTGGTTGGACATGCGGGCACAAAAAAAGCGGGCCGAAGCCCGCTTTTTCTTGTCTGCGAAAGCGTGAGGACCAACGGTCCTCGCCTACCGACCGGGAAGCGTGAGGACCAACGGTCCTCACCTACCGACCGGGAAGCGTGAGGACCAACGGTCCTCACCTACCGCGAGATCGGCGTTGGCCGATTACTCGGCGGCGGGGGCGCCCTCGCCTTCTTCGACGGCCTTCATCGACAGGCGGATACGGCCCTGCTTGTCGACTTCCAGCACCTTGACCTTGACCACATCGCCTTCCTTCAGCACATCGCCGACCTTCTCGACGCGATCGCTGGAGATCTGCGACACGTGGACCAGACCGTCCTTGCCCGGCAGGATCGTGACGAACGCACCGAAGTCCATGATCTTGGCGACCTTGCCTTCGTAGATGCGGCCCGGCTCGACGTCCGAGGTGATCTGCTCGATGCGGGCCTTGGCAGCCTGCGCAGCGCTGGCGTTGACCGACGCGATGACGATGGTGCCGTCATCCTGGATGTCGATCTGGGTGCCGGTTTCCTTGGTGATGGCCTGGATGGTGGAACCACCCTTGCCGATCACTTCGCGGATCTTGTCCGGGTGGATCTTGATGGTCAGCAGGCGCGGCGCGTAGTCCGACAGCTCTTCGCGCGGGGCGGTCAGGCCTTGGGCCATTTCACCCAGGATGTGCAGACGGCCAGCCTTGGCCTGCTGCAGTGCCTGCTTCATGATCTCTTCGGTGATGCCTTCGATCTTGATGTCCATCTGCAGGGCGGAGATGCCCTCAGCGGTACCGGCGACCTTGAAGTCCATGTCGCCCAGGTGATCTTCGTCACCCAGGATGTCGGACAGGACGACGAAGCGCTCGCCTTCCTTGACCAGACCCATGGCGATACCGGCCACCGGCGACTTCACCGGCACGCCGGCGTCCATCAGGGCCAGCGAGGAACCGCAGACCGAGGCCATCGACGAGGAGCCGTTGGATTCGGTGATTTCCGAGACCACGCGGATGGTGTACGGGAAGGCTTCCAGCGACGGCATCACTGCCAGCACGCCGCGCTTGGCGAGACGGCCGTGGCCGATTTCGCGACGCTTCGGGCCCATCATGCGGCCGGTCTCACCCACCGAGTAGGGGGGGAAGTTGTAATGGAAGAGGAAGTTTTCCTTGTACTCACCGGCGACGGCATCGATGACCTGGCCATCACGGGCGGTGCCCAGGGTGATGGTCACGATGGCCTGCGTTTCACCGCGGGTGAACAGCGAGGAGCCGTGGGTACGCGGCAGGATGCCGGTCTTCACCGAGATCGGGCGGACGGTGTCCAGCGCACGGCCGTCGATGCGGACCTTGGTGTCGAGCACCGAGTTGCGCATGGTGCTGTATTCCAGCTCGCCGAATTCCTTCGACAGCTCGGCCGGGTTCCAGCCTTCGGCGGCCACACGGCCAGCCAGCGACTCGACCACGTCCTTCTTGATCGCCGAGATGGCGTCACGGCGCTGCAGCTTGTCGCGCACCTGGAAGGCTTCGCCCAGACGCGGGCCGATGGCTTCCTGCAGGGCGCTGATCAGCACGTCGTTCTTGGCCGGGGCTTCCCAGGTCGACGGCTTGGTGCCGGCTTCCACGGTCAGCTCGTTGATCGCGTTGATGACCTTCTGCATTTCGCGGTGACCGAAGGTCACAGCGCCCAGCATCACGTCTTCGGACAGCAGCGCGGCTTCGGATTCCACCATCAGCACGGCGTTGGCGGTACCGGCGACAACCAGTTCCAGCTCCGAATCCTTCAGTTCGGTCACGGTCGGGTTGAGGATGTACTCACCGTTCTTGTAACCCACCTTGGCGGCGGCGATCGGACCCTTGAACGGGGTACCGGCCAGCGACAGCGCAGCCGAGGCGCCGATCAGCGCGGCGATGTCGCCATCGATGTCCGGGTTCAGCGACATCACGGTAGCGATGATCTGAACTTCGTTCTTGTAGTCTTCCGGGAACAGCGGACGGATCGGGCGATCGATCAGGCGCGAAATCAGCGTCTCTTTTTCGGTCGCGCGGCCTTCGCGCTTGAAGAAACCGCCCGGGATACGGCCACCTGCGTAGAACTTCTCCTGATAGTCGCAGGTCAGGGGGAAGAAGTCCTGGCCCTCACGCGCGCTCTTGGCGGCAACGGCGGAGACCAGCAGCACGGTGTCGTCGAACTTGACGATGACGGCACCGCCGGCCTGACGGGCGATTTCGCCGGTTTCAAGCGTGACGGTGTGCTTGCCGTACTGGAAGGTTTTGGTGATTTTTGCCACGGGGGTTTCCTTGGATGATGCTTTCTTCAATGGACCGCTGGCGACCCTTGCCGCCGACGGGTGACCGGTTGTCCGGCCCATACGTTTGATGCGGTACTGCCAAAACAAAACCGCGGCGCATTCCTGCGCCGCGGTGGGGGTTCGTGCTTAGCGACGCAGGCCGAGCTTTTCGATCAGGGCCTTGTAACGCGGAGCGTCTTTCTTCTTCAGGTAGTCGAGCAGGCTGCGGCGGCGGTTGACCATCTGCAGCAGACCACGACGGCTGTGGTGATCCTTCTTGTGGGTCTTGAAGTGGCCGGTCAGCAGTTCGATGCGGGCGGTCAGCAGAGCGACCTGGACTTCCGGGGAGCCGGTGTCAGCCGCGCTGCGCTTGTTGTCTTCAATGACTTTCTGGGTGTCGATCGACATATCTGTTTTCTCTTGGATGCGTGGCCCGCAGAAACGTCCCATTGACGTACCGCGCGACTCGCCGTTAACGAAAGGATGAACCCGCAGAACGCGGGAAGCCTGAAAAGGCCGCGGAATTGTAACGTCCGCGGGCGTCCGGAACAAGGACCGGGGTGGCGCCCGGCCCGCTCGCTCAGAGGTTGAACAGGCGCTGCGGGGCCAGCAGACCGGTCTCGTCGACCTGGCCCAGGCCCTGGATCGCCTCGACCGGGCCGAAGACCACCACCCCACCCTGCGGCCAGCTGGCGTCGCGGATGCGCTGCCCCACCCGGAACCGACGGGCCTGCTCGTCGTCCAGCGTGACCCGCGGGTAATGGGCCAGACCCGCGTCCAGCGGCAGCAACAGGGCCTCCATGCCGGCCTCATCGCCCTGCTCGGCCAAGGCGCGCAGGGTGTCCAGGGTGACCATCGGCGCCTCACGGAAGGGATCCACCCACAGCCGACGCAGGCCGGCGATATGGGCGCCGCAGCCCAGCGTCTCGCCAAGGTCGCGGGCCAGGCTGCGGATGTACGTGCCTGAACCGCAGGTCACCCGCAGCGACAGCCGGGTCGGCTGCTGGTCCAGCACCTCCAGGGCGTGGACCTCCACATCGCGCTCCGGCGCTTCGATCGCCTCGCCACGGCGGGCCTTCAGGTACAGCGGCTCGCCGCCCTGCTTGAGCGCGGAGTAGATCGGGGCGCGCTGGCGGATGCGACCGCGCAGCGGTGCCAGCGCCGCCTCGAGCTCGGCCGCAGTGATGGCCGGGACCGGCCGCTCGCGCAGCACGGTGCCATCGGCATCATCGGTATCGGTGGTCTGGCCCAGCACCACGTCGGCGTCATAGGCCTTGGCGGAGCCGAGCAACAGGCCGGCAATCTTGGTGGCCTCACCGAAGCACAGTGGCAGCAGCCCGGTGGCCAGCGGATCCAGGCTGCCGGTGTGGCCGCCCTTCTCGGCGCGGTACAGGCGGCGAGCCACCTGCAGGGCCGCGTTGGAGCTCATGCCGGTCGGCTTGTCGAGCAGCAGGATGCCATCCAGGCGGCGGAATGAAATTCGGGGTGCCATGCATTCAATTCAAAACGGCGCCGTGTGGCGCTGCCGGTCAATCCGGCCTCCGGCGGAGCGGTCGCACTGCGACAGGCCCCACCCCATAAGACAACAGCCCTTTCGGGCTGTTGGTCCATCAGGCTTTCTTGTCGCCTTCGTCGGCGTCTTCGCCTTCGTCGACGTCATCTTCGCCGCCGTCATCGCCCTGCCGACTTTTTTCTGCCGCCAGCGTATCGGGCAGATCGCGCAGGATGTTGTCGATGCGCTCGCCGCGATCCACCGAATCATCGTAGTGGAAGTGCAGCTCGGGCACGTGGCGCAGCTTCATCGCACGCGCCAGCTCCATCCGCAGCTCCCAGGCCAGTTCCTTCAGGCCTTTCATGGCTTCTACCGAACGTTCGGGCATCAGCGCGGTGACGAAGATCTTGGCATGCGCCATGTCACGGGTGATTTCCACGTCGGAGACGCTCACCGAAGGCAGGCCGTGTACACGCACGGCGTTGTGCACGAGCGTCCCCAGTTCGCGGCGGATCTGGGCGGAAACACGGTCGGTTCGATGGAAGGTCTTTGGCACGAGGCACTCTTGATTCGGTGGTCGCCCGACCAACGGTCGGGCGCTACAGGTATACGGGACCCGACCAACGGTCGGGCGCTACATCACGGTAGGGGCCGCCCGATGGTCGGGGCACCGCGGCCATACAGGGTGCGCGGCACTTCGCTACGCGCGAAGCCCACGATAAGATGACCCGGCTTGACGTCGTTTTAAGCCTTCACGCCGATACCGCATTCGGTACCGTTGCGGACTTCTTCGACGTTCTCCTTGAAGCGACGCAGCGATTCCAGCTCGCCTTCGAAGACCACGACGCTGTCGCGCAGGACGCGGATCGGCTTGCTGCGCTTCACCGTACCTTCGATGATCATGCAGCCTGCGACCGCACCGAACTTCGAGCTGCGGAACACATCGCGGACCTGGGCGATACCGATGATCTCTTCGCGGATTTCCACGCCGAGCAGACCGGAGGCCACCTGCTTCACCTGATCGATCACGTCATAGATGATCGAGAAGTAACGCAGGTCAACGCCGTTGGATTCAATGATGCGACGGGCCGAAGCATCCGCACGCACGTTGAAGCCGATCACGGTGGCCTTGGAGGCAACCGCCGAGTTGGCGTCCGATTCGGTGATGCCGCCCACGCCGGAGTGGATCACGTTGATGCGGATGTCGTCGTTGGACAGCGCGACCAGTGCCTGGCTCAGCGCCTGCACCGAACCCTGCACGTCAGCCTTGATCACCAGGTTCAGCACCTGCTGGCCATCGCCCTTGCCCAGGGTCGCCATGATGTCTTCCATGCGGCTGCCGGCGGACTGCACCAGGCGCGATTCACGGCGCTTGGTTTCGCGCTGCTGCGCGACGTCCTTGGCCAGACGCTCGTCTTCAACCACGACGAAGTCATCACCGGCATCCGGCACGCCGGACAGACCCAGCACCTGCACCGGAATCGACGGGCCAGCCTGGTCGGGCTGTGCGCCGGTTTCATCGAACAGCGCGCGCACGCGGCCGTACTGGATACCGCAGACCAGGTAATCGCCCTTCTTCAGCGAACCCTGCTGCACCAGCACGGTAGCGATCGGGCCACGGCCCTTGTCCAGCGAGGACTCGATGACCACGCCGCTGGCGCGACCGTCGGCCACGGCCTTCAGTTCCAGCAGTTCGGCCTGGATCGAGATCGCGTCCAGCAGGTCGTCGATGCCCAGACCGGCCTTGGCCGAGATCTCGACCATCTGCACGTCACCACCGAAATCTTCGGAGACGACCTGCTCGGTGAGCAGTTCGTTCTTGACGCGCATCGGATCGGCGCCGGACTTGTCGATCTTGTTGATCGCCACGATCAGCGGCACACCCGCCGAACGGGCGTGCTGGATGGCTTCCTTGGTCTGCGGCATGACGCCGTCATCGGCCGCCACCACCAGCACCACGATGTCGGTCAGCTTGGCACCGCGGGCACGCATGGACGTAAACGCCGCGTGGCCCGGGGTATCCAGGAAGCTGATCACGCCCTTCGGCGTTTCAACGTGGTACGCACCGATGTGCTGGGTGATGCCACCGGCTTCGCCCGTGGCGACCTTGGTGCGGCGGATGTAATCCAGCAGCGAGGTCTTGCCGTGATCGACGTGGCCCATGATGGTGACCACCGGCGGACGTGCCACCGGCTCGCCCTGGTTGCCACCGGCCAGCGCCAGCAGCGCGTCTTCGGCGTCGTTGGTGTTGGCACGGATCACGTTGTGGCCGAGTTCTTCGGTCACCAGCGCAGCAGTGTCATGGTCGATGGTCTGGGTGATGGTCGCCATGACGCCCATCTTGAACAGCGCCTTGACCACATCGCCGCCCTTGACGGCCAGCTTCTGGGCCAGATCGGCGACGGTGATGGTGTCGCCGATGGTGACGTCACGCACGATCGGCGCGACCGGACGTTCGAACCCATGGGCACCACCGCCGCTGCGCGACTGGTTGCTGTCACGGCGGCTGCCGTGCTGCACGCGCCCGGTCGGACGACCGCGCGAGTTGCTGTTGTTGCCGCGGCGGGCACGATCGGCGGCCGACAGATGCAGCTGACCGGCGAAGCGGTTGCCACCATCGTCGTCGCGCTTGGCGCCCGGACGGTTGTTGTTGTTGTTCGAGTTGCGATCGTCCGAACGCGGTGCCGGACGGGCAGCCGACGGTGCAGCCGGACGCGCATTGCGGGCCGGTGCATCGGCAGCAGCCGGCTTGGCGGCAACCGGGGCCGGGGCCGGCGGTGCGTTCTTGGCCGCTTCTGCAGCGGCTTCGGCCGCCTTGCGCTCGGCTTCGGCACGTTCCTTGGCGTCGATCTCTTCCTGACGCTTGCGGGCGATTTCTTCATCGCGCGCACGGTCCTTCTCGGCCAGTGCGCGCTGCTCGTCCAGATTGCGCTGGCGGGATTCCTCCAGCTTGCGCAGGATGTCGGCGCGCTCCTCATCCGCGGTCATCGGCTTGCCGCTGGCGTCCTTCATGTAGGTACGCTTCTGGCGCACTTCCACGTTGACGGTGGTCTTGCTGCGGCCGGCGCTGACGGTCACTTCCTGCAACTTGCGACGGTTCAGGGTGATCTTCTTGGCGGCCTCGTCATTGCTCTCGACGGGCTGCTCGGTCTTGCCGTGCGAACGACGAAGGAAGCCCAGGAGCTTCACCTTCTCGGTACTGGTCACGACCTGGTCGGGACCGCTGAACTTCATGCCGGCTTCGGCAAGTTGTACGAGCAGTTTATCGACCGGGGTGTTGACCAGTTCGGCAAGCTTGCGGATGGTGGTTTGCTGCGACATTCGGATCCTATGATCTGGTTGGCGCTCCCTCGAAACGTGCGAAGGCAGCGCGGAGTCTAAGCCCTGAGCGGGTCAGGGCACTGTTCATCGCTGGCTCATTCGCCGCGCTCCAGGCGGGCGATCTCCTCGGCTCGGGCGGCAAGGATCAGGGCGGCGGCGCGCTCCTGGTCCATGTCCTCGATGCCGAACTCGAGGATCTCGTCGGCGGCCAGGTCCGACAGGTCCTCACTGGTACGCACGCCGTGACCGGCCAGGGCGTAGGCAGTTGCCTCGTCCATGCCTTCCAGGGCGAGCAGGTCTTCCGACGGCGAACCGTCCTCCAGACCTTCTTCCACCGCCAGCGCTTCGTTGAGCAGCGCATCGCGGGCACGGGCACGCAGCTCTTCGACGATGTCTTCGTCGAAGCCTTCCACGGCCAGCAGTTCGCCGACCGGGACGTAGGCGATTTCTTCCACGGTGTTGAAGCCTTCGGTCACCAGGATGGCGGCGATTTCTTCATCCACTTCCAGCTTGTCCATGAACAGCTGACGGGCAACGCCCTGCTCTGCCTCGGACTTGGCGGTCACCTGGTCCTGGGTCATCACATTGAGCTGCCAACCGGTCAGGCGGCTGGCAAGACGGACGTTCTGGCCGCCCTTGCCGATCGCCTGGGCCAGGCGCTCTTCCGCCACGGCCAGGTCCATCGAGTGCTTTTCTTCATCGACGATGATCGACTGCACTTCCGCCGGCGCCATCGCATTGATGACGAAGTTGGCGGGGTTCTCGTTCCAGAGCACGATGTCCACGCGCTCGCCATTGAGCTCGTTGGACACGGCCTGCACGCGCGAACCGCGCATGCCGATGCAGGCACCGATCGGATCGGTACGCGAATCGTGGGCCAGCACGGCGATCTTGGCGCGGTCGCCCGGATCACGTGCACAGGCCTTGATCTCGACCAGGCCCTGGCCGACTTCCGGCACTTCGAGCTTGAACAGTTCGATCATGAATTCCGGGGCGGCGCGGCTGATGAACAGCTGCGGGCCACGCGGTTCCGAACGGACTTCGGCCAGGTAACCGCGCACGCGGTCGCCAGCGCGCAGTACGTCGCGCGGAATGCCCTTGTCCTTCGGAATGAAGGCCTCGGCGTTGCCGCCCAGGTCCACATAGATGTTGCCGCGCTCGGCGCGCTTGACCACACCGGTGACCAGTTCGCCGACACGATCCTTCCACGCATCGACCACCTGCTGACGCTCGGCCTCGCGCACGCGCTGGACGATCACCTGCTTGGCGGCCTGTGCGGCGATACGGCCGAAGTCCGGGTTCTCGATCTGCTCTTCGATGAAATCGCCGACTTCCACGCCGTCGGCTTCATCGATGGCGTCCATCAGACGGATCTGGCGGTCCGGGGACTCCATGACCACGTCATCGGCCACCACTTCCCAGCGGCGGAAGGTTTCGTAGTTGCCGTCCTTGTGGTCGATCGACACACGGGCCAGCACTTCTTCTTCCGGGTAACGCTTTTTGGCAGCCGAAGCCAACGCTGCCTCGATGGCATCGAAGATGACTTCGCGCGGGACGCCTTTTTCGTTGGCGACCGCATCCACTACCAGCAAAAGTTCCTTGCTCATTGGCTCACTCCGCGCGCGGCTTTTTGGCCGCCGGCTCGTTGGATGGTTTCTTGTTCGCCTTGCCACCCTGTTTGGGTGCCGGGCCAGTCGGTTTGGTCGGAGCCAGGCCGAGGGCGGCCCAGTCCGGCATGATGCGCGCCTTGTCGATGTTCTCGATGTCGGCGGTAAACGGGGCATTGTCGACCTTGAAGGTGACCGTGCCTTGTTCGATATCCACGGCGAGGATCTCGCCCTGCAGACGGCGGCGGCCATCCTGCGGCAGGCTCAGCGTCACCTTGGCGGATTCGCCGATGGCGCGCTCGAACTGGTCGCCGGTGAACAGCGGGCGGTCCACGCCCGGCGAAGACACTTCCAGCGTGTAGTTCGCCGTGATCGGGTCTTCGACGTCCAGCTGGGCAGACACTTCGCGGCTGACACGTTCGCAGTCGTCGATGTTGACGATGCGCTCGGGCTGTTCGGCCAGCGGCACGTCGATGTACAGGCGCAGCGTGGCACCACCCGGGGCGGTGAGATATTCCACGCCCAGCAGCTCGAGACCCAGCGACTGAACGGTGGGGGCGAGCAGATTCGCGATTTCGGTTGCCTTGTCGCTCACAGTCGGCCTTGATTCGTTGAAAAGAAATACGGGTCTGGTCCGTTGCATGGACCACCTTCCGGAAACAACAAAGGGCCCGTTGGGCCCCTGTCCGGTACAACTCCGGTCATGCTGGATTCCGGTGCAGAGACGCACGTGGCGCGTTCCTGCGAGCCCAGCGTTCCGGGGGTCACGGCGGCCTGGGTACAGGTTGCCGTTCCTGGAAGCCGGTTGCGGGGCCTGTTCATATCCGTTGAGAGGAGATGAGTAGACAGTCCGCTAAGCCACTGATGATAGCCGTTGCACCGCGCTGGTGCAATGGCCGGGGTGGCTGCTGGCGCCTCTATTCGGAAAGCTGAACGGCAAAAGCCGTTGTTTCATCCTTCGGCGCGGGCATCGGTATGGGCAGGTCCGCGGGACGCGCCGTGACCCCCGCTCCGCGGCCCGGCCCAGCCGCTGGCGGCTGTGCGTTCGAACGCATGCGAGGCAGTGCCTCGCAAGCAATGCGCCCTCACCCTTGGGGGCTCATGGGCGACATCCATGTCGCCCCAATGGTCCCGCCAACCTGCCCACACCGCTGCCTACGGAAATGCCTGGGCAGTCACTGAAGTTGCAAGCAAAGGCGGGGCAACATGTCACGCGACGACGTGTCATTGACGCTGACTGGCTGTCGAGCATCGTCGCCGCAGCCGCCATCGCCCCACCCCGCTCCGCCGACCTTTCCACTGTCATGCCGCGTCGCCGTCCACGTCGCCGATGCCACAACGAAAAAAGCGACCTCGTTGCCGAGATCGCCTTTTCGTCTACTGCATCTGCACTGCAGATTTTCTGTGGTAGCGGGGGCAGGATTTGAACCTGCGACCTTCGGGTTATGAGCCCGACGAGCTGCCAGACTGCTCCACCCCGCAGCAGAAGCGGAATTGTAAGGGAGTTTTCACTACCGTGCAACCCCCTTGTGAAACATATCGTTCGACGTCCAGGAAAGGCAGCCGACCAACGGTCGGCTCTACCGAAAGGTCCGGAGCAGCCGGAGCAGCCGGAGCAGCCGGAGCAGCCGGAGCAGCCGGAGCAGCTGGAGCAGCTGGAGCAGCTGGAGCAGCTGGAGCAGCTGGAGCAGCTGGAGCAGCCGACCAACGGTCGGCTCTACAACGAAAAAAGCGACACCGTTTCCGGTATCGCTTGATTCGTCCACTGCCTCCGGTTTGCACCGGAGCTATATGGTAGCGGGGGCAGGATTTGAACCTGCGACCTTCGGGTTATGAGCCCGACGAGCTGCCAGACTGCTCCACCCCGCAGCAGAAGCGGATGAGTTGTGTGCCAACCAACGGCTGGCACCTACCGCAACGATGTTCTGGCGAAACCGCTGCATCAACAACTCAGGAGATGAATATTACACGAGTTGCGCACGTTTGTATCGTTTTTTACGAAATATGTGCAAATGCCTGCTGGCACCACACCATGATCGGGTTCCACGCCACGCCCAGGGCCAGCAGCGCCAAGGCATTCACGCCCAGCACAACGCCCAGCACGCGATCGTTGTTGGCCGGCAGCGGCTCGCCCACCGGCTCATCGAAGTACATGACCTTGATCACGCGCAAGTAGTAGAAGCAGCCGATCACGGCGCAGATCACGCCGACCATGGCCAGCCACAGCATGTCGCCCTGGATCGCCGCGCCAAGCACGGCCAGTTTGGTCCAGAAGCCCAGGAACGGCGGGATGCCTGCCAGCGACGCCATGATGCACAGCACCAGGCCGGCCATCCACGGGTTGCGGGCATTGAGGCCCTTGAAGTCTTCGATCTTCTCGGCTTCAAAGCCGTTGCGCGACAGCGCGATGATCGCGCCGAACGCGGCCGTGGACATGATCGCGTAGCTCAGGGCGTAGAACAGTGCCGCCGAGTAACCCCGCTCGCCACCCCCGGCCATGCCCATCAGCAGGAAGCCGATGTGCGAGACGGTCGAGAACGCCAGCATGCGCTTGAGGTTGGTCTGCGCGATCGCCATCAGGTTGCCGATCACCAACGACAGTGCGGCCAGGCCACCGATCAGGTACTTCCATTCGTCGGCCAGCGGACCCACGCCCATTTCCAGCAGACGGTAGGCCATGCCGAACGCGGCAAGCTTCGGGGCCGAGCTGATGAACAGCGCGACCGGTGCCGGGGCACCCTGGTACACATCGGGCAGCCACATGTGGAACGGGGCCGCACCCAGCTTGAAGGCCACGCCGGCGATCATGAACACCGCGCCGGTCAGCAGCAGTATCTTCTCTTCGGTATGCGGGATGGCGGCGTTGATGGCGTCCAGGTGCAGCGAACCGGTGGCGCCGTAGATCAGCGACATGCCGTACAGCAGCAGGCCCGATGCCAGCGAGCCGAGCACGATGTACTTCATCGCCGCTTCCGAGGCCAGACCGTTTTCACGGTTGCTGGCCACCAGGGCGTAGGAGCACAGCGCCAGCAGTTCCAGGCCCAGATAGACCATCAGCAGGCTGCCGGCCGAGACCAGGATCATCATGCCCGCGGTGGCGAACAGGATCAGCACCGGGATCTCGCCCTGGTAGAGCTTGCGCTCGCGCAGGTAGCTCCAGCCGTAGATCAGGGTCAGGCCGCTGCACAGCACGATCACGGTCTTCATCACGTCGGCCGCGTTGTCGCGGACGAACATGCCGTGGAAGACCTCGCCCTGCCCGCCCACTCCGGTGGCGAGCATGAAGAAGACGACCGCCAGCGCAGCGATCGAGAACAGGTGGGTCCAGATCTTGTTCTTCTCACTGATGAAAAGATCAAGCATCAACAGGGCGAACGCACTGCCAACCAGCACCAGCTCGGGAGCGAGCGGCGGGAGGTCAGCGGCGGTCAGTGGCAACAGCGGCGAGGTGGTCATCATCAAATCCTGGAATCAATACTCTCGACGGCCCGATTACAGCAGCTTGCTGGATGCGATCTGCATCGCCAGCTTCGCGATCGAGGGCTCCATCAGGTCGGTCAGCGGCTTGGGGTACAGGCCCAGGGCAAGGGTGCCCACGGCGAATACACCCAACACCAGCCACTCGCGACCGTTGATGTCCTTCAGTTCGGCGACATGGGCGTTGGCCACTTCACCGAAGAACACGCGCTTGTACAGCCACAGCGTATACGCCGCGGTGATCACCAGGGTGCTCGCCGCGCCGAGTGCCAGCCACGGATTGCGCTGGAAGCTGGCCATGATGATCATGAATTCACCGACGAAACCGCTGGTACCCGGTAGGCCGGCATTGGCCATGAAGAACAGCATGGCGAAGGTGGCGAACCAGGGCATCACGTTGACCACGCCGCCGTAATCGGCGATGCGGCGGCTGTGCATGCGGTCGTACAGCACACCCACGCAGGAGAACATCGCGCCGGACACGAAACCGTGCGAGACCATCTGCACCATCGCGCCCTGCAGGCCCAGGCGGGCTGCGTCCGGGTTGCCGGCGTCACGCACCAGCCACAGAGCGATGAAGGTGCCCAGGGTGACGAAGCCCATGTGGGCGATCGACGAATAGGCGATCAGCTTCTTCATGTCGTCCTGCACCAGGGCGACCAGGCCGACGTAGATCACCGCAATGAGCGACAGCGCGATCACCAGCCAGGCCCATTCATGCGAGGCGTCCGGCACGATCGGCAGGTTGAAGCGCAGGAAGCCGTAGCCACCGATCTTCAGGGCGATGGCGGCCAGGATCACCGAACCGGCGGTCGGCGCTTCCACGTGGGCGTCCGGCAGCCAGGTGTGGACCGGGAACATCGGCACCTTGACCGCGAAGGCGATCAGGAACGCGAAGAAGATCCAGGTCTGTTCCTTGCCCGACAGCTGCAGCTGGTACAGGTCGGCCAGCTGGAAGCTGCCGCCCTTCAGGTACAGGTAGATCAGCGCAACCAGCATCAGCACCGAGCCGAGGAAGGTGTACAGGAAGAACTTCAGCGCGGCGTAGATGCGGCGCGGGCCGCCCCAGACACCGATGATCAGGAACATCGGGATCAGCATCGCTTCGAAGAACACGTAGAACAGCATCGCGTCCGTCGCAGAGAAGATACCCACCGTGACACCTTCCAGGATCAGGAAGGCGGCCACGTACTGGTTCACGCGCTTGTCGATCGCGCTCCAGGCACCGATCAGGGCCAGCACCGAGACCAGCGTGGTCAGCAGGATCAGCGCGATCGCGATGCCGTCGACGCCGAGGTTGTAGCCGATGTCGTAGGCGGGAATCCAGGCGCGGGTCTCGACGAACTGCAGCGCGTCGATTCCCGTGTCATAGCCGCTGAGCAGCGACAGGCTGGCCACGAAGGTCAGCACCGCGACGCCCAGGGACGCCCACCGGGCGGTTTGGGCATCACGGATGGCAAGGATCAAGGCACCGCCGATGATCGGCAGCCAGATGAGAACACTAAGTAGGGGCCAGTTCGACACGTCTTCTTATTCCGTACAGGTCATCAACGCAGGTAATGCATCAGGACGCCCAGAAGGGCAATCAGGCCGATGATCATCGCGAAGGCGTAGTGATAGAGGAAACCGGATTGGGTGCGACGCAGCAGGTTGGCCGCCAGATCGATCAGGCGCGCCGAACCGTTGACCACCACACCATCGACCACATTCGTGTCGATCGCGCGCGAAACCTTGCCGAGCTTGATACCGCCGCCGGCGAACCCGCCGATCCAGAGCTTGTCGAAGCCGTACTTGTTCTCCAGCACCGACACGATCGGCGCGAAGGTCTTGCGGGCCTTGCCGGCCAGTTCCGGCTTCCACAGGTAGAACAGCGCCGCCAGCAGGAAACCGACCACCGTCAGGATGAAGGCCGGGGCCATCATGCCGTGAATGGCGAAGGCCACCGGGCCGTGGAACTCTTCGGCCAGCGCACCAATGGTGTTGCGCGCCGGGTCGTAGAAATCAACGATACCGGTGAAGAACGAATGCACCTGGCCCGGGATGGCAGCGTCGGCATGGTGGCCGGCCCAGTCGGTGCCGTACAGCATCGGACCGATGCTGAAGAAACCGATGACCATCGAGGGGATCGCCAGCAGGATCAGCGGCAGCGTCACCACCCACGGGGTCTCGTGCGGCTCATGCGCGCCATGGCCGTGGCCATGATCGTCATGATGCGCGTCGCCATGGTGGGCATCGGCTGCATGCGCGTCAGCGGCGTGGTGACCGTCATGGCCATGGCCGTGATCGTCATGCGCATCGCGGAAGCGTTCCTTGCCATGGAAGGTCAGGAACAGCAGACGGAAGCTGTAGAAGCTGGTCACGACCACGCCACCCAGCACCGCCCAGTACCCGTAGGTTGCCACCCAGCTCGAGGACACATGCGCGTGGTGCTGCGCGGCCTCGATGATGGTGTCCTTGGAGTAGAAGCCGGAGAAGAACGGGGTACCGACCAGGGCCAGCGTACCGATCCACATGGTGACGAAGGTGATCGGCATGTACTTGCGCAGGCCGCCCATCTTGCGCATGTCCTGCTCGTGGTGCATCGCGATGATCACCGAGCCCGCGCCGAGGAAGAGCAGCGCCTTGAAGAAGGCGTGGGTCATCAGGTGGAACACGGCGGCCGAATAGGCCGACACACCCAGCGCCACGGTCATGTAACCCAGCTGGGACAGCGTGGAGTACGCGACGACGCGCTTGATGTCGTTCTGCACGATGCCGATCAGGCCGGTGAAGAACGCGGTGGTGGCGCCGATGAACAGCACGAAGTTCAGCGCGGTCTGCGACAGCTCGAACAGCGGCGACATGCGGGTGACCATGAAGATGCCCGCGGTGACCATGGTCGCGGCGTGGATCAGGGCCGAGATCGGGGTCGGGCCTTCCATCGAGTCCGGCAGCCAGACGTGCAGCGGCACCTGGGCCGACTTGCCCATCGCACCGATGAACAGGCAGATGCAGATCACCGTGGCAACCGACCAGATCACCGGCTCGCTCATCACCGGGATGGAGGTGCCGAACAGGTCGATCGTGCCCGACCAGATCTGGATCAGCGCGTCCGGATGGCCCAGCACCTGGGCATTGGCGAACACGGTGGCGTAATCGAGGGTGCCGAACACCCACAGCACGCCGGCGATGCCGAGGATGAAGCCGAAGTCACCGACACGGTTGACCAGGAAGGCCTTCATGTTGGCGAAGATGGCGGTCGGGCGCTTGAACCAGAAACCGATCAGCAGGTACGAGACGAGGCCCACCGCTTCCCAGCCGAAGAACAGCTGCAGGAAGTTGTTGCTCATCACCAGGGTGAGCATCGAGAAGGTGAACAGCGAGATGTAGCTGAAGAACCGCTGGTAGCCCGGGTCATCCTGCATGTAGCCGATGGTGTACACGTGCACCAGGAACGACACGAAGGTCACCACGACCATCATCATCGCGGTGAGCTTGTCGACCATGAAGCCGACGTGCGCCGAGTACTGGCCCACTTCGAAGAACGTATAGAGGTTCTGGTTGAACGGCTGGGCGCCGCCCCACAGCAGCATGTACAGCACGTAGCTGGACAGCACGCAGCTGACCGCCACGCCGAGGATGGTGACCGCCTGCGCGCCAGCGCGACCGACCTGACGACCGAACAGGCCGGCGATGATGCTGCCGAACAGCGGTGCAAGCACCACTGCGATCAACAGACTCTTGGAGAGAGTGATTTCCATCTACGGATCAGCCCTTCAGCGAATCGACTTCGCCGACATTGATGGTGCGGCGAGTACGGAACAGGGTTACCAGGATCGCGAGGCCGATGGCGGCCTCGGCCGCGGCCACGGTCAGGATGAAGAAGACGAACAGCTGTCCGGCCGTATCACCCATCTCACGCGAGAACCCGACGAAATTGATGTTGACCGACAGCAGCATCAACTCGATGGACATCAACAGCACGATGATGTTCTTGCGGTTGAGGAAGATGCCGGCAAGGCTGATGCAGAACAGCACCGCACCCAGCGCCAGAATATGGCCAAGCGTGATCATGGCTGCGCCTCCTCGTTGCTGGACGGCTTGATGTTGGTGTGCACGACCGGCTTCTCCACATCCATCTTGACGATGCGCAGGCGATCGCTGCCCTTGACCATGGTCTGCTCGGACGGGTTCTGTGTCTTCAGGCCGGTGCGGCGACGCAGGGTCAGCATCACGGCGGCAACCACGGCCACGGTCAGGATGACGGCGGCGAACTCGAACGGCAGCAGGTACTCGGTGAACAGGCTGCGGGCCAGCCAGGTGATGTTGGAGGTGTCGGCGGCCAGCGCGGCAGCGTTGTCGGCCGGGAACGGATTGACCGCCCTGCCCTTCACGCCGATCAGCACCAGCATCTGCACCAGCATCGTCACCGCCACCACCAGGCCGAGCGGCAGGTAACGCACCCAGCCCTCACGCAGGTTGGAGGGATCGATGTCCAGCATCATCACCACGAACAGGAACAGCACCATCACCGCGCCGACGTAGACCAGCACCAGCGCGACACCGAGGAACTCGGCCCCGACCAGGATCCAGATGCAGGCCACGGAGAAGAAGGTCAGGATCAGGCACAACACGGCGTAGACCGGATTGCGCACGCTGATCACCGCCGCAGCGGAAATGCCCGCCACGATGGAGAAGACCCAGAAACTGATATTTACCCAATCCATCATTCGACCTCAGCGGAAAGCGGCATCGGCGGCGCGACGCTCGGCGATCTCGGCTTCAAGCCGATCACCGATGGCCAGCAGCTGCGGCTTGGTAACGATGTTCTCGCCACGGTTCTCGAAGTGGTACTCGAGAATGTGGGTCTCGACGATCGAGTCCACCGGGCAGCTTTCTTCACAGAAGCCGCAGAAGATGCACTTGAACAGATCGATGTCGTAACGGGTGGTACGGCGGGTGCCGTCCTCGCGCTTGGCCGAATCGATGGTGATCGCCAGCGCCGGGCACACCGCTTCGCACAATTTGCATGCGATGCAGCGTTCCTCACCGTTGGGGTAGCGGCGAAGTGCATGCAGACCGCGGAAACGCGGCGACTGCGGGAACTTCTCCATCGGGTACATCATCGTGTACTTCGGCTTGAAGGCGTACTTCAGGGTCAGCCACAGACCACCGAGCAGCTCAAGGAGCAGCAGGCTTTTGAAGTAATGAGTAATTCGGTTCATCGCTTAGACGCCCTTCTGGATCACGCCGTAAAACACCATCAACGCCGTCACTGCAATCCAGAAGATGGTGAGCGGGATGAAGACCTTCCAGCCCAGACGCATGATCTGGTCGTAACGGAAGCGCGGGAAGCTGGCACGGAACCAGATGTAGGAGCTGGCGAAGAAGAAGACCTTCAGCAGCAGCCACGGCCAGCCGCCCTTCCAGATCCAGTCGATCCACGGCGAGATGTCTGCCGTGATCCAACCCTGGAGCGGGCTCAGCCAACCACCGAGGAAGAAGATCGAGATCAGGAAGCTGATCAGGATCATGTTGGCGTATTCGGCCAGGAAGAACAGCGCGAAGGCACCACCGGAGTATTCGACCATGTGGCCGGCCACGATTTCCGATTCACCTTCCACCACGTCGAACGGCGCGCGGTTGGTTTCGGCGACGCCGGACACCCAGTACACGATGAACAACGGGAACAGCGGCAGCAGGAACCAGTCGAACAGACCGGAGTTGCCCGCCTGCGCCATCACGATGTTGCTCAGGTTGAGGCTGCCCGAGGCGATCATCACGCCGACCAGGGCAAAACCCATCGCGATTTCGTAGCTGATCATCTGCGCCGAGGCGCGCATGGCACCCAGGAACGCGTACTTCGAGTTGGAGGCCCAACCTGCCAGGATGATGCCGTACACGCCCAGCGAGGTCATCGCCAGCAGATACAGCAGGCCGGCGTTGGCGTTGGACAGCACGATCTTGGCGTCGAAGGGAATCACCGACCAGGCCGCGAAGGCCGGGCCCAGCGTGATCAGCGGCGCAAGGATGAACATCGCCTTGTGCGAGCTGCTCGGCTGGATGATTTCCTTGAACAGCAGTTTGAAGACGTCGGCGAAGGCCTGGAAGATGCCCATGCCGACATACATCGGGCCATGACGCACGTGCATCCAGCCGATCAGCTTGCGCTCCCAGACCACGTAGAAGGCCACCGAGATGATCACCGGCATGGCGATCACCAGGATCTTCAGGATGATCCAGAGCAGCGCGCCGATGTCGCCCAGTGACAGCAGCCACTGGTGCAGCGGGTCGACCGCGTTCAACAGCAATTCGTTCATGCAGCCACCACCGTTACGCGTGCGGCACCCAGCGGTGCGGTTGCACCGTGGCCCGATTCAATCCAGACCGACCCCGCGGCGACGCGGGCGTCGACCACCACCGGCAGGGTGGCGCGACCGGCATCGGTGCCGACCTTGGCCATCTGCCCTTCGGCCAACTGCAGGCGGGCGGCATCGGCGGTGTTGAGCACGATGCGCGGCGCGGTGTTGAGCGGATGCGACTGCAGTGCCTGGGCGCGACGGACCACCGCATCGGTGCGGTAGATCGCGGCGGTCGAGGTCACTTCCAGGCCCTCACCTGCCACCGGCGTTGCCGCCGAGGACGAGACGGTGACGCTGACCGGTGCCAGGCTGGCGCGCAGGCCGGCCAGATCGGTGAACTCGAAACCGGCCAGCGACAGTTCGCCGCCCAGTGCACGCAGCACACGCCAGCCTTCACGCGCCTCACCCGGCAGCTTGCCGCCGGCACGGGCCGACTGCTCGCGACCATCAAGGTTGGTCAGGGTGGCATCCACTTCCGGCAGCGCGCCGATCGGCAGGATCACGTCGGCGACGTCGCGGGTGGAGGCACAGGCGAACTGGCTGAAAGCCACCACCTGGGCACCGGCCAGTGCCTTGCGGGCAGCGGCGGCGTCGGCGAAGTCCAGGCCCGGCTCGATGCCGTAGATGGCATAGGCCTTGCGCGGCTGGGCCAGCATGGCGTTGACGTCCTTGCCGGCCGGCAGCACGCCGGCGCGGGTCAGACCCACGGCATTGGCGCCCTGCGGGATACGGCACAGCTTGGCACCGGTGGCAGCGGCGAAATCACGCGCAGCGGCGCGGATCGCGGCAGCCTGCGGGTGGTTTTCGGCGATCCCACCGACGATCAGCACGGCGTTGCTTGCGCCCTTGACGGCGTCACGCAGCTCGGCGTTGCCCAGTGCGTCGATGAAGGCCGACGGGGCGACGATCTGCTTGCTGGCCAGCTTGAACGCGAAATCGAAGTCCACCGGATTGACGGCGTGGATCTTCGCATTGCGCGTGGTCTGCGCCTTGCGCAGGCGGGCATGCAGCAGCGGCAGCTCGTGGCGGATGTTGCTGCCCAGCACGACGATGCTGTCCGCGCCTTCGATCTCGGCCAGCGGCAGGCCGAACACTTCGGCGGTGGCGGCGTCGGAGAAGTCGCGGTTGTTGATGCGGTGGTCGATGTTGGTGGTGCCCAGACCGGCAGCGAGACGGGCCAGCAGTGCGCCCTCCTCGTTCGAGGCCGACGGGTGCACCAGCACGCCGAGGTCATCGCCCTGATGGGCGGCGAAGATTTCCTTGGCAGCGGCCAGGCCTTCAGCCCAGCTCACTTCCTTCCACTCGCCATTGAGCTTGCGCAGCGGCTTGACCGCACGGTCATCGCTGTACAAGCCCTGGTGCGAATAGCGGTCGCGATCGGACAGCCAGCATTCGTTGACCGACTCGTTGTCGCGCGGCACGGCGCGCAGCACTTCGCCGCGGCGCACGTGCAGGAACAGGTTCGAGCCCATCGCGTCGTGGTAACCCAGCGACTCGCGCGCGGTCAGTTCCCACGGACGGGCGCGGAACTGGAACACCTTGTTGGTCAGCGCGCCGACCGGGCAGACGTCGACGACGTTGCCGGACAGCTCGGTGGTCAACGGCTTGCCGTCGTAGGTGCCGATCTGCAGGTTCTCACCGCGGTACATGCCACCCAGCTCGTAGGTACCGGCAACGTCGGCGGTGAAGCGGACGCAGCGGGTGCACTGGATGCAGCGGGTCATTTCGGTGGCGACCAGCGGACCGATGTCCTCGTCGGGCACCACGCGCTTGCGCTCGTTGAAGCGGCTGACCGAACGGCCATAGCCCAGCGACACGTCCTGCAACTCGCACTCGCCGCCCTGATCGCAGATCGGGCAGTCCAGCGGATGGTTGATCAGCAGGAATTCCATCACCGAGCGCTGGAACTTCAGCGCCTTTTCACTGCGGGTGGCGACCTTCATGCCATCCATGACGGGCGTGGCGCAGGCCGGTGCCGGCTTGGGCGACTTTTCCACGTCGACCAGGCACATGCGGCAGTTGGCGGCGATCGGCAGCTTCTCGTGGTAGCAGAAGCGCGGGATCGGAATGCCCGCCTTGTCGGCGGCCTGGATGATCATCGAGCCCTTGGGCACGACCAGGGACTGGCCGTCGATTTCGACGGTCACATGATCCGGTGGCACGCTCGGGTTTACGGGTTGCGCGCTCATGCGGCGGCTGCCTCCACCTTCTTGCCGTCAACCATCGAATGACCGTTGACGATGTAGTACTCGAATTCGTCCCAGAACTGGCGCAGGAAGCCCTGGATGGGCCATGCCGCCGCTTCACCGAACGCGCAGATGGTGTGGCCTTCAATCTGGCCGGCCACCGTCCTCAACTGATGCAGGTCTTCCATCGTGGCCTTGCCGGCGACGATGCGCTCCAGCACACGGTGCATCCAGCCGGTGCCTTCACGGCACGGGGTGCACTGCCCACAGGATTCCTTGTGGAAGAACTGGCTGATGCGGCAGGCGAACTTGACGCAGCAGACGCTGTCATCGAGCACCACGATGGCGCCCGACCCCAGACCGGTGCCCAGGGCACGCAGGGTGTCGTAGTCCATCTGCAGGCCCTTGAGCTCTTCGGCCTTCAGCACCGGCATCGAGACGCCGCCCGGGACCGCGCCCTTGAGCGTGCGGCCCGGCTTCAGACCACCGGCCATTTCCAGCAGGTCGTCAAAGGTGGTGCCCAGCGGCACTTCGAAGTTGCCGCCCTTCTGCACGCAACCGGAGACCGAGAAGATCTTCGGACCGCCGTTCTTGGTCAGGCTCAGGCCTGCGAACCATTCCGGGCCGTTGCGGATGATCGCCGGCACCGAGGCATACGTCTCGGTGTTGTTGATCGTCGACGGCTTGCCGTACAGGCCGAAGTTGGCCGGGAACGGCGGCTTGTAGCGCGGCTGGCCCTTCTTGCCTTCCAGCGATTCCATCAGCGCGGTTTCTTCGCCGCAGATGTAGGCGCCAGCACCCAGCGCACCGTAGATGTCGATGTCCACGCCGCTGCCGAGGATGTCCTTGCCCAGCCAGCCGTTCGCGTATGCGTCGGCCAGGGCCTGTTCGAAGTTCTCGAACGGCTCGTGGTGGAACTCGCCACGCAGGTAGTTGTAGCCCACGGTCGAGCCGGTGGCGTAGCAGGCGATCGCCATGCCTTCCACGACCGAATGCGGGTTGTAACGCAGGATGTCGCGGTCCTTGCAGGTCCCCGGCTCGGATTCATCCGAGTTGCACAGGATGTACTTCTGCATGGTGCCCTTGGGCATGAAGGACCACTTCAGGCCGGTCGGGAAACCCGCGCCGCCACGGCCGCGCAGGTTGGACTGCTTGACCATCTCGATGACCTGCTCCGGCGAGATCTTCTCTTCGAGGATCTTGCGCAGGGCAGCGTAGCCACCGGTCTTGAGGTAGCTTTCATACGACCACGGGGTGTCGTAATGCAGGGTGGTGTAGACCACCTGGTGCGGCAACGGTGCGGGACCGACCGGACCACTGGGTGCGTGATGATGTGCCATGTCTTACTCCAACCCGTCCAGCAGCTCGTCGACTTTCTCGACGGTCAGGCGCTCGTGGTAATGGCCATTGATGACCATCATCGGCGCACCGGCGCAACCGGCCAGGCATTCTTCTTCGCGCTTGAGGTAGATGCGGCCGTCGGCGGTGGACTGTCCGGTCTTGCAGCCGAGCTTCTTCTCGGCGTGCGCGACCAGGTCTTCGGCACCGTTCAACCAGCAGCTGATGTTCGTGCAGAAGGCGACGTTGTGGCGGCCGACCTTCTCCAGTTCGAACATCGAGTAGAAGCTGGCGACCTCGTAGGCCCACACCGGCGGCAGATCCAGGTACTTGGCGACGCCGGCGATCAGCTCGTCGGTCAGCCAGCCTGCATTCTGTTCCTGTGCGGCGTGCAGGCCCTGCAGGACAGCCGAGCGCTTGCGATCCGGCGGGAACTTGGCCAGCCAGTGATCGATGTGCGCACGGGTCTTGTCATTCAAGACCACCATCGGGTCGACGTCACGCGCCGCCTCGAAATTACCTGTCGCCTTCATCGGCCGACCTCAGCGAATACGAAATCGTTAAAAACCAGAACCTGCAGCGCCGGCAGCAGCCGGCGGGTGTCAGGCGTCGTGCAAGCGGATGCGATCACCGGTCCACCTCGCCGAACACCAGATCGTAGGTGCCGATCATGGCCACCACGTCGGCGAGCATGTGCCCGCGCACGATCGAGTCGATCGAGGACAGATGGGCGAAGCCCGGCGCGCGCAGATGCACGCGGAACGGCTTGTTGGCACCATCGGACATCAGGTAGCAGCCGAACTCGCCCTTGGGCGCTTCGACGGCGGCGTAGGTTTCGCCGGCCGGGACGCAGTAGCCTTCACTGAACAGCTTGAAGTGATGGATCAGCGCTTCCATGTCGTCCTTCATGTCTTCGCGGCTGGGCGGCGCGACCTTGAAGTTCTTGACCATGACCGGACCCGGGTTGGCCTTCAGCCAGGTCACGCACTGCTTGATGATGCGGTTGGATTCGCGCATCTCGGCCACGCGGCACAGGTAACGGTCGTAGCAGTCACCTTCCTTGCCGAGCGGGATGTCGAACTCGACCGCGTCGTACTTGGCATACGGCTGCTTCTTGCGCAGATCCCAGGCGATGCCCGAGCCGCGCAGCATCACGCCGGTCATGCCCCAGGCATGCGCCAGTTCCGGGGTGACCACGCCGATGCCGACCGTACGCTGCTTCCAGATACGGTTGTCGGTCAGCAGGGTTTCGTATTCGTCCACGCGCTTGGGGAACTCAACGGTGAAGTTCTCCAGGAAATCCAGCAGCGAACCTTCGCGCGAGGCGTTGAGGTTCTTCAGGGCCTTGCCCTTGTGCCAGCGCGATTCCTTGTACTTGGGCATGTGGTCCGGCAGGTCGCGGTAGACGCCGCCCGGACGGTAGTACGCCGCGTGCATGCGCGCGCCGGAGACCGCTTCATAGCAGTCCATCAGCTCTTCGCGTTCGCGGAAGGCGTACAGCATGACCGCCATCGCGCCCAGATCGAGCGCGTTGGACCCCAGCCACATCAGGTGATTCAGGATGCGGGTGATTTCGTCGAACATGGTGCGGATGTATTGCGCACGCTCCGGCGCCTCGATCCCCATCAGGGTCTCGATCGCGCGCACGTAGGCGTGCTCGTTGCACATCATCGACACGTAATCCAGGCGATCCATGTAGCCGATCGACTGGTTGAACGGCTTGGACTCGGCCAGCTTTTCGGTACCACGGTGCAGCAGGCCCACGTGGGGGTCGGCACGCATGATGGTTTCGCCGTCCATTTCCAGGATCAGGCGCAGCACACCGTGCGCGGCCGGATGCTGCGGGCCGAAGTTCATCGTGTAGTTGCGGATTTCCTGGCGCAGTTCGGCCGGGTTGCTCGCAAAGGCCTGGCTGGCCTGGGTGAATTCACTCACTTGCTTGCCTCCGACTGCGCGGATTCACCGGCAGCGGTCTGGAAACGGGCGTCGTCACGGATCACGCGCGGCACGCCGACACGCGGTTCGACCGAGGTCACCGGTTCATAGATGACGCGCTGTTTTTCTTCGTCGTAGCGCACTTCGACGTTGCCGATCAGCGGGAAATCCTTGCGGAACGGATGGCCGACGAAGCCGTAGTCGGTCAGGATCCGGCGCAGGTCCGGGTGACCTTCGAAGATCACGCCGAACAGATCGAACGCTTCACGTTCGAACCAGTTCAGGCCCGGCCAGATATTGGTCAGCGAGGCGACCACCGGCAGCTCCTCGTTCGGCGCAAAGCAACGGATGCGCATCGTGAGGTTGTGCTGGTAGGAACGCAGCTGGGTAACCACGGCGAAACGCTGCAGCGGGATCGGCTGCGGCTGGGCGCCATCGCTGGTTTCGCGGGTGGGGAATTCACCCCAGGCGAAACGACCGACGGACTTGCCCTCTACGCCACGGCTGAAGCCCTGGGACGACACATCGGCCGTATCCCATTCGTCGCTGCCATAGCCGAGGTAGTCCAGGCCGCACAGGTCAACCGCCTGCTCGAAACCGAATTCGTCGCGCAGCGCCAGAGCGGTGGCATGCCAGTCAGCGGCGGGCACTTCCAGCGTCACTTCGCCGCGGGGTTCGACCACGAAGACCTGCGCACCTGCGAAACGTGCGGAAAGTCGGTCGATGAAGGAATGTGCTTGCTCTGCCATGGGGGCTTGGCGTGCTCTTGTCAGGAGGGATGTCAGCGGGCGATGGTCTGCGTACGCCAGATCTTCTTCTGCAACTGCAGGATCCCGTACACCAGCGCTTCGGCGGTAGGTGGGCAGCCGGGGACATAGATGTCCACCGGCACCACGCGGTCACAGCCACGCACTACTGCATAGGAGTAGTGGTAATAGCCGCCACCGTTGGCGCAGCTGCCCATCGAGATGACCCACTTCGGGTCCGGCATCTGGTCATAGACCTTGCGCAGGGCCGGAGCCATCTTGTTGACCAGGGTGCCGGCCACGATCATCACGTCGGACTGACGCGGCGACGGGCGGAACACCACGCCGTAACGGTCAAGATCCAGACGCGCCGCACCGGCGTGCATCATTTCCACTGCGCAGCAGGCCAGACCAAAGGTCATCGGCCACATCGAACCGGTACGCGCCCAATTCAACAGCGCATCGACGCTGGTGGTCACGTAACCCTTTTCGAGCAGGGGGTTGTCGCCTTCGGGGCGCAGGATGTCATCGACCCGCCCTTCCGGGACCGGGTTGTTCATCAGGCCGTCGAGCGTCTGAATTACTCCCATTCCAGCGCTCCCTTCTTCCAGACGTAAATGAAACCGAGGAAAAGCATGCCTACGAAGAGGCCCATCGTGACCAGCGAACGTGCGCCCAGTTCCATGAAGACCTGGGTCCACGGCACGATGAAGATGATTTCCAGATCAAATACGATGAACTGAATCGCGATCAGGTAGTAGCGCACATCGAACTTCATGCGCGCGTCCTCGAAAGCCTCGAAGCCGCATTCGTACGGCGAGAGCTTTTTAAGATCAGGACGTCGGGGACCGAGGAATCGGCCAACCAGCATCAGCGCAACGCCGATACCGGTGGCAACGATCAGAAACAGCAGAGACGGCAAATATTCGGCCAGCACAGCGATTCTCTCTTGCCTCTGCCGCTGCGCCTGCAGGCGCTTTGGCATGGGGGAGTGGACGGATACCGCTACCTGGCGCTTTGCGCGCCAGACGAACCCGCTTACAAACAAATGGTGCCCAAGAGGGGACTCGAACCCCTACGACTCTCGTCGCTACCACCTCAAGGTAGTGCGTCTACCAATTCCGCCACCTGGGCTTACGATCGCACCGGTTGTTCTCCAGTGCGCCGCATATTATAACCGTCTTCAGCGAGTCTGGGTGCCTTCCGAAGGCTTTTCTTCACCAGATTTCGGCGTTTCCGCCTGAGCCGGCACAGTGGCCGACGGAACAGGCTGCTGCGACGGGGTTTCCGGGGCCTTCGGCACGGCCGGAAGCTCGCCTGCCGGGGCGGCCGGCGCAGTTGCGGCTGGCGCCGACATCAGACCCAGATCCTGCTGCGCCGCCGGGCGCGAGCCATGGCTGGCATACCAGGCCATGAAGAGGCTGATGCCGAAGAACACCACGGCCAGCCACTTGGTCGACTTGGACAGGAAGTTGGACGCGCCACGCGCGCCGAACACAGTGCCCGAGGCGCCGGCACCGAAACCCGACCCTGCGGCCGCGCCGGAACCACGCTGCATCAGGATGAGCGCGATCATGGCCACTGCGACCAGCACGTAGACCACATTGAGGATCAACATCAGCATTTCGAATCCGTCCTCGGACATGTCGTGCCGGCGGTTGAGCCGACAACGTAACTAATTAGCGCCCCGCCGCCGCGGCAGCGATGGCAAGGAAGTCCGCGGCCACCAGGGAGGCGCCGCCCACCAGCCCACCATCGACATCGGGCTGTGCGAACAGTTCCGCGGCGTTGTCGGGCTTCACGCTGCCGCCATAGAGGATCGACAGTGAATCCGCAATTCTAGCATCGAGCTTGGCCACTTCGCCACGGATGAACGCGTGGACCTGCTGGGCCTGTTCCTTGGAGGCAGTCCGGCCGGTACCGATGGCCCAGACCGGCTCATAGGCGACCACGGCCTGGGCGAAGCCGGCGGCGCCGACCAGCTCCAGCACCGGGGCGAGCTGGGCGGCGATGACCGCCTCGGTCTGATGGGCCTCACGCTGCTCGAGGGTTTCGCCCACGCACAGGATGGGGGTCAGGCCGGCATGCAGGGCGGCGGCGAACTTGCGGGCGACCAGCTCACTGCTTTCGGCGTGGTACTGGCGGCGTTCGGAGTGGCCGACCAGGCCGTAACGGGCACCGACTTCGGCCAGCATGGTGGCCGAGACTTCGCCGGTGTAGGCGCCCTTTTCGTTGCTGCTGACATCCTGGGAGCCAAAGGCGACGGCGCGCCCTTCGAAGGCTTCGACCAGTTCGCCCAGGTACGGGAGCGGCGGCAGGACCACGACTTCGACGCCCTGCAGTGGGAGGTCGGCAACCAGGTCACTGACCAGGTCGGTGGCGAATTGGCGGCTGCCGTGCAGCTTCCAGTTACCGGCGACGATCTTGCGGCGCATGGCGGGGGCTCCTTTGGGTATCAGCCGGCCATGATAACGGATGCAACGAAATGGCGTTGGCGGGAAAACGCTTACATTTCAATTGGATATTTATTTTTTGTTGCGGCCCCAAGTCAAAAGCAAGGGCGACGGGGCCGGTGGACGTGCCCGGACTGGGCGGGCGTGGGTGGGACGGCTAAGACGCGGTGGGTCGGCGTTGAATCTGCCCTGCTCTCCGGCGAGGCAATCTGTCGGGGCGAGCGCTGCCAGGCCCAGCCGGGACCGTCGTGCGCCATGGAGGGCGCACGTCGAGCCCCCATGGACGGGTTTACGGCGCGTCCCGGCTGGGCATGGCAGCGCTCGCCCAACACGGGGCAGCAAATAGCCGAATGCAACCAGGGCAGCAATGTTTGGAGCCAGCCAGAGGCAGGCAATACACCGAATGAAGAAGGCCGCCTCGCGGCGGCCTTCTCTCTTGTTTCGGCAGGATCGCTTACTTCAGCTTGATCTCGCGCAGGCGCTCTTCCAGGAAGCCGTGGGCGGTGATCGGCTCCGGGTAGCGGCTCGGGTTTTCCGGGGTGATGCAGGTCGGCAGCACGTCGATCAGGAAATCCGGATTCGGGTGCAGGAAGAACGGCACCGAATAACGCGGCTGGCGCGCCTGCTCACCCGGGGGATTGACCACGCGGTGGATCGTCGAGGGATACACATGGTTGGTGAGGCGCTGCAGCATGTCGCCGATGTTGACCACGATGGTGTCCGCGTCCGAGGTGAACGGCACCCACTTGCCTTCGTGCGACTGGACTTCCAGGCCGGCCGCGCTGGCGCCGACCAGCAGCGTGATGAAGTTGATGTCGCCATGGGCACCGGCGCGCACGTTCGGGATGTTCTCGGCGGTGATCGGCGGGTAATGGATCGGACGCAGGATGGAGTTGCCGTTGTTGGTCTTGTCCGCGAAGAAATCCTCCGGCAAGCCAATGTGCAGCGCCAGGGCCGACAGGACGCGCGAACCCAGCTTGTCCAGGGCCTGGTAGATGCCGTAGCCACGCTCGCGGAAGCCCGGGACCTCGCTCGGCCACAGGTTCGGGGCCATCACGTCACGGTACGGGGAGTCGTCCGGGATCTCCCGACCGATGTGCCAGAACTCTTTCAGATCAAAGTGCTGCGAGCCCTTGGCGGTCTCCACGCCGAAGGCGGTGTAGCCGCGCGCGCCGCCGCTACCGGGCACGTGGTACTGGCGCTTGGTCTCTTCCGGCAGCGCAAAGAAGGCCTTGAAGACCTCATACGCCGCGTCGATATCGGCCTGCGGAATGCCGTGGTTGCGGATGCCAGCAAAGCCCCATTCGCGGTAGGCCGCACCCAGCTCGGCCACGAACGCGTCGCGGTCGGTGTCAAAACGGGTGATGTCGAGGGTGGGGATCTGGCTCACAGCGATTCCTGCTTGTTCATGGTGGTCGGTGGGCCAGCTGTGGCCCGGCTGAACATTGTGCCAGATCGGGCCAACCCCGCCACCGATACATTGATACAAACCGATACAATGCGCGCGCCCAGACGGCCAGAACGGGCCAACGGCGACGCTCACGCGCCGCCCCCTTTACTCCCAGCGTCGCCCGGTCCGCCTCATGGATGCCCTGCCCTCTTCCTCATCGCCAATGGCGTTGCGCTGGCTCGCGCGGGCAGGGCCCAGCCTGTGGCCGATGGACCCGCATGACCTTCCACCCACGGCACCGCACAGCGCATGGGATGCGCTGGTGCGATCCCGCAGGCAATGACGATGGCCGCCCGCGCAGGCCGCGGGCGCTTTTCCACACATGGACTGTCCACCGATGAACGTGCCACTGAAAATTCTCCATACCGAGGCTGCCAAGGGATTTGGCGGGCAGGAGATCTACATCTATCGCCACATGCTGGCCATGCGCGAGCGCGGCCATGACGTCTCCCTGCTCTGCCAGCCCGGCGCCCGCCTGGGCGAGATGGCGCGCGAAGCCGGCTTCACCGTCCACGCGCTGAAAATGGGCGGTCTGCTGCGCATGCTGCGGGGGATCTGGTCAGTCTCGCGCCTGGTGCGCCGCCAAGGCTACGACGTGGTCAACACCACCAGCCGCCGCGACAGTCTGATCGCCGCTGCCGGTGCACGCCTGGGCGGCACGCCCCTGGTGGTGCGCTCGCGCCACCTGATGAGCCCGATCAACTCGCTGCTGACCTACACCGGCCTGCCCCATCGGGTGATGACGGTGAGCAGTTTCGTGAAGAAGCTGATGGTCAGCCGCGGCATCGAGGACGCGCACGTCGGCATCGTCCCGCCGATCGCGGTACCGCCGCAGTGGTCGCAGATCGCCAAGCGCGATCCCTGGCAGTGCCTGCAGGACACCCGCGCGGACGTGCGCGCGGAGCTGGGCTTCAACGACGAACAGATCGTGGTCGGCTGCGTCGCGGTGCTGCGCGAACCCAAGGGCCACCTGGAGCTGCTGCAGGCCATGGCACCGCTGTGCCGCGCCGATGCGCGGGTGCAACTGGTGATCGTCGGCGACGGCCAGCCGATGATGGACCGCCTGATCGCCCTGCGCGAGCAGCTCGGCATCGCCGCCCAGGTGCACTTGCTGGGCTACCGCCAGGGCGCTTGCCGGCTGATGACCGGTTTCGATATCTTCGCCCTCGCCACCCACAAGGAGGCAGCCGGCACGGTGTTTCTCGAAGCGGCGTACGTCGGCGTGCCGATCGTCGCCACGCGCGTGGGCGGTGTGCCGGAGATGGTGGTGGAAGGCAGTAACGCCCTGCTCGCGCCACTGGGCGACCAGACTGCGTTGACCAACGCACTGCGCACCCTGATCGAGCAGCCCGACCGCCGCCAGCAGATGGGCCTGGCGGGCTGGGAGTGGATGCGCAGCGCCCACCGTTTCACCCCGACCGGTCACACCGAAGCGACCGAACACTATTACCACCAGTGGTTGAAGGAACTGGGCCATGGCCAACGCTAGATCCGTCCCGGTGCTGATGCACCACCATGTCTCCCCCTCCCCGGGGATGATCACGGTGTCGCCGGAGAACTTCGAAAGCCAGATCGCCTGGCTGGCGGCCAACGGCTGGACCTCGCTGACGCTGGACCAGTACGCCGACTTCCTCGCCGGCAAGCCGACCCCCGCCAAATCGATCGTGATCACTTTCGATGACGGCTACCTGGACAACTGGGTGTACGCGCACCCGATCCTGGCCAAGTACGGGATGCACGCCGTGGTGTTCGTGGTCACCGGCTGGATGGGCGAAGGCGATGTCCGCCCGCACGCCGGCCAGCCCGGCGCCACCGTGCCCGCAACGCCGGACCATCGCGGCTGCGAGGCGGCGATCCTGCGCGAGAACCGTCCGGACGAGGTGATGATGCGCTGGAGCGAAGCGCGCGCGATGATCGCCGCCGGCACGTTCGAGGTGCACTGCCACACCCACACGCACACGCGCTGGCTCAAGCAGGATATCTCCCGCGAGCACAAGCGGCAGGGCATCAGCGGCGACCTCTCGGTGGCACGCGAAGTACTGCAGCAGCAGTTGGGCGCGGTCTCGGACACGCTGTGCTGGCCGTACGGCGATTTCGACGAGGACTACGTGCAGATCGCACGGGCACAGGGCTTCAAGTACCTGCACACCACTCATCCGTTCGGCCGCAATGTGGTCGGCGGCGATCCGGGACACATCTACCGGTTCGCGATCCGCAACCGGCCGGCGAGCTGGCTGCGCAAGCGCATCGCCTACAGTTACCACCCGTTGATCGCCCCCCTGTTCAACCGCTTCAAGGCGAAGAAAAAGAAGATGGTGGCGGGGCCGTAACGCGCCACCGCGCTGCAACGAAAACGCCCCGGTCTCCCGGGGCGTTTTCAGTTTCCGGCATCACTGCACGGCTCAGGCCGCGGCAGCTGCCTTCACCGCTGCCGAGAGGCTGTCCAGCGTGGACTGCATCAGCTCGGCGCTGTCTGCCTCGACGGTGACGCGCACCACCGGCTCGGTGCCCGACGGGCGCAGGAACGCACGGCCGCGCCCCTTCACTGCCTGCTGCGCAGCCGCCAGCGCGGCTTGCACGCTCTCGGCCTGCACGGTGGCCTTGGCCGCGCCCTGCAGACGCACGTTGACGGTCTTCTGCGGCACCTTGTTGAGCACCGACAGCACCTGGCGCAGCGAGGTCCCGTCACGGCGCAGCACTTCCAGCACCTGCAGCGCGCTGACGATCGCATCACCGGTGGTGGCGCGATCCAGGCACAACAGGTGACCGGAGGCTTCGCCGCCGAGCACGCCGTTGTTTTCGACCAGGGCCTGATGCACGTAGCGGTCGCCGACGTTGCTGCGCTGGAACGGGATGTTCAGCCGTTCCAGTGCCTGCTCCAGGCCGAAGTTGGTCATCAGCGTACCGACCACCGGGCCATGCAGGCGACCGCTGCGCTGCCAGGCCTGGGCCAGCACGAACAGCAGGTCATCACCATCGACCGGGTTGCCCTGGTCGTCGGCCATCAGCACGCGGTCGCCATCACCGTCGAAGGCGATACCGAAATCGGCGCCGACCTCGCGCACTTTCGCCGCGAGATTGTCGATGTGCATCGAGCCGACGCCATCGTTGATGTTCAGACCGTTGGGCGCATCGCCGATGCTGACCACCTCCGCGCCCATCTCGCGGAACAGCAGCGGGGCGACGTGATACGTAGCGCCGTGCGCGCAGTCGAGCACGATCTTCAGCCCACGCAGATCGAACCCGCGCGGCACGCTGGCCTTGCAGAATTCGATGTAGCGACCGACCGCATCGCGCGCACGCATGGCCTTGCCCAGCCGCTCGGACTCCACCGTGGTGAACGGCGCATCGAGCGCGGCTTCCAGCGCCAGCTCGGTGGCGTCATCGAGCTTCTCGCCATCGGCGGAGAAGAACTTGATGCCGTTGTCGTAGTGCGGATTGTGCGAGGCGCTGATGACGATGCCCGCATCCGCACCGAGGGTGCGGGTGAGGAAGGCCACCGCCGGCGTCGGCATCGGGCCGAGCAGCTGCACATCGGCGCCGGCGGCGACCAGCCCGGCTTCCAGTGCGGCTTCGAACATGTAGCCGGAGATACGGGTGTCTTTGCCGATCACCACCACCGGGCGGTGCCCGTTGCGCTCGGTCAGCGCACGCCCGAGCGCATTGCCCAGGCGCAGTACGAAATCGGCGGAGATGACGCCCTCACCGACCTTGCCGCGGATGCCATCGGTGCCGAAATACTTGCGCGACGCCATCAGGCCGCCGCATCCGGTGCCGGTGCGGGCTGACGCGCCAGCATGGCCAGGAGCTCCGACAGGCGGTCGCGCATCTCGCGGCGGTCGCAGATCTGATCGATCGCACCGTGCTCGAGCAGGAACTCCGAGCGCTGGAACCCTTCCGGCAGCTTTTCGCGCACGGTCTGCTCGATCACGCGCGGGCCGGCGAAGCCGATCAGTGCCTGCGGCTCGGCGATGTTGATATCGCCCAGCATCGCGAACGAAGCCGACACGCCACCGGTGGTCGGATGGGTCAGCACCGAGATGTACGGCAGGCCGGCATCGCGCAGGCGACCCAGCGCGGCCGAGGTCTTGGCCATCTGCATCAGCGAGAACAGGCCTTCCTGCATGCGCGCGCCGCCACTGGCGGAGAAGCACACGTAGGGCGCGCCGATCTCCAGCGCCTTTTCCGCGGCCAGCGAGAAACGCTCACCGACCACCGAGCCCATCGAGCCGCCCATGAAGGCGAAATCGAAGGCCGAGGCAACCAGCGGGCGACCCTTCATCAGGCCCTGCATGGCGATCAGTGCGTCGTACTCGCCGGTGTTCTTCTGCGAGGCCTTGATGCGCTCGCTGTACTTCTTCTGGTCCTTGAACTTGAGCAGGTCCGTCGGCCCCAGGCGCGCACCGATCTCGGTGGTGCTGTCCGCATCGAACAGCGCGGCCAGGCGCGCACGCGCGCGGATGGCCATGTGGTGGCCACACTTGGGGCAGACTTCCAGGTTCTCTTCCAGCTCAGGACGGTAGAGCGCGCTGCCGCAGCTGCTGCACTTCTCCCACAGGCCCTCGGGGACGCTGCGCTTCTTGCTGGGGACGTTGTCGGTGCGGATGCCAGACGGCATCAACTTGCTGAGCCAACTCATGCGGGATGCTACTTCCGTTCAGGGCGGCCCGGGGGCCGCAAAGGCGGACAGTCTAGCTCACCGTTTCCATGCTCGGGCACCCCCCGGCGGTTGCCGGGGGGCTGACGCAAACCATTCTGGTACGTACGTTTACGTGCTTCAGGCAGCGTCGAGGGCGCGTCGCAGCGGCGTGAGGAATGCCTGCGCGGTTGCCGCCGCGGCCGTGGCGTCGGGCGCCACACCCAGCGCAGCCACCAGCGCACTGCCCACCACCACGCCATCGGCCTCCACGGCCATGGCGGCGGCACTGGCCGCATCCTTGATCCCGAAGCCGGCCACCACCGGCACGCTGGAGCGGCGGCGCAGGTCGCGCAGGCGGGCACTGGCGGCGCCGCTGTCCAGGCGCTCGGACGCACCCGTCACGCCGGCGAAGCTCACGTAATACAGGTAGCCCTGGGCCATCGCGGACAACGTATCCAGACGGGTATCGGCGGTCGTCGGCGACGCCAGCAGGATCAGTGCCAGGCCGGCCGCGGTGAAGATCTCGCGGGTTTCAGCCGCTTCTTCCGGCGGCAGATCGACCAGCAGGATGCCGTCCACGCCCGCGGCGATGGCGGACTGCGCGAAGCGGGCCGTGCCGTGGATCTCGATCGGGTTGAGATAGCCCATCAGCACCACCGGCGTAGTGGCATCGTCCCTGCGGAACGCGGCGACGGTCTCCAGCACATAGCGCAGCCCTGCCCCACGGGCCAGCGCACGCTCGGAGCTGCGCTGGATGGTCGGGCCGTCGGCCATCGGGTCGGAGAACGGTACCCCCAGCTCGATCACGTCCGCACCGGCGGCGGCCAGTGCATGCATCACCGGCACGGTGGCCTCCAGGCCCGGATCACCGGCGGTGATGAAGGGGATCAGCGCCTTGCGGCGCTCATCGCGCAGGCGGGCAAAACAGGCATCGATACGGTCCACGGACATCTCAGGCACATCCTTCAATCAGTTCAACGGCGCCACTGGCGCCCCAGTACAGCTTCGATATCACCCCGTCGAAGATCTCCAGCCGGATCGCCAGATCCGAACCGGGGTCCTGCCAGGTCAGGTACTCGCCCGTTTCCGGGTCATAGGCATGCGGTGCGCGGGTAGTGCCGGGCGGCAGGCGCTTGAGCGCGTCATCCAACGTCATGCCCAGCCGCAGCCCGAACGGCCCCGGCTGGGTGATGGCCTCGTAGGACTCCTCGATCGGGGCCAGCTCGAAGCGCTGCACGTGGTCATCCTCGACCATCATCGAGACGCCTTCGGGCAGGTTGCCACGTTCGTAGTACTCGCAGGCGCCGTTGGGCTCGCCTTCGCTCAGGCCGGCCGAATGCCACGGGCCATCGGCGGCGAGCTCGGTGAAGCGCTGCCCGATGAGCACATCGCCGGCATGATCCAGCGCGACCGAGACCACCGACGGCGCAGCGTCATCCACAACAGGCGCATCGACAGCCCTGGGCGCTTCCGGCGCGTCCTCGATGGGGCGGTTGGCAATGTCATCATCATTGCTCGCCAGCTGCCGCGCCGGCGCCACCGCGCCCACAGGCGCGGCAGGGGCCGGCAACACCGGCGGATCCGGCGGCGCGCAGCCGGTCAGGCCGACCACCATCAGCAGCGCACTTCCCTGGCGCAGCAGCGGATTCACAGAACGAGACCCTCGCGGGCAGCAATGGTATGTACGTCCTTGTCGCCACGGCCGGACAGGTTGCACAGCACCAGCTTGTCGCGCGGCAGCTCGCGCGCGATCTTGATCGCCTGGGCCACTGCATGACTGGATTCCAGCGCGGCCAGGATGCCTTCGCTGTGGGCCAACTGGTGGAATGCAGCCAGCGCTTCGTCATCGGTGATACCGACATACTCGGCGCGGCCGGCATCGGCCAGGAACGCGTGCTCCGGGCCGACGCCCGGATAATCCAGGCCGGCCGAGACCGAATGGGTCTCGGTGATCTGGCCGTCGTCGTCGCAGATCACATAGGTGCGGTTGCCGTGCAGCACGCCCGGGCGGCCGGCCGCGATGGAGGCAGCATGGCGACCGGTCTCGATGCCATCGCCGGCGGCTTCGGCACCGACGATGCGCACGTCGCGATCATTGAGGAAGGCATGGAACAGACCGATCGCATTGCTGCCACCGCCAACGCAGGCGGTGATCGCATCGGGCAGGCGGCCGTAGTCGGTCAGCATCTGCGCGCGCGCTTCGCGGCCGACGATGGCATTGAAGTCACGCACCATGCGCGGGTACGGGTCCGGGCCGGCCACGGTGCCGATGATGTAGAAGGTGTCGCGCACGTTGGTGACCCAGTCGCGCATCGCTTCGTTGAGCGCGTCCTTGAGCGTGGCCGAGCCGGAGGTCACCGGTACGACGGTCGCCCCGAGCAGCTTCATGCGGTAGACGTTGATCTTCTGCCGTTCGATGTCGGTGGCGCCCATGTAGACCACGCATTCCAGGCCCAGCCGGGCGGCCACGGTGGCACTGGCCACGCCGTGCTGGCCGGCGCCGGTCTCGGCGATGATGCGCGTCTTGCCCATCCGCGCGGCGAGCAGCGCCTGGCCGATGGTGTTGTTGATCTTGTGCGCGCCGGTGTGGTTCAGGTCCTCGCGCTTGAGCAGGATCTGCGCGCCGCCGACCTGCTGGCTGAGGCGCTCGGCGTGATAGATCGGGCTGGGACGGCCCACATAGTGGGTCAGATCCTTGTCGTAGGCGGCGATGAAGGCCGGATCGCGACGCGCTTGGTCATAGGCGGCCGCCAGCTCCTGCAACGGCCCGATCAGGGTCTCGGCGACGAAACTCCCGCCGTAGCGGCCGAAATGGCCGTTGGCATCGGGGTAGGCGTGGAAATCGACGATGGGGGAGATGGGGGAAGCAGACATAGCGCGACAGCCGGTGGAGACAGGCTGCCAATTTAACGCACCTGTCATGACAGGAATATCGATAATATCTGCCACAACCTGTCAGGAAAACTCACATGACCGACGGACCGTTGCCCCCGCTCAATGCCCTGCGCAGCTTTGAAGCGGCCGCCCGGCTGGGCGGGGTTGGCCGTGCGGCGGAGGCACTGCATGTCACCCATGGCGCGATCAGCCGCCAACTGCGCCTGCTGGAGGAGCACCTGGGTGTCGTGCTGTTCCAGCGCGAAGGGCGTGGGCTGCGCCTGACCCGCGCCGGCGAGGATCTGCAGGCCGCCTGCGAAGGCGCCTTCGACCAGATCCGCGAGGCGGTGGTGGCGCTCAAGCGCCAACAGCGGCCCGAAGCGTTGGTACTCGGCTGCAGCGGCAGCATCCTGGCGCGCTGGATGATTCCCCGCCTGCAGGCGCTGCAGAGCGCCCTGCCCCAGCTGCCGCTGCATTGGTCCGCGCAGGACGGGAGCTTCACCGCCGAACAGCAGGGCCTGGATGCGGTCCTGCTGCTCGCCCAGCCGCCGTGGCCGCGCGGCTGGCGGGTGCGGGAACTGGCGCCGGAGCGGGTGGGCGTGGTGGTCAGCCCGCAGCACCCGGCCGCGGCGCGGCTGGCGCATCAGCCGCCCTCCTCCTTGTTGGGCGAATCGCTGTTGCATACGACCTCACGCCCGCAGGCGTGGCCGGCCTGGGCCCTGTCGCATGGGCTGGCGCCGGCACAGCTGCAGCTGGGCAGCGGCTTCGAGCATCTGTATTACCTGCTGGAGGCGGCGGTTGCCGGACTGGGCGTGGCGATCGCGCCGGAGCCGCTCGTGGCCGATGAATTGGTCGCAGGTCGGTTGCTGGCACCGTGGGGATTCGGCGCGACCGGGGGGTTCTGGGTACTGGCCACGCCGGAGGGCGCGGCGGACCCACGGGTGGATGCGCTGGCCGGGTGGCTGCAGGAGCAGCTGGCGGGATGACGCCGCCACGACCAACGGTCGTGGCCTACACGTTGGGCGGGCGGATCAATCCGCCTCGTGGCAATCGGCGCGACGCACTTCTTCGACGAACTTGCGCATCTTGTAGCCGTCCTTGATGCCCGGTTCGGATTCGATGCCACTGGACACATCCACACCCCACGGCAGCGTGGCCACGATCGCGTCGAACACGTTGTCCGGGGTGATCCCGCCGGCCAGCAGGAACGGCCGGTGCAGGCCGGTGGGCAGGCGCGTCCAGTCGAAGGCGACGCCGGTGCCACCGCCGCCACCGGGGGCATGACTGTCGAACAGGAAGCCGGCCGCGCTGGGATAACGCAGTTGCAGCTGGCGGGCGTTGACCTCGTCCTTGCCCCCCATCGCCACGGCCTTCAGGTACGGCATGTTGAAGCTGCGGCAGAACGATTCGTCTTCGTCACCGTGGAACTGCAGCAGGGTCGGCCGCACGGTGCGCAGCACTTCGCGCACCTCTTCCTTGGTGTTGTCGCGGAACAGGGCCACCACGTCCACCATCGGTGCGATCGCCTGGCGCATCGCGCGCGCCTCGGCCGGGGCGACCCGGCGCTTGCTCTCGCGGGCGAAGATGAAACCGACGGCGTCCACGCCGAGCTCGCCGGCCAGGCGTACATCGCCGGCACGGGTCATGCCGCAGAACTTGATACGGGTGCGGTAGAAGGAGCGGCTCATAAGGTGACCTCGGCAGGCAGCTGCCAGTTGTCGGGGTACAGGGGACCAACGAAGACCAATCCCTGCGGCGGAGCGGTCGGGCCGGCCACGGTGCGGTCGCGCCCGGCCAGCAGTTGCCCCATCCACGCGACCGGCTGCTCACCACAACCGACCAGGATCAATGAACCGACGATATTGCGCACCATGTGATGAAGGAATGCATTGGCCTGAACGGCGACCTCCACCACCTCGCCCTGACGGGTCACCGAGAGCGATTGCATGTGCCGGCGCGCATGCAGGGCCTCGCACTGCACGCTGCGGAAGGCGCTGAAGTCGTTCTCGCCCAGCAGGGCCTGCCCGGCCGCATGCATCCGTTCGGCATCCAGCGGCCGGCGCTCCCAGCTCAGGGTCTGCCGGTACAGCGCCGGGCGGACCTGGCGGTTGAGCAGACGATAGCGGTAGCGGCGCGCGCGCGCGGCGAAACGTGCGTGGAACTCGTCGGCCACCGGTACGCACCAGCGCACAGCGATGGAGCGCGGCAGGCGGGTGGTGGTGCCCAGCATCCAGCTGCGCGGATCGCGCACGACCTCCGTATCGAAATGCACGACCTGGCATTCGCCGTGCACGCCGGCATCGGTGCGCCCGGCACACACCACCTGGATCGGCGCATTGGCCACCGAGGACAGCGCGACCTGCAGGCTGGCCTGCACGCTCGGGCAGCCACTCTCGCCCAACTGCTGCCAGCCCTTGAATTCGCTGCCGTCGTATTCCACGCCCAGTGCGTAGCGCATGGTGAACCTCTATGTTTTGGGGGGCCGGCGCAGGCGCCGGTATTGCATCAGACGGCGTCGCGCTCGGACCACACGGCCAGCTCGTTGCCGCCGGGCTCCAGGAACTGGAACCGGCTGCCGCCGGGGAAGGCGAACACCGGCTTGATGATCTGCCCGCCCTGGGCCAGCACGGCCTCGAGCATGGGCTGCAGATCATCGGCGTAGATCACCAGCAATGGCGCGCCCGCACCCGCCGCCGTCTGCGGCTCAGCGCGGAAGAAGCCGCCCTGGAAACGGCCATCGTCGAAGGCGGTGTAGTCCGGGCCGTAATCCACGAACGACCAGCCGAACACCTGCTCGAAGAAGTGGCGACTGGCTGCGGGATCGCGCGAGGCGAACTCGACATAGTCCAGGCGGCGCTCACGGGCGGCCAGCGGGCGGGCGTCGCTCATCCCAGTCGCGCCAGCAGTTCGCGCGCCTCGGCCTGGCTGTGCGGGTCGGCGCCGACGGCCACTTCGTGCAGCAGCGTCCGCGCGGTCTCGGCATCGCCGAGGTCCAGGTAGGCGATGGCCAGTTCCAGTCGATCACGACCGGGGCTGCCGATCGGCGCGACCGGCGCGTTGTCGGCGACCGGGTCTGCACCCTCGGTGGTGTCGTCATGGGTGGCCATCACCGGCGCAACGTCGGCACCGAGGGTGTGATCGTCTTCGTCTGCCGGACGTTCGGCCGTCGCTGTTTCATCGGGGAATTCGAACACGCCCCGGAACGAAGGCTGCGCGGCGGCTTCCAGCGCATGGGCCGGCGGCTCGATCAGCGGGGCCGGCGCGCGGAACAGCGCCTCATCCACGTTCACGTGCTGCGCATCGGCCTCGATACTGTACGCAGACGCCGCCGTCGCCTCGACCTCCGGCAACACGGGTGCCTCGTCGGTCGCGGTGTCGCTCCAGCGAGGATCATCGAGGGGATCACGCGGATCGGCGTCGTGCGCGGAAGGCGCGAGCGGGAAGACCGGCTCGCGGCGCAGCCCGGCGTAGACGTCGGCCTCTGCAACGGCCTCTTCGTCAGGCACGCGCTGCACGTCCTCCTGCTGCGCTGCCAGTTCGTCCACATCGTCGGCCGCGGGGACGGCAGCAGCCAATGCCATGCCATCGAGCCCATCGCGCGACAGCGGCGGCAGCGGCGACGGCTTGCGGCGGCGTACCAGCACCCATCCCCCGACTACCAGCAGCAGCACGACCAGGCCCAGCCAGTACCAGCCACCGCCGGCGCTGTCACGCGGGCCGGGTGCCTGCTCCAGGCCCTGTTGCGCAGCGGCCAGTTCGTTGTCCTTCAACGTGATCAGGGACTGCTGCTGGGCCTTGAGCTTCTCCAGCTCGGCCACGCGTTCGCGCAGTTCCTGGATCTCGGCATCGCGCGTGGCGACGTCTTCCTTGGCCTGTCGCAGTTGTTCGTTAGCCAGCATGTCGCCCTCGGTGCCGGCAGCGGTGCCGGTGGTTGTGCCTGCGGTGGTGCCGGCGGCGGCGACGGCCGGCGCGATTTCCAGGCGTGCGCCCTGGCCAGCAGCGGTCGGTGCGGCCGGTGCAGGAGACGGCACGGCGGCCACCCCGCTGTCGGCCGGCTGCGGGATCGCCGCGCGCGACTGCCGCCACTGCGCGGTGTGCTCGCGCACGATCGCCGCGGCCTGCTGGGCATCGATCCCGGCCAGGCCCTCGGCGCCCGGCGTACGCAGCACCGCGCCCTGCTTGAGCAGGTTCACGTTGCCACGGATGAAGGCCTCGGGATTGGCCCGCAGCAGCGCGATCATCGCCTGGTCGCGGTTGACGCCCTGCTCGCGCGCCAGCGAACCGGCGATCTGCGAGAGGGTCTGGCCACGCTGCACGGTGACGCTGCCATCGGCGGCGACGGGTGCGGCCGATGCTGCGCGTGGCGCGACCGGGCGCGGCGTGGTCGCCGGTTCCGTACGGCGCGGCGGCGTGGCGGCGACCGGCGCCGCCTGCGGTTCGGGCTCGCGGATGATGGCATTGGACATCGCGCCTGCCGGAGCCACGATCTCCGGCTCGGCCACGGCGGCGGCGCTGTTGGGCGCATCCACCAGGGCGGAGTATTCGCGGACCAGACGGCCCTGCCCCCAATCGGCTTCGATCAGGAAATTCAACGAGGGCGTCGCCACGGGCGCATGACTGCTGACGCGCACCACAGCGCGGCCCTGCGCATTGCGGGTCAACTCAAACTGCAGTTCGCTGACCAGTCCGGACGGCGGTTCCAGCCCGACCCGGGCGAAGGTCGCCGGCGAGGCCAGTGCAACGCGGAGGTTTTCCAGCTCGGACGGATCGGCGGAAATGACCGGGATTTCGGCCAGCAGGGGTTGGCCCGGTTTGGACAGCACCCGGATATCGCCCAGGCCCAGGGCCATGGCGGAACTGCTGGCCAGGGCCAGCAGCAGCGTCGACACATACTTGAGCGGACGCACTGCGCCCGGAGCCCGGTTCTTCATGGCGGCCAATATAACGGCTCCCCCCGTGATCGGCGATGTTTCAATGCGGGTGGGGGGGGGGGACCCCCAGGGACCCCCCCCCACCCGGTGGGGCGCA
>NZ_JBDJMT010000012.1:0-106922 GCF_039674045.1 Stenotrophomonas sp. TWI602
TTCTCGGCTTGCCTTCCCCCCCCCCCCAGGGGTTTGTTCTGCGCCCCCCCCCCCCCCCCCGCCACTACCGACAACCGCGCGTCGCGCGGCACGAAAAACCGCCCCACCGCGCACTGCGCGGCACGCACAACCGCGGGAGCGCCCCATGTCCCTTGCCGAATTCGCCCTGATCGACCGCATCCGTGCCCGCACCGCCGAGCGCGACGACGTGGTGCTCGGCATCGGCGATGACGCGGCGCTGCTGCAGCCGCGCCCGAACGAACAGCTGGTGGTCACCGCCGACACGCTCAACAGCGGCGTGCATTTCCCGGCCGAGACCATGCCCTTCGACATCGGCTGGAAGACCCTGGCGGTCAATCTGTCCGACCTGGCCGCGATGGGCGCACGCCCGGCCTGGTGCACGCTGGCATTGTCGCTGCCCGACGCGCACCCGGACTGGATCGAATCCTTCGCCGACGGCTTCTTCGCGCTGGCCGACGAACACGCCATCGCGTTGATCGGCGGCGACACCGCGCGTGGTCCGCTGTCGCTGTCGGTCACGGCGATGGGGCAGGTGGCACGTGGCCAGGCGCTGCGCCGCGACCGCGCCCAGGTGGGCGATGACATCTGGGTGAGCGGCACACTCGGCGACGCCGCCGGTGCCCTGCAGCTGTGGCAGCGCGGCGAGTTGAACATCGCCACCGCCACCGTGCTGGGCGACTACGAAACACTGCGCCTGCGCCTGCTGCGGCCGACCCCACGGGTGACGCTGGGCCTGCGCCTGCGGGCCTTCGCGCATGCTGCCGTGGATATCTCTGACGGCCTGCTGGCCGACCTGGGCCACATCGCCACGCGCAGTGGCGTGCGTGCCGAAGTGGATGCCGACGCCGTGCCGCTGTCACCGGCCCTGCGTGCGGTGCTTGGCCGCGACGCCGCGCGTGCGTGTGCCCTGCGCGGCGGCGACGATTACGAACTGTGTTTCACCGCCGCCGCCGACCAGCGCGAGGCGCTGCATGCCGTAGCCGAATCGCTGCGCCTGCCGCTCACCCGCATCGGCCGCATCGTGGACGGGCAGGGCGTGCAGTGCGAAGGCGAAACCGGGCCCGGCGGCTACCAGCACTTCGCGGCGTGAGCAGCCGGGCAGAGCCCAGCTCTACGTAGCCCACACGCCATCGGTAGTGCCGGCCGCTGGCCGGCTCCCGACCAACCCCGGCCGCCAACCCGCCCCAAGCCACCGACCACGCAAAACGGCGCCGGCCATCATCCGGCGCCGTTCCAGTATTACCACCTGTAAGCAACGCTCACGTTCGCGGTGGCTTCGCGATACCCGTGGTCGCCGCGCATCACGCCCAGCCCGCCCCAGCCACTCAGTCCCGAGCGGAAGTCCACCCGGCCACCGGCGCTGATCTCATACCGGTTGCGCGGTACGCTCGCCTGCAGCACGTCTTCATCGAACGCCATGCCGTTGCTGCTGCCATCGCGGTACCAGTTCACCGCCAGGTACGGGCTCACCGCCGCACCCACCGTGGCGCGCGACTCGCCCTGCAGGCGCAGGCCCACGCGGCCCGACAGCCCGTCATCGCCCACGCTGCGCACTATCGTGCCGTTGCGCTCTTCGTGGCGGTCGGTGGTGGCGTCGGTGTACACCAGCTGCAGTTCCGGCTGCAGACTCAACGCGGTGCTGCCGATCTGGCCGATGGTGAAGCGATAGCCCGCTTCCAGCGACGACTGCCAGATGTCCGAGTCGTAACGCTCGGCGGCCAGGCCCTCGCCCTGCACGCGGTTGCGGAATTGCCCACGCTGCACACCGGCATCCACATACATCGCCTCGTTGCTCCAGTTGCCGTACACACCGGCCGCGCCGCCTTCCACCTTGCCGCGTGCGCTGTAACCGGTCACCTGCGAACGCGACTGCGCATCGGCCTGTCCGGCGGTGAACATCACGCCCACGCGGCCCCGGCCGTTATCGAACACGCCCACGTCGGCACCCAGCTGCAGGCGCGAGCGCTGCACGCGCAGGTCCAACTGGTCCTGCACCGCGGACAGGTGGCTGTTGGTGGCATCCACCCGCGCCCAGCCACGCACGCCCTCGGCCGTTGCTTCGCCGCCCTGGCGGTCGCGCCACTGGTGGCGCAGCAGCTGGTCCATGGCGAACTGGTTGGCCAGGTAGGCACCGGCTTCCGGGCGCAGCACCGGGGTGGGCGGGTCAATCGGATCAATCGGATCAATCGGGTTGCACTCGGGCAGGGTCGGGTCGGCCAGGCACGGGTCCGGCGCGGTGGCCAGTTCCGAGCGCAGGTACCAGTTGCCGTTGGCGTCCTTCACCAGCGAATACTCGTACTGCCCACCCACCGCACGCCCGACCAGGTCGAACTGCGCATTGGACGCACCGCCGATGTCGATCAGCTCGATACCACGATCGGTCTTCGCGCCGGTGCCGCCGGCGTTGCTCACCCGCACGTTGGCCTGCCCATTGGCATCGCCGGTGATGACCAGCCGGTCACTGGCCGAACGGTCGTCGCCGAGCTGGGTGTTGAAGGCCAGCGTGCCGCCATCGCCGGTGAACGTATCGACGGTGAGGGTGTTGAACGTGGTGCCGTCGCCCATCCCGATGGTGCCGGTGCTGCCCAGCGCCAGCCGGCCGACGTTGCTGTCGCCGGTCAGCAGCCAGGTGCTGTCGCCGTCGATGCTGGCGGAGGTGACGTTGAAGAAGCGGCCGTCGATCTGCGCCTTGTTGCGCAGGACGACATCCAGCGATCCCGTGACGGTCGCCGCATCGAAGGTGATATTGCCCGCCAGGCGGGAATCGTCGACGGTGAAGCTGACATCGGTCTGCTCGGGGCTCCGGATGATGTCGTCGCCGACCCGCAGCAGGTTTCCGTCGCCGCCGATCAGTCGTGAATGGTTGGCGACGGTGATGTCGTAGCGGTTTGCCTCCAACGGCATGACCTGGATCGCGGCACCCCGACCGGATTCCAGCGTCGCGTTGTCGATGCCCAGGCGCAGGCTGCCCGCCGGATTCGCTTCACCCCACAGCATGGCGCCGACGTTGGCAGCGGTGATATGCGAGCCATTGATGATGTCCATCTGACCCATCTGCAACCGCACACCCAAGCCGCTGTTGTAGGGCCTGCTGGTGTCCGGTGCGTCCTCGACGCGGAGGGTGGTGCCACTGATCCACGCATAGGGATTGCGCGCCCCGGCGCCGCCGGGACCGGCAGCCAGATCCACGCCTATGGCCTTGCGTTCGGTGGGCCGCAGGCCCGCAGTCGTGACAATGACCTCGCTGTCGCGCAGGTACGCCTCGGTGCTGAAGGCCCGAAGCGAAATTCCGCCCAGGATACGGCTGTTGTCAGCGCCCAAACGAGCGTTGCCGTAGAGCGTGATGGCATCCTGTGCGGTACCGCTGCGGGTTACCTCGGCACCACGTTCGAGCGTAACGGTGGAGGTGCCGTCGGCGACAATCTGCAGCGTCTTTCCAGCGGCCACCGCCAGCTGCGAGTCATTGATCAGGCTCCATGCTTCCAGCGGATCGGTCGGACCGACGATGGCACTCTGGTCGTCAAGATCACCGGCCAGGGCCACGCCCATGGGCAGGGCGGTCAAGGCCAGCAGCAACCCGTGTGCAAGCGGGCGCAGGGTCGGGCGGACATTCGAGCGGAGGTTCGAGCGGAGGTTCGAGCGTGCAGGAGAATTCATGGTCACGTCCTTTCAAGGGGAAACATCGGCCACGTCGCTGTGTTGAGACGGTTACGGATTCACCTGTACGACGATTAATGCAGTAAATGTGAAACCGGGGTGAGCGGGGGCATCGCAGCGCGTGTGGATCGGGTTGGCTGAAAGTCTGGTCGAACGGCGTTCGGCATCCCATGCAACTAGTTGCAAATGCAGGAGGTGACGATTGTTCGGACGGTTTTGATTCAGGCGGTCGATCGTGTGATTGATCGCCCAAGCTGACATTGCTTCTGATCACTGTCGCTTAGAGCACTACGTCTTAGATCTGTACGACGCTTACAACAATTTGCATGGTGCGCTATCACTCCGATAGTCAGGATCACTCGGCATTTGCCAGGAGCATCCCTATGCGCTTTATCCATCCACGTCATAAAACACTCGCGCTTGCCATGAGCGCTGTACTTTTCGCCGCGCACCCGGCCATGGCCCAACAGGTCATCGCCGACGGCGATGATCAGACGCCCGCTACCGGCGACTATCACACCACCGATCCTGCCGATCCGGGCACTACCGCAGGCCATGCCTTCATGGCCCGCAACGGCGGCAGCATCGTGCCGTCGGGCGAGGTCAACCTGCGCACCGAAGGCCAACGTGCATCAGGGGCACGCGTAGAGGGCGCTGGGAGTCGTATCGCGTTGCGCGCTGGTAGCGCGGTCACCACCGGCTACGGTGCCGCCGGCCTGGCCGCGCATGACGGTGGCGGACTGGACCTGCGAGGCACCCGTATCGAGACCAGCGGTACTGCGGCCAGCGGCATCGAACTGGGCAACGGCAGCCTGATCGCCGACAACGTCCACATCACCACCCGTGGCGGTCTGTCCCACGGCGTGGCGCTGCGTGAGGGCAGCGCGGAGCTGCGCAACAGCGTGATCGAGATCCACGGCACCAGTGCCAATGGCCTGTTCGTTGCCGGAGGCACGCTGCTGGCCGAGCGCGTGCGTATTGAACACGCCGGCGGCGGTGCGGCGGTATGGATAGAGCCGGGGAGTACCAACGATGTGACCCTGCGTTCGGTACAGATCAACGGAAACGGTGCTGGCTCCACCGGCATCCTTGCCGGACGTGGAAGCGTCGTGGAGCTGGAAGACGTGGACATCAACCTCACCCACGAACGCTCCGGTGAGGGCATCCTGGTGGGCGGCGATGTGGTGGTGCGCGGTGGTCGCATCCACGCCGGTGGCAGCAACGCAACCGCGCTCAGCTATGGCGCGAGCGGCGGCAGTGCCGCACTGGACGGCACGCAGGTTCATGGCCACACAGGCGTGTTCATGATGGAGGGGGCCGCGCTGGACATGCGCAACAGCGTACTCACCAGCGTGAGCACCGGCATCAACATCAACCAGCGCAATGCCACCGCGCGCGTGGAAGGGTCTTCCATCACCACACAGAATGGTGTGGGCATCCTGATGTTCAACGACGCGCAGTTGGAGGTGGTCGGTTCGCGCATCAGCGCCGACGGCGAGCTGCATCAAGCGGTGTCGGTGCTGGGCGGAGCGGCTACCCTGCGCGACAGCGCGCTGCGTACCGGCGGTAGAAACGGGCACGGGCTTTATGTGGAGGGCTCCGGCACGCCGGCCCCGGTAGCCCATGCGCAGGCCGTCGATATCCTCACCGAGGGCAACGGCGCCATCGGCGCCATCGCCCGGCTCGGTGGCAGCGTGCACCTGGCCGACACCGTGGTCCGCACCACCGGTATCAGTTCGCACGGTGTGCTGTCGGGCGGCCGTGGCGAGATGACGCTGCGCGATACGCACGTACGCACTGAAGGCGCGGGCGCCTGGGCGGCGGTGATCAATGACAACGGCCGCATGCAGATCGACGGTGGCTCGCTGGTGAGCGCGCAGCACGGCGGCGTGTGGCTGCGTAGCAGCCGCGATGCGGGGCTGACATTGGACAATGGCGCACTGCTGTCCGGGGGCAATGGCACCGCACTGTCGCTGGACGCCGCGGTGAGCGGTCGCTTCGACGTACGGCTGGAGAACGCCGCGCAGATGCAGGGTGACATTGTCATCACCCGCGAAGACCTGGAGAACGGGCTGGTGCCGCAATCGCAGGTGCAGGTCAGCCTGGCCGGTGGCTCGCACTGGTGGGGCAGCAGCGACCTCGTGGAGCACATGGAACTGGACGGCGGCAGCCAGTGGACCCTGCGCGGTGACGCACGCGTGGATGCGCTGACGATGCGCGACAGCACGCTGGCCCTGTCCGATGGGCGTGCTGCGGTGGGCACCCTGCTCACCGTGGACGGCGACCTGCACAGCGATGGCGGCACCTTCCTGTTTCACGGTGCGCTGGCGGGCGATGACACCGTGATCGACCGCCTGCACGTGCGCGGCGATACCAGTGGCGACGCCAGCCTGCGCGTGCAGAACGTCGGTGGCGTGGGTGCACCCACCGAAGATGGCATTCAGCTCATCCAGGTCGACGGTGCATCGCTGGGGCGTTACGCCTTGGCGGGGCGTGCGGTGGGCGGCTCGTACGAGTACTTCCTTTTCCAGGGCGGCATCGCCGATCCCAGCGATGGCCAGTGGTACCTGCGCTCGCAATGGTTCGACCGCTGTCAGGACGATCCCACCTCTCCGGGCTGTGTCACCGAACCGGATCCAACGCCGGGCCCGGACCCGGAAGAAGGGGGCGATGGTGGTATTCCGATCACGCCGCCGGGCCGGGTGCTGCGCCCGGAAGCCGGCGCCTACCTGGCCAACCAGACCGCCGCCAACGGTATGTTCCAGCATCGCCTGCATGACCGCATCGGCGCGCCGGGCCTTGCCGAGGGCCACGGTGCGTGGGTACGCGTCGGCCGCCAGCAGGCCGACTTCCAGGCGGTAGGGGGCCAGTTGGCCGTGGACGGCACCACGTCGATTCTGCAGGTGGGCAGCGCCCTCTGGCAGCGCAATGGCACCACCTTGGGCGTGATGCTGGGCAGCGGCCGGGCCGACAGCACCGTGGTCTCGCCCCTCACCGGGTACACCGCCACGGGACGTGTGCGGGGCAATGCGGTGGGTGTGTATGCCACATGGCAGCAGCAACCGGGCAGCAGCCAGGGCGCTTATGTGGATGCCAGTGTGCAGGCGGGCCGTTTTGACAACCGCGTGGAGGGCGTAGACCTGCCGCGCGAGCAGTACGACACCCGGGTGATCACTACGTCGGTCGAAGGCGGCTACACCTTCACCATCTGGCAGGGACCGCACGCCAACCTGTACGTGCAGCCGCAGCTGCAGGTATCGCACGTGGATTACCGGGCAGACGGTCACGTGGAAGCCAACGGCACCCGGATCGACACCGCCGACGCGGATGGCATCAGCGGCCGCCTGGGCGTGCGCGTCTTCGGCCACGATACCCGTGCGGGCAACGTGGTGCAGCCGTACATGGCGGTGAACTGGCTGCGTGGACCGCGCACCAGCACGCTCGCATTCAATGGCGAAACCCTGGGCGCAGACATGCCGCGCGACCGCTATGAAGTGCAGGCCGGTGCCGAGCTGAAGCTGGGTCAGCGCTGGTCGGCCTGGGGCGGCATGAGCGTACAGCGCGGCGACCACGCCTACCGCAACGTGGGCGGACAGCTGGGCATGCGCGTGCGCTGGTAAAAAAAAGGAGCCGGGTAATGCCCGGCTCCTTCAGGTTGCACGTACTGCATCCAGTATCCCGTGCCGCAGAAACGTAGAGCCTGCTTTGCCCGGCTGCTGCTTGAGGATGTTGCCGCCTGCGCGTCCAGCGGTCCGCTGGGCGCGGTGGTGTACGGCGATCAACCATATCGATGCAATCGATAGTTATTTGCATTTGCAACTAATTGCATGGCCGCCCTGGGGGTGAGTGCACAGACTGTGCGCTCTCCAACGCGAGCTGCGTCATGCCCCGCTTCCTCATTGCCCTGCTGTTGTCCACGCTCTGCTTGCCGGCCGCCGCCGCGACACCGCAGATCAGCGTCGGGCCGCTGTTCGACTACCTGGAACCTACCCACAGCAACCTGCTCAAGCGCATCCGCAACACCGGTGACGCCACGGCCTACGTGCGCGTGGAAGTGACCCAGATGCACTTCGATGCGGAAGGACAGGCCAGTGAAACGCCGGTGGACGGCGCGGCGTTGGTACGCAACGCCCCTGGCGCGCACGGTGTCATCGCCAGCCCCAGCCGCCTGATCATTGCCGGCAACGGCCAACAGGCCACGCGCCTGGTCTATCGCGGCGCACGTGACCAGGAACGTTATTACCGGTTGCGCTTCATCCCGGTGGCACCCAGCGCCGAGGAATTCTCGCTCAGCGAAGAACAGGCGCAGGAAGCGGCGGAATTGAACGCGTCCATCCGCATGTTCACCGGCTACGGCACGATCCTGTTCATCGCGCCGGAGCACGCGCACTACGACACCCGCCTGCAGGATGGCCGCGTGTACAACCACGGCAACGCCACCGTGGTGCTGGACAACCTGCGCCAGTGCGAGCGCGCCCGCCCGGACACCTGCACGCCCGGCATCATCGTCCACGTCCGGCCCGGGCGCTCCTACGCGCTGCAGCAGGCCGACGGCCAGTTCACCCGCTACGACCTGAAGGAGGGCGACAGCCAGCGCGGTATCGATTCGCGCCGCTGACCGTTCCGTTCCTCCCGCTGTTCATGCCCCATCGGGTCCGCCAGGCACCCGCCGGGGGTGCTGTGCCCATGTCCTGGCGTCTTGTATCCATCCACTCTTCCTGGAGCAACACCATGTCCTTGAAAACCTACGCGTTGGCGGCCGCCACCGCCGCGCTGCTGGCCCCGGCGCTGAGCCACGCCGCCATCGAAACCAAGTCGATCACCGTGAATGTCACGGCCGACGTGCCCAACACCGCCGGTCTGCAGGTATCCACGCCCGATGGCTGGGAAGGCCTGCCGCAGAACCTGCCGTGGGATACCGCGCGCCAGGTACTGGGTGAACTGACCGGCCGTGTCATCAACGTCAAGTCGTCGGCCGCCATCACCGCCTACCTGTCGGCCCCGGCCCAGATGGCGTCGGCTGCCGATGTCGTGGACCTGGTGGTGAAGCTGGACAACGTGGCCGTGCCGGTTGCGGGCGGCGTGAAGCTCACCGTCGCCAACCCGGCGCAGGCGGCCGCTGGCAAATCGCTGGCCTTTGCCATCGCCCCGACGGTGCCGACCGGTGGCTACAAACAGGGCAGCTATGGCGGCCAGTTCCACATGATCTTCGAAAGTGATATCGCCGATCCGTGAGCCCTGCAGGCGTTCCCTGCCGCATCCACCGATGCGGCAGGGAGGCCGGAGAACGCACCATGTTTCCCAGGCGCCCTCGCGCATGCCCGCCCTTGGCCAGGTTGACCGTCGCCATCGGTGCCATTGTCGTTGCCGCGTCCTCGCAGGCCGGGGGCCTGGCACCGGATGAGCTGCCCAGCCTTCTGGAACAGCGCGAGCGCATGCCGGCCGAGTTCCGCGCGCATCTGTTCGGCACCCCGCTCACGGTCCGCGTGGAGCTGGACGGGCAGTACCTCGGCGATGCCGAGGTGGTGCTGCACGACGACAACCGCGTGCAGGTGGTGGACTTCGTCGACAGCCATGACAGCCGCCTGCCACCGAGTGAACGTGCACGCTGGGCGACGCAGCTGGCCGAGCCGTTGCCACTGGGCGTCTGCCACGAGGCCTGCCGCGGGCTGTCGGCGCTGCATTACAGTCTCTCCAATTCGCTGCTCAGCCTGCTTACCCCGGGCGGCACGCGGGGCGAGGACCGCCACGTTGCCCAGCCCGAGGGGGGCAGCCGTGGCCTGATCCTGCGCAACAGCCTGGCCGTGCACGGGGGCCAGGACCAGTCCACGGCCACCCGCTACAGCGCCGAGCTGCGTGGCAGCCTGGGTCGCTGGAGCACGCTGGGCAGCTACCAGTACCACGCGCAGCCCGGCAGCGCCGACCACTACCTCAGCGCGTTGTACGCACAACGCGAGCTGGGCGACCACTTCGTGCGCGCCGGCTACTTCCTGCCCACCTTCGAAGGCGTGATCCGCCAGCCGCGCGCACCCGGTACGCAGAACGACACCGCGTTGGGCGTCATGGTCGGCTCGTCGGACATCCTGCTGGCCGATACCCGCAGCGCCAGCATGTACCCGGTCCATGTCACCGCCAGTCGCGACGGGGTGGTGGAGCTCCTGCGCGATGGCGTGCTGTTGTCCACCCAGGCCGTCAGGCCGGGGATCCAGGAAATCGATACACGGCGCTTGCCGGGCGGTATCTACGAGGTGGACCTGCGCGTGGTGGTGGACGGACGCGAAGCCTCGCGCGAGGCGGCCACCATCCACAAGCCCAGCCGCTGGCGCGACCCGACGCGGCGCTGGCGCTACAGCGCGTTCGCCGGCCAGCAGCGCGGCCTGCTCGGCAGCAGCAGCGATGCGGACAGCGGCAAGGTGGCCGCCGGCGCGGTGGTCAATTACCTGGTGCATCCGCGTGCGGTGGCCGGTGCCACCGTGCAGCAGATCGGGCAACGCCGTGCGGCCGGGCTGTCGATGGACTGGCAGGCCAGCAGTGCGCTGAGTGCTTACACCAACCTGTACACCGCCACAGACAGGGGGCGCGGCCTGGACCTGCAGGGCCTGTATCGCTACCGGGCCGGGTCGGTCGTGGCCAGTCACGCGCGCAGTTGGGCCGAACAACGCCACCGCGTGGCGCTAGGCGCCGGGCTCGCGCCGCGATGGGAGCGCCAAGGCGGCTGGCAGGACACCACGGCGGTGTCGATCACCCACCGTTTCAGCCACCGCGATACGGCCAGCGTGCGTATCGCGCGCTCGAGCGGATTCACCCGTGGCACCGGCATCGACGTGTCCTACGGCCGCCGCGAAACACTGTTCGGGCGACATGACGTGAACTGGCGCGTATCCGCCCACGACCGTCCGGGCAATCGCCATACCGGCTACCACCGCCAACGCGGCATCGACCTGACGGTGAGCCTTGCGCTCGGCAGTGATCGCCGCAGCTACAGTGGCAGCCTGGGCAGCCGAACCGGGGACAACGGGCAGCGCGACGGGTACCTCGCCGCCACCGTCAGCCAGCACCTGGATGGCCCGTTGCTGCGCAGCGTGACCGGCACCGTGGGTGCGGACCGCGGCGGCGTAGGCGCCGGTGCCGGTGCCTACCTGCAGCATGCAGTGCTGGAAGGTGATGCGCAGCTGTACCGCGCGGCGGGCAGCGGCCAACTGAGCGGCAGTGCCAACCTGGACAGCACCGTGGCGTTCGGCGGCGGCCACGTGGCGGTCATTGGCCAGGGCCGCAGCGGTGCGGTGGACACCGGCATCATCGTGGACGTGCGCAGCGACGTCCCCGATGTCGTTCTGCGCGCCGACGACAGCCGCAGCGGCAGCGTGGTGCTGCGGCCGGGCCGCAACTTCGTGCCGGTCAGCGCCTACCGCGCCGGCCAGGTGCAGATCGATTTCGACGGCCGCACGGCCCCGGCGGCCACCCTGCAGCCGGCCGCGCTCGACTACCACCTCAACAAGGGCGGGGTGATGCACGCCACGGTGGATGTGCTGCGCACCTTCACCGTATTGGGCCAGGTCGTGGATGCCGATGGCTGCGGGGTGCGTGGCGTGCAGGTGATCAACCACGCCGGGCGCAGCGTGAGCCAGGACGATGGATTTTTCACCCTTGAACTGAGTGCACGCGCGCCGGTGGTGGAACTGCGCTACCCCAACCTCACCCGCTGTGAACTGGTGATGGAGCAGGCCAGCTACCCGCGCGAAGGCGACCTGTTGATGGTGGGCGGGGTGCGCTGCCCGCCGCCGGTTGCCGTGCAGTGAATCGCCCCCTTCCCCCAGGCCTGCAGGTTGCCGCCATGAAATGTCTCCCGTTGCTGATGCTTGTCCTGTTCGCGCTGCACGCCACCCCGGTGGCCGCCCAGGTACGCGAAGTGACCGTCACCGGCCAGTTCAGGCCGAACGCGTTGAACCCCGGCAATACGGCATTCGAAAACACCACGCCACGCGGCGCCTTCTGCAATTGGCGGCCAACGCAATGTGCCCAGAAGGGGGCCTACATCTTTGATCTGGGGGGAGGGGAGTACTGGCGCAAGTCGGGCCCGCAGACCGGCACGGCGCAGCGCGACACGACGTATGTGCGCTTTCCGGCGCCACGCATCATCACGTTGCAGGATGTCAACACCGGGCGTACGTTCGACGCGGAGATCAGCTTTGTCGCCATTTCCCTGCGATTGAACTTCGGGCGTGGGGCGGATCCGTGGTACCACGGCATCAGCGGCGGCTGCACCGCGATCCGGGGTGCCGGTGGGGTCGGCTGGTCCAATGGCGGCTGGGGCGTCCGTGATCCGGGCAACCCACAGGCGTGTTACAGCAACCAGGGAAGGGGGGGGCGTACCTACGCCTACCGCAACGTCGGCATCGGCATTCAGGTGGCACTTCCCAATGCGATGACCCTGCAGGATGGCCGCTATACGGCGCAGGAAACCTGGACCACCGGTGGCGCCGATGCCGACATCGACCTGGGCGACAACATCACCGGCACCACGGCGATCCGGATGAACTTCGTCTTCGATGTGATACATGATTTCCAGGTGCGCTTTGCCAGCGAAACGCCGCGCGTGCCACTGGTGCCGGACGGCGGCTGGTCGCAGTGGATCAACCATGGGAAGGTGCCCGCACGGCTGCGCCAGGCGCTGCCGTTCCACCTCACCTCGTCGATGGATTTCAGCATGAAGCTGCGCTGCGAACATGCAGCCGGCAGTGGCTGTGGCATCCGCAATGCAGCCGATGACGTGGTGGTGCCCGTGGACGTGGACGTGACCATTCCGGGCATGCGCAATCTGAAGGACGGACGCCCCGCACAGGACACGCCGCTATCGGCCGACGACGCGCTCGCGCCGCGCTTCAGCCCCGAGGGGTACCTGATGCAGCGCCGCTCGACGCTGCGGTTCACGGCCAACCGCGCCGCCGTGGAGACGATCGTGCAGCTGCCCGGCTCGCGCTGGGACGGGCAGATGACCGTGGTGTTCGACGCGAATCCTTGAGTCGACCCCACTACCCGCTGCATCCCGTTCGGTCGCTGCCCTCCCGCCAATGGGCAGGGAGGTTTAGATAGGGCCTGCGAATACGCAGCCGCAGGCCAACCCATACCGCAGCGAAACGACGGCGCGCGCTGTCGCGTTTGCCCTTTGAAGCGCATCCCCCCTTACCGTGATGCTGTGGGTCACCTCACCTCGGCTGCCCACATGCGCACGCTTGGATGCTCCCACAATCCCGCCATTGACGGCATGCGCGCGCTCGCCGTGCTGGCCGTCATCGTCTTCCATGTCGATGCCCCGCTGCTGCCGGGCGGCTTCACCGGTGTGGATCTGTTCTTCGTCATTTCGGGCTTCGTGATCAGCCAGTCCCTGGCGGCACGGGGTGACACGCCACCGGGTACGTTGCTGCTCGATTTCTATCGTCGCCGCGTGCTGCGCCTGTTGCCCGCGCTGCTGCTGATGCTGGTGGTCACGTTCGTGCTGTCGGCGTTGCTGATTCCGCGGGCATGGCGCAATGAACAGTTCGACCAGACCGGCATGGCCGCGCTGCTTGGCCTGAGCAATATCGTGCTGGCGGGGCAACAGGACAGCTACTTCTCGCCCGGTGCAGACCTCAATCCGTTCCTGCATACCTGGACATTGGGCGTGGAGGAACAGTTCTACCTGGTCTTTCCCGTGCTGTTCATCGCCTGGATGCGCGGTCGCCAGCGCTTCCCTTCGTTGCGCTGGCTGCTTCCGGTCGTGTCGCTGGTGTCTCTGGTGCTGGCGGCATGGCAAAGCCGCGTTGCGCCCACCACTGCCTTCTATCTGCTGCCCGCGCGCTTCTGGGAACTGGCCGCTGGCGCGCTGCTGTATCAATGGATGACGGCCCGTGGCGGTGCGCCGCGCGGACGTTGGCTGGCATGGCCAGGGGGGGCGCTGTTGGGCGCAGGCGTGGTGCTGGCACCGTCGCTGCCGCTGCCCTTCCCGGGGGTGGCCCTCACGGTGATCGGCGCGCTGCTGCTGCTTGCCGCGGTGTCTGCAGAGGGTGCCGCCACGACCGGGTACGCGCGGTTGCTGTCATGGGGGCCGCTGACCTACCTGGGCCGCATCTCGTACTCGCTCTACCTCTGGCATTGGCCCCTGCTGGTCCTGCTGCGTTGGACCTACGGCCTTCAGGGGGCAGCGCTGTGGCTGTACCCGATCCTGCTTCTGCTGGTGGCCTCGGCGTCCTACCGCTGGGTGGAAACGCCGCTGCGCCGCGCCCCCGCGCTGGCGGCAAAGGCCCCCGCCAGGGTGCTCGCGATGGCGGTGCCGGTGGTGGCCGGCGCCGCGTTGCTGGCCTGGAGCATGGTGAACTTCCACGAGCAGATATCGCTCAGCAGCACCCGCGACGGCGACGCGTGGCAGGCACGCAAGTACCCTGCATGGCGGCCGCTTGACCCGGTGGAAGCGCCCGGGCTGGCCGGCCGCCGCCTGTTCGTCGCCGGTGACTCGCATGCCGCCGCGTATCGCACCCTGACGTCGATGGTGGCGCGGCAGACCGGCATGGAGGTGCGCCAGGACGATCAGGGTGGGTGCGGCATCGTCAATCTGCTGCGCGCGGCCCCGGCCGACTGCCGGTCCTTCGCCGAGCGGGCGCTGTCCCGCATCGAGGCGCAGGCGCGACCGGGCGACATCGTGCTGCTGGCATCGCTGCGCATGCCCGAGCTGCGCGGCCGCGACTGGGGCAATGGCGATGCGGTGGTGTTCCAGCAGATGCTGGCAGAGCGCACGCCGTCCGATGCCGCCGCTGCGCGCGCCGAGGCGGAGCGGGTGCTGGACAGGCTGCAGCGGCTGGGCGTGCACGTGGTGGTGGATGCGCCGTTGCCGCTGTTCAAGGCGGGGGCGTATCGCTGCACGGACAGATTCAACCGGATGAATCCGGCCTGCGCCGGCGGGCTGGACATGGCGCGCGCCGACCTGGAGCTGCTGCGTGCACCGCAGCTGGAACTGCTGGCCGCGCTGAGCGACCGCTATCCGTCGTTGCATGTCTGGGATCCGCTACCGCTGTTGTGTGGTGCGCAGACGTGTTCGGCCATGGACGGTGACCAGCCGCTGTTCTTCGACAACGATCACCTGAGCGGTCACGGCAACCGCGTACTGCTGCCGGATTTCCGCACCACGCTGATCGACATCACCCAGCGCGCACCACGCACCGTAGAGCCGGGCTCTGCCCGGCTGCCGTAGAGCGGGGCGCCATCCGGCTGCCATCCGCGCCCGCGGCATGAACCCGCATCACCCCGGCGGCAGCACCTTGCCCGGGTTGAGGATGCCGTCCGGATCCAGCGCGTGCTTGATCGCCCGCATCGCCGCCAGCGTGGCGGGGGAGAAGGCCTGGGCCATGAAATCGCGCTTGGCCAGCCCGATGCCGTGCTCACCGGACAACGTGCCGCCGAGCGCCAAGGTCAGTTCGAAGATCTTCGGCAGCGCGGCATGCGCGCGTGCGTTCTCGTCGGCGTCGTCGGGGTGGTACAGGATGTTGACGTGCAGGTTGCCGTTGCCCGCATGGCCGAAGGTGACGATGGTCAGCGTGTACTCGCGCGCCAGCGCCTGCACGCCGGCGACCAGGTCAGGGATGCGCGACACCGGCACCACCACGTCTTCGTTGATCTTGCCCGGGGCGATGCTGCGCAGCGCGGGCGACAGCGCCTTGCGCGCGGCCCACAGTTTCTCGCGTGCGGCCCCTTCCATCGCCACGTCCAGCGCCAGCAGGCCGTCGCCCTCGGCGGCGGTGGCCAGTGCCTGGAGCAGGTAGGGCAGGGTGTCGTGGTCGCCGTCGGCTTCCACCAGCAGCATCGCACCGGCCTCGGGCACGTCGGCGCCATTGCGACGCAGCAGCGCCAGGCTGCGCGCGTCCATGAATTCCAGCCGCGTGGGCACCACCGGTTGTGCCATCAGGCGCGACACGGCTGCGGCGGCGGCATCCGCATCGCGGTACAGCACGCGCAACCCGGCCTGGGCGACCGGCAGCGGGGTGAGCTTGAGCGTGGCTTCCACGATCAGCGCCAGGGTGCCTTCGCTGCCGACCAGCAGGTGGGTGAGGTCGTAGCCGGTGGCGTCCTTGGTGTAAGCGCCGCCGCAGTGGATGAGGTCGCCTGCACCGGTGACCGCCACCAGGCCGAGCACGTTGTCGCGGCTGGTGCCGTACTTCACGGCGCGCGGGCCACCGGCATTGCACGCCAGGTTGCCGCCGATGCTGCAGATCTCCGCACTGGACGGGTCCGGTGCCCAGAACAGGCCGTGCGGCATCAGCGCCTGCTGCAGGTCGCCGTTGAGCACGCCCGGTTCGACCACCGCGCAGCGGTTGCCGGGCTGGATGGCGAGGATGCGCGACATGCGCGCGAACGACAGCACGATGCTGCCGTTGACCGGCACCGCCGCGCCGGTGGTGCCGGTGCCCGCGCCGCGCGCCACCAGGGCCACGTGGTGCGTGCGACAGGCGCGGACCAGCGCCACCACCTGCTCGCGGTCACGCGGAAACGCCACGCCGAGCGGCAGCTGGCTGCGCCAGGAGTTGTCCTGCGCATGGGCGGCCAGTGCCGCGTCATCGGTGCGCCACCCATCGTCGCCCAGCAGCGCATGCACGGTGGACAGGAAGGCGGCGGGCAGGGCGGGGGGGGTCGACATCAGGCGTTCCGGGAATTCACAGGGGCGCGTTGGATCAGCCGCCAGCCGATCACGGCGGCGGCCAGCGGCAACCACACCCAACGCAGTTCAGACACAACAGTGGCCAGCCCGCGCGCGCTGAAGAACTGCCCGGCGAACGGCGATACGCGGATCGGGCGCCACGGCGCGAACAACCGCTCGCCACTCCACGGCCACCACAGGGCAACCCCGAGACCACCGGAGGTGAACGCGTCCAGCAGCGGGTGCGACAGTGCGCTGATGCCAACGAATGCGGCGGCCTGCACTGCACTGGCGCGCAGGCGCGTATGCAGCAGGGCAGCGAGCACGGCCAGCACCGCGGCAAACACGATCGAATGACTGGCCCCGCGGTGGCCGAAGCTGTCGGCATAGGGAATGTGCAGCGCGAAGGCCAGCACGTCCGCGTCGGGCAGCATCGCCGCGACCACGCCCGCGGCCAGCAACGGCGCGGCGATGCGACCGCGATCCGCGGCGCACCACAGCGCCAGCGGAATGGCGGCGTGGGTGAAGATGGAGGGCATCAGCAGTCGTCCAGGCGGAACGCGTCGCGCAGCCAGTTCAGCTGCGGGGGCTCGCCACTGGCTTCAACCACGTCGAAGCGGCAGGGCTGCTCGGCCAGCCAGGGATGGGACTGCAGAAACAGCTGCGCGGCGATCACCAGCTTGCGTCGCTTGCGCAGGTCCACCGAAGCCGCACCGCCGCCGAAGCGGGCAGTGGCGCGGTAGCGCACTTCCACGAACACGACGACATCGCCGTCGCGCATGATCAGGTCGATCTCGCCCCGGCGATACCGCGCGTTGGTGGTGACCGGACGCAGCCCGGCCTCACGAAGATGGTGCTGTGCGGCGGCTTCCACCGCCGCACCGCGTACCGCGCGCCCGGTGGGCACGTGGCTCAGTTGCTGCTGGCGATCGGCATCGGCCGGCCACCGCTGAAGGTCGACCATGCCGGCACCCGCAGTACGTTGCCGTTGCTGTCCAGGAACAGGGTGCCGGTGGCGCCGGCCAGGCCGCCTTCCGTCGCGACCTTGTCCAGGTAGGCGCTGATCTTCCAGGCATCGAAACCGAACGCGAACAGGCGACCGGAGGCACCACGCGCCGAGGGCAGGATCTGCCCGGCCGTGGAGGCGGCCGGCAGGCCGGGCACGCCACGCACGTTCCAGGCTTCGTTCGGATAGACGATGCCGTCCAGCGCCATGTCTTCTTCCGGCTTGCCGGCACCGACGGTCAGCTGCGAGGTGCCGACGCGGCTGGCGCCACCGGCACCGGCCAGCGCCAGCTGCGGGGTCAGTGCACGCGCCTGCGGCGCCTTCACTGCCAGCAACACACCGTCGATGGCGCCGGCCGCACGCACCTGCGCGCCAATGTCGCCGACCGTGTCGCTGACGCCGATGGTGGCCACCACCTGACCACCGCGCTGCGCGAAGCGCTCACGGAAGGCGGCGGCGGCACGGCGGCCGTTGTCATCATTGCTGTGGATCACCAGCACCTTGCTGCGCTCGCGTCCGCGCAGGTACTCGGCGGCGATGATGCCGTCGTCTTCCGGGGCCAGCGAGAAACCGGCGCTGCCCGCCGGCGGGGTGTCCTTGCCGCGGTTCAGGGCCAGCACCGGCACCGGCAGTTCGCGGCGGCCGAACACGGCATCCACTTCATCGCGGCCGAGCGGGCCGACGATGAAATCGGCACCGGCGGTCACCGCCTTGTCGTAGGCGGCCACGGCACCGGCGGCGGTACCGGCGGTGTCGATGAACTGGATGTCCGGACGGCGGCGGGTTTCACCGTAGTAACCGCTGAGCAGGCCATCGCGGACCGGCTGCGCGGCGGTGGCCAGGCGGCCACTGAGCGGCAGCAGCACGGCCATCTTCACGGGCGGACGATAGCCATCGCTCATCGCCGGCGGGCGCTTGCTGGTATCGAACTGCGAGGCGCCTTCGCGATCGAACGGACGCGGCAGCGGCAGGCCACGGGCGATCAGCGCACGGCCGGCGAAGTTGTACAGCGGCTCGTTGGCCGGCAGTGCCGCCGCGCGGGCGCGCAGGGTGGCATCGTCCAGCGTGCCAAGCAGGCCGGCGATGGCCTGCTGGTTGTCGCTGCGCGCCTTGCCGGAGAGCGCGGCGTGCGCACGGGCGCGCTCAAGCGCGGCGCCGAGGTTGTCGCCGGTGGCCTGCAGTGCGTTGGCGCGCGCCAACTGCCAGCGGGTACGCAGCGAGGGGGTGACCGCGTCGGCCGATTCTTTCAGTGCGGCCAGCGCCTGTGCCGGCTGCTTGTCGGCCAGCGCGAGTTCGGCCGTGGTCAGCTGGTAGCGCTGGAGGCTGGCGCCGCTGAGCTGGCGCGCAGTGACCTGGGCCAGCAGCGTGCGGGCGCGGGTGGCATCGCCGGCTTCGTGCCAGGCAAAGGCGGCATCGGCCAGGGCGGCGCTGCGGGCACTGCCGCGCAGGGTGTTGGCCAGGCCTTCCAGCTGGACCGCCGCATCGCGCGGCTTGCCCTGCTCGATCAGCGCCAGGGCCTGGCTCTGGGCCGGCGAATCCGGCGCACTGGTGAAGCTGGTCGTGGCGCAGCCGGCAAGCAGCATCAGCGACAACGAAAGGGCGGAGATCCGTACGACGGGCTTGTTCATGATCAGGTCCATTCGATGGGGGCAGCGGCCGTGGCCGGGGAACGGTACGATTCTACCCTTGACCACGGAAGAGCCGCTGATGAGTGCTGTCCCCACGCTGTATGTCGTTGCCACCCCGATCGGCAACCTCGCCGATCTGACCCCGCGCGCGCAGGACGTGCTGCGTTCGGTGGCCGCGATCTGCGCCGAGGACACCCGCCGCAGCGGCCAGCTGCTGGCCCACTTCGGCATCCAGCAGCCGTTGGTGGCGCTGCATGACCACAATGAAGAAGCGTTGTCGCAGCGGATCGTGGCGCGCCTGTTGGCCGGGGAGTCGCTGGCACTGGTCAGTGATGCCGGTACCCCGCTGGTCAGCGACCCGGGCTACCGGCTGGTGCGCGCCGCGCGGGAAGCCGGGATCAAGGTCAGCCCGATTCCCGGTGCCTGTGCGGCGATCGCGGCGCTCAGCGTGGCCGGCCTGCCCAGCGATCGCTTCACCTTCGAGGGCTTCCTGCCGGCCAAGGCCTCCGGCCGCCGCGAGCGGCTCCATGCGCTGGCCGGTGAAACCCGCACGCTGGTGTTCTACGAATCCTCGCACCGGATCACTGAATCGCTGGCGGACATGGTCGCCGCGTTCGGGCCCGAGCGGCCCGCGGTGCTGGCGCGTGAGCTGACCAAGCTGTTTGAGACCGTGCTGGATGGTGATCTGGCCTCGCTGCTGCAGCAGGTGGAAGCCGACGACAACCAGCGCAAGGGCGAATTCGTGGTGATGGTGCAGGGCGCGGCCGACGATGAGGAGGCTCAGTTGGCCGCCGGCCGCCGCATGTACGCCAAGCTCAGCGAACACCTCCCGCCGTCCACCGCAGCCAAGCTCGCCGCCGAACTCACCGGTGCCCCCAGAAAAGCCCTGTACGGCGGTTGATCGGCCGGTCTCGCCACCCCACGGGTGGCTGCACGCGGTGCCAGAGAAGGTAGAGCCACCCCACGGGTGGCTGCACGCGGTGCCAGAACGTGAGGCAGCCACCCATGGGGTGGCTCTACCGCGCGTGCAGATTGAATGCCGCCCCACGCCAACCGTCTGGAGGCACAGCCCCCTTTAGTAAAGGGGGCGCGGCGACAGCCGCGGGGAATTGGGCGCTGGTGGCCCGGGGGCCAAGGTTTGCGCTGCAAACATTGGGGCTTTTTTCGTCATGACGAAAAAAGCGGCGGAGCCGGCCGATAAGCCGGGTTTTGTCGTGGACAGTCATTCCTCTAGGCGCTACGTCACCGCAGCGCTCAAGCAACCTACCCGGACCCGACGCGGGCCACGCCATTAGGTCCCTATTTGGTCTTGCTCCAGGTGGGGTTTGCCGTGCCGGTCTGTTGCCAGACTCGCGGTGCGCTCTTACCGCACCATTTCACCCTTACCGGCTTCCCGAAGGAAACGTAGGCGGTATCTTTCTGTTGCACTTTCCGTCGGCTTGCGCCGCCCAGGCGTTACCTGGCACCTTGCCCTATGGAGCCCGGACTTTCCTCGGCATCCGCAAGGGATGACGCGACTGTCTGGCCGACTCCGCCGCGCGCATTGTCCCACATCCCGGCATGCGGAGGGCGGGCGATCACCCCGGTGTTCGATACTGCCCGGCCGAGATGAACTGCGCGAAGCGTTCGCACCACACCACCACGGTGGTGAATTCCTCGACATCCACGCCCGGTGGCACATCGACCAGGAATCGGTTGAAGGTCTTCACCTCGCCGATCCGCACGGCATCGGTCTTGATCCGTTCAAAGCAGGCCTTGGTATCGACGAACTCGCGGGTCAGATACACCTTGTAGTCGGGCCCCGGGGCGATCTTGCCGGTGAACGCGACCTGGGTGGCGCTCACGCTCAGTGCGCCGTCGGCCCAGTGCAGCGCGTCGCTGCCTTTCTGGTCGCGGTGGAAGGTGGCGTGGTAGCGGGCCTGTCCCATCGCGTCCTGTACCTGTTGCACCGGCGGATCGTCGGGGGCGGTCAGGATCGGCAGGAAGTACACGCCCAGGCCGAAGCCCACGCCAAGGACCAGCAGATGGCTGGCCAATAGAAAGAGGATGCGTCGCATGCAGGTCTCGGGTCCGAAGAGGGTGCGGCGAAGGTGCCGTCCGCCTCATCCTCGTCGCGGGGTGTCCGGGGTCAAGCCACGGCCGATGCCGGCGCCGGCCGTGGCCGGCGCCCGCCCGGGTCCAGCCCGGCGTCATGGCCTGAAATCCGTTGCGGCGCAACGCGTTAAACTTCGGTGAACACCTTCAATCGCGGCTGAAGTGCCCCGTCGCACACCGGCGAAAACGGGCTCGTCGCGTCATATCCCCGCAGCCGGCGCCGTAACCGCCAACCGCGTCTCGCCGATGCAGCTGCCGTCCGGCCCGAACCGGCGCTCGTGGATGAAGCCCTGGCCGTCGGCATCCAGCGCGATCAGCGTGCTGGCGCGGGTGCCGTACTGCGGGCTGCGGATGAACGCTGCGCTCAGCCAGCGCTCGCGTTCCAGGCCGATGCCGGTGTCGGGCAGGGCGCTGTCGTCGGCCCGGGTTTCATCGGCCAGCGCCGCCCACAGCGGGCCCAGGTCGTCGCTGCCGCTGGTGATCCAGCCCTGCAGGACGGCGTTCAAGCGCTCCGTCTTGGGCCACGGGGCATCCAGCGGCCCGTTGGACATGCCATGTACGCCGGGCGCCAACGCCTGCCGACCCGCCGGGTGGTTGCCCAGGAACTGGCAGCTGTCGCGATCGGCCAGCAGCAGGTTGAACGGGGCGAAGTCGGCGGCGCGGGCGGTCAGCCCATCGGCGAAGCGGGCGGCCGGGGCGGTGTCACGCAGGTAGTCGGCTACCAGGACCCCGCGTGAGGGGCCGGTCTGCCGGGCCAGCGGGTCGCGCACGTTGGTCACCACCGCCATTCGTCCGTCCGCACCGATCCCGGCCCAGGCCCCGCCCGAGCGCAGGTCGCGGCCTGCGGCCACCCGGTCATCCGGAGGGGGCCACCGGGCCAGGGCGGCGGTCGGCCGCGCGTGGAACTCATCGCGGTTACCGACCATCACCAACTGCCAGCGGGGGTGGGTTTTCCAGGCAAGGGCGAGCAGACACATGCCTCACATTGTGCCGGTTCTGCGCAGGGCGGAGGCGATGGAGGCCGGGTCAGGACTGAATACGGGGCGATGTTTCACGCGGCCTCCACAGGCCTGAACTTCGGCGAAATCTCAAAAAATGAGACGAAACAGCAACTTGTGGATAAGCCTTGAACAAGTCTCTAAAGATCGCTGCAAGCCCTTGATGTTCAAAGTGATTTCCCCTTCGCAAAGTTGTTGACAACCCAATCGGCACTGCTAAGGTGGGCATCAGAGGGGAAACCGGGTTTTTTGTGGTTTTTCGTGGTTCAATGTTTCACCAGGCGAAGGAAAGGTGAAAACGTCGTGTTTCAAGGCGAGACGGCCATCACTGTTGACGACAAAGGGCGCATGGCGGTTCCGACCGCGCATCGCGACCTTGTCGCGCGTGTGAGCAACAACCGTCTGGTCCTGACCTACAACCCGTTCGAGTCCGGCTGTCTGTGGCTGTACGCCGAACAGGAATGGGAACGCGTCCGTGATGACGTCATGTCCAAGCCCAACACACAGCGCGTCGTGCGCCTCCTGCAACAGAAGCTGGTCGGTTCGGCCGCGCATCTGGAGCTGGACGGCAACGGCCGCATCAGTATTCCCGCCAGCCACCGTGGTGCCGTTGGCATTGAAAAGAAGGCGGTGCTGCTCGGTATGGGCGACAAATTCGAATTGTGGAGCGAGCAGGCTCATCGCGCGTTGATCCAGCAGACGTTGTCTGACGAGGATCTCGGCGATGGGTTGCTCGACCTGAAGTTGTGAGCCGGGGTGCCCGGATGCGCGGAGCAGCGCAGGCCGGTCACCTTCCGGTGTCGCAGTCGCCGGCAGGCCACCTGCCGGTCCTGTACACGCAGGTCCTGGATGGCCTGAAGGTGATCGAAAACGGCGTGTATCTCGATGGCACGTTCGGTCGTGGCGGTCACGCCAGGGGCGTGCTCGAGCAACTCGGTCCGGGAGGCCGACTGCTGATCATGGACAAGGATCCGGAGGCGATTGCGGTAGCCGAGCGTGATTTCGCGCCGGACCCGCGCGTCTCGATCTTCCGTGGCAGCTTTGCTGATCTGCTGCACTGGGATGCCACCGCGCAGGGCCTGGATGGCGTGCTGTTCGACCTGGGCGTGTCCTCGCCCCAGCTGGATGTCGCCGAGCGCGGTTTCAGCTTCGGCAAGGACGGCCCGCTGGACATGCGCATGGACCCGGATAGCGGTGAAAGTGCGGCGCAGTGGCTCAACCGCGTTGAAGAGCGCGAGTTGATGGACGTGCTGTGGACCTACGGCGAAGAACGCCAGGGCCGCCGCATCGCCAAGGCCATCGTCGCCCGCCGCGACAAGCAACCCTTCACCCGCACCGCCGAGCTGGCGGAGGTGATCGCCTCGGTGATGCCGCGTGGCAAGGACAAGATCCACCCGGCCACGCGCAGCTTCCAGGCGATCCGCATCCATATCAACCGCGAACTGGCCGACCTCGAGGCGGGCCTGGACGCGGCGATGGCGCGGCTCAAGCCCGGTGGCCGGCTGGCGGTGATCAGCTTCCATTCGCTGGAAGACCGCATCGTCAAACAGTTCATGAACCGCTACGCCAAGGCACCGCCGAGCAACCGCCGGTTGCCCGAGCTGGCTGCCTTCGTGCCGACGCTGGACCTGCACGGTGGCGCCATCAAGGCCGAAGACGACGAGCTGGCGGTCAATCCGCGCTCGCGCAGTGCCGTGCTGCGCGTCGCCGAAAAGCGTGAGGTGGCTGGATGAGCCGCCTGCTGTTGATCGTGCTGCTGGCCTGCACCGTCGCCTCGGCGATCGGTGTGGTGTTCATGCGCCATCGCCACCGCCAGACCTTCGTGGAGCTGTCCCGGGTCGAGCGTGCGCGCGATGAGATCAACATCGAGTTCGGTCGCCTGCAGCTTGAGCAGGCCACCCTGGCCGAGGCGACCCGGGTCGACCGCGTCGCCCGCGAGCGCCTGGGCATGAAGTTCCCCGAAGCGGCCGACGTCGTGGTGATCCGGCCATGAACAAGTCCGGCCGCAACCGTGCGCGCAACAGCTTCAACCTCCGCCAGCGCCTGAAGTGGGTGGGGCTGGCGCTCGGCCTGTGCTCGGTCTCGCTGGTCGGCCGCGCCGCCTACGTGCAGATCATCAACAGCGAGTTCTACCAGCGCCAGGGCGAAGCCCGTTACCTGCGCGAACTGCCGATCAACACCTCGCGCGGCATGATCACCGACCGCAATGGCGAGCCGGTCGCGGTGTCCACCCCGGTCGCCTCGATCTGGGTCAACCCGCAGGAACTGCTGCGCTCGCCCGACCGTATCCCCGAGCTGGCGACCGCGCTGGGCATGCCGCTGGATGAGCTGACCTCCAAGCTCTCGCAGAAGGCCGATAAAGAATTCATGTATCTGCGTCGCCGGATAAATCCGGACGACGCGGAAAAAGTGGTCGCGATGAAGATCCCGGGCGTGGCCTCGCAGCGCGAGTTCCGCCGCTTCTACCCGCAGGGTGAGGCGATGGCGCACGTGCTCGGCTTCACCAACATCGACGACCGCGGCCAGGAAGGGCTGGAGCTGGCCTTCGACGAATGGCTGCGCGGCAAGGCCGGCGCCAAGCGTGTGATCCGCAACCGCAAGGGCGACACGGTGGAGAGCGATCTGCTGCGTGCCGCCGAGCCGGGCAAGGACCTCACTCTCAGCATCGACCGCCGCATCCAGTTCCTGGCCTTCAAGGAGCTGCGCAACGCGCTGATCGAAAACAAGGCCGCGGGCGGCTCGATGGTGATCATGGATGTGGCCACCGGCGAGATCCTGGCCATGGTCAACCTGCCGACCTACAACCCCAATGCCGTGGGTGGCGCTGCGCCGGACACCCGCCGCAACCGCGCGGTGACCGATCTGGTCGAGCCGGGTTCGACCATGAAGCCGCTGACCATCGCCTCGGCGCTGCAGTCCGGCGTGGTCACCAAAGACACCACGGTGGACACCAACCCGGGCTACATGGCGCTGGGCCGCTACACGATCAAGGACGTGCCGCGGAACAATGGCGTGCTCAACGTCACCGGCGTGATCACCCGCAGCTCGAACATCGGCGCGGCCAAGATCGCCGCCAAGATGCCGGACCAGGTCTTCTACGACCACATTCACAGCTTCGGTTATGGCGTCGCCCCGCACAGCGGCTTCCCGGGCGAATCGGCCGGCGTGCTGCCGCGCCCGGCGCGCTGGAGTGGTCCGTCCAAGACCACCATGTCCTATGGCTACGGCCTGAATGTCAGCCCGCTGCAGATCGCGACCGCCTACTCGGCGCTGGGCAACGGCGGCAAGCTGATCGCGCCGACCTTCGTCAAGGGCCAGCGCAACGAAGGCAAGCAGATCATCGACGAGAAGATCGCCAAGGAAGTCGTGGCGATGATGGAAACCGTGGTCACCCAGGGCGGCGCCAAGCAGGCGGCGGTGCTGGGTTACCACGTGGCCGGCAAGACCGGCACCGCCCGCAAGGCCGGCCCCGGCGGTTACGAGCGTGGCCATTACAACGCGCTGTTCGCCGGCGTGGTGCCCGCCACCAACCCGCGCTTCGCCACGGTGATCGTCATCAACGACCCGCAGGGCGGCAAGTATTACGGCGGTCTGGTCTCCGCACCGGTGTTCCACAACGTCATGGAAGGCGCGCTGCGCCTGATGGACGTGCCGCCGGATGACATCGAGTCGTGGCTGGCCGCCCAGCAGTCCGGAAAGATGGGCCACTCGGCCTCGGTGCTGCCGATGCCGCCGCCGGAAACGGTGATCGCGCCCGATGCCGCCGCAGAATTCGATGCCGCGCTGCCCAGCGCGCACGCCACAGTGCCGCCCGCGCAGGGAGGCACGCAATGAGCCAGATGATGTTGCTGTCGCAGTTGCTTCCCGATGTGGTGCTGAGCCACGACCCGACCATCACCGGCCTGGTGCTGGACAGCCGCGCGGTGCGCCCGGGCAATGCCTTCGTGGCGATCGCCGGCTTCGGCGCGCACGGGCTGGGCTTTGTCGATCAGGCCCGCGCCAATGGCGCCGGGGCGATCCTGTTCGACCCGCCGGCCCCGGCCGAGCTGCCGGCCCCGGCCGATGCGATTGCCGTGCCGGGCCTGCGCCACCGCATGGGCGCGATGGCCGATCAGTTCCACGGCCACCCCTCGCGCGCGATGACGATGGTCGGCGTGACCGGCACCAACGGTAAAACGTCCACCGTGCAGTTGCTGGCCCAGGCCTGGCACCTGCTCGGCACCCGCAGCGGCAGTATCGGCACGTTGGGCGTCGGACTGTATGGCGACGTGGTGCCGACCGGCTTCACCACGCCGCTGGTGCTGCAGATGCATGAAGTGCTGGCGCAGCTGCGCGACGGGGGTGCCCAGGCCGTGGCGATGGAAGTCAGCTCGCACGCGCTTGATCAGGGCCGCGTGGATGCCGTGCATTACGACGTGGCGGTGTTCACCAATCTCACCCGCGACCATCTCGACTATCACGGCGACATGGCGCAGTACGGCGCGGCCAAGGCCAGGCTGTTCCACCGCGACGGGCTCAAGGCCGCCGTGGTCAACCTCGATGACAGCTTCGGCAGCGAACTGCTGCGCACTGTCGGTGAGAGCGTCCGCCCGATCGGCGTGAGCTCGCGCGGTGCCGCGCAGGCCACCGTACGCGCTGATTCGCTCACCCTGGACGGTCGCGGCATCGCCTTCGATCTGGTCGTGGACGGTCAGCGCCATCCGGTGCAGTCGCCGCTGCTCGGCCGCTTCAACGTGGACAACCTGCTGGCCGTGGCCGGTGCGCTGCATGCGCTGGATCACGCCCCGGCCGCGATCGCCGCGCTGCTCTCGCAGCTGCAGCCGATCGCCGGGCGCATGAACCGCCTGGGCGGCGAGGGTGGCCTGCCCACCGTCGTGGTCGATTACGCGCACACCCCGGATGCGCTGGAACAGGCACTCACCAGCGTGCAGGGCCATCTGGCCGGGCGCCTGATCTGCGTGTTCGGCTGCGGCGGCGAGCGCGATACCGGCAAGCGCCCGCAGATGGCCGCCATCGCGGAGCAACATGCCGACGTGGTGATCGTCACCGACGACAATCCACGCGGCGAAGACGGCGACGTGATCGTGGCCGACATCCTCAAGGGATTTGACGCACCCGCTGCCGTCACTGTGCAGCGCGACCGCGCCGCCGCGATCGCCACCGCGATCGGCCAGGCCGGCGCGGGCGATATCGTGCTGATCGCCGGCAAGGGCCACGAGCCCTATCAGGAGATCCACGGGATCCAGCACGCCTTCGATGACACCGAGGTGGCCGGCCGTGTGCTGGCCGCGCGCGCGGGGGTGACTACATGAAGCGCACCCCGCTGTCGCTGATCGCCCACTGGGCCGGTGGCGAGATCCATGGCGAAGACACCGCCATCGATGCCATCAGCAATGACACCCGTACGCTCGCGCCCGGCAGCCTGTATGTGGCGCTGCGGGGCGAGCGTTTCGATGGCCATGACTTCGCGGCCGACGCGCTGGCACGCGGTGCCTCGGCGATGCTGGTCGAACGCCTGCTTGATGTCGCCCTGCCGCAGATCGTGGTCGCCGACAGCGAACACGCCCTGGGCCGCATCGCCGCTGGCATGCAGCGTGACCGCGACACCGCGGTCTTCGCCATCACCGGCAGCAACGGCAAGACCAGCGTCAAGAGCCTGCTGCTGGCGATCCTGGAACAGGTGGCACGTGACGACCGCAAGGTGGTCTACGCCAACCCCGGCAACCGCAACAACGAGATCGGCCTGCCGCTGGCAGTGCTCGATGCGCCGGAAGATGCCGACTACGCCGTCTACGAGATGGGCGCCGGCAAGCCGGGCGACATCGCCTACCTCACCGAGATCGTGCGCCCGCACTACGCGCTGGTGAACAACATCGCCCCGGCGCATCTGGAACGCATGGGCAGCCTGCAGGGCGTGGCGACCACCAAGGGCGCGATCTACGCGGCGCTGCTGTCCGATGGGGTGGCCGTGATCAATGCCGATGACGCCTTCGGGATCTGGTTCGAACAGCACATCGTCGGCCAGCCGCCGCGTTGCCGCGTGCTGCGCTACGGCCTGGAGCACACCGCCGATGTCACCGCGCGTGCGATCCGCCCGGCCGCGCAGGGCAGCCAGTTCGTGCTGTCCACGCCCGCGGGCGATGCCGAGATCACGCTGGGCCTGCCGGGCCGGCACAACATCAGCAATGCGCTGGCCGCCGCCTCGCTGGCGCTGGCCGCGGGCATTGCGGTGGCGCAGATCGCTGCCGGCCTGGCCCGCGCCGAGCCGGTGCCGGGCCGCCAGATCGCGCACCAGCTGCCCAGCGGCGCGGTGCTGATCGATGACAGTTACAACGCCAACCCGGGTTCGCTGGCCGCCGCCATCGATGCCCTGGCTGCCTCGAAGGACGAGGGCTGGCTGGTACTGGGCGACATGCGCGAACTCGGCCCGGACGGCGAGGCGCTGCATGCCCAGGCTGGCCGCCGCGCCCGCGATGCCGGCCTGAAGCGGCTGTACACGCTCGGCCCGCTGAGTGCCGCCGCCTCGACCGCCTTCGGTGAAGGCGGCCAACAGTTCCAGAGTCACCAGGCCCTGGCCGCCGCGCTCGCCACCGAACTGCATGCCGGCGTGCGCTGCCTGGTCAAGGGCTCGCGTGGCAGCGCCATGGACACGATCGTCAAAGCGCTGCTCGCGCAAGGAGAGGAAAGCCCCAATGTTGCTTGAACTGGCCCGATGGCTGCAGCAGTTGGAGAGCCTGTTCGGGCTGTTCGGCTACCTGACCCTGCGCGGCATCCTCGCGGCGCTGACCGCCCTGTTCCTGTCGCTGTGGCTCGGCCCGGCGATGATCCGCAAGCTGGCCCAGTTCAAGGGCGGCCAGCCGATCCGTACGGATGGTCCGCAGACCCATTTCGCCAAGGCCGGCACGCCGACCATGGGCGGCTCGCTGATCCTGCTGACGATCACGCTGTCGGTGCTGCTGTGGGCCGACCTGCGCAACCGTTACGTCTGGCTGGTGCTGGCGGTGATGCTGTGCTTTGGCGCGATCGGCTGGTACGACGACTGGATCAAGATCGTCCGCCGCGACCCGAACGGCCTGAAGTCGCGCTGGAAATACCTGCTGCAGTCGATCTTCGGTCTGGCGGCCGGTCTGTTCCTGTTCTACACCGCCGATGTGCCGGCGGCGATGACGTTCTACATCCCGATGTTCAAATCGATCGCGCTGCCGCTGGCCGGCATCAGCTTCGTGGCCATCGCGTATTTCTGGATCGTCGGCTTCTCCAACGCGGTCAACCTGACCGACGGCCTGGACGGGTTGGCGATCATGCCGACGGTGCTGGTCGCCTGCGCCCTGGGCGTGTTCGCCTATGCCTCGGGCAACGTGGTGTTCTCCAGTTACCTGCAGATCCCGCAGATCCCGGGCGCCGGTGAGCTGGTCATCATCTGCGCGGCGATCGCCGGCGCAGGCCTGGGCTTCCTCTGGTTCAACACCTATCCGGCCATGGTCTTCATGGGCGACATCGGCGCGCTGGCGCTGGGTGCGGTGCTGGGCACGATCGCGGTGATCACCCGCCAGGAGCTGGTGCTGGTGGTGATGGGCGGCGTGTTCGTGATCGAGACGCTGTCGGTGATGATCCAGGTCGCCTCGTTCAAGCTGACCGGCAAGCGCGTATTCCGCATGGCACCGATCCACCACCACTTCGAACTGAAGGGCTGGCCGGAGCCGCGCGTGATCGTGCGCTTCTGGATCATCTCGGTCGTGCTGGTGCTGATCGGCCTGGCCACGTTGAAGGTCCGCTGATGAACGACCTGTCGCGCCAGGCAACCCGCCTTGAAGCCATCGGAGGCCACTTCGACAAGTGGCTGCTGGGCGCGATCATCGCGCTCACTGGGCTGGGCGTGGTGATGGTCGCGTCGAGCTCGATCGCGCTGATGAGCAGCCCGTTCTATTACCTCAACCGCCACCTGATCTTCCTGGCGGTGGGTATCGGCCTGGCAATCATCGCCATGCGCACCGAGCTCAAGAGCATCGAGCAGTACAACCAGATCCTGCTGCTGGGCTGCTTCGCGCTGCTGGTGGTGGTGTTCATCCCGGGCCTGGGCAGCAGCGTCAACGGTGCCCGCCGCTGGATCAACCTGGGTATTTCCAAGTTCCAGACCGTCGAAGCGGTGAAGGTGCTCTACATCGTGTGGCTGTCCAGCTACCTGGTCCGCTTCCGCGATGAGGTCAACGCCACCTGGCCGGCAATGCTCAAGCCGCTGGGCGTGGCCGGCGCGCTGGTGGTGCTGTTGCTGCTGCAGCCGGACTTCGGCTCGTCCACGCTGCTGCTGGCGATCACCGCCGGCATGCTGGTGCTGGGCGGGGTCAACATGCCGCGCATGTCCATGCCGGTGATCATCGGCATGGTCGGCATGAGCGCGCTGGCGATCATCGAACCGTACCGCATGCGCCGCATCACCTCCTTCCTGGACCCGTGGGCCGATCAGCAGGGCGATGGCTACCAGCTGTCCAACGCGCTGATGGCCGTGGGCCGTGGCGAGTGGACCGGCGTGGGCCTGGGCAACTCGGTGCAGAAGCTCTATTACCTGCCCGAAGCGCATACCGATTTCATCTTCTCGGTCACCGCCGAGGAGCTGGGCTTCCTTGGCACCTGCCTGATCATTTCGCTGTATGCGCTGCTGGTCGGCCGCACCTTCTGGCTGGGCATGCGCTGCGTGGAAATGAAGCGCCACTTCTCCGGCTACATCGCCTTCGGCATCGGCCTGTGGATCAGCATGCAGAGCTTCGTCTCGATCGGGGTCAACCTCGGCATCCTGCCGACCAAGGGCCTGACCCTGCCGCTGATTTCCTCGGGCGGCTCGAGTGTGCTGATGACCTGCGTGGCGATGGGCCTGCTGCTGCGCGTCTCCTATGAACTGGACCGCGCCGAGCGCCGCCAGGCCGTGCGCATGGGCGCCGACCAGGAAGGCCCGCTGCCGGGCGACGTGCCCAAGGCCGACAGCGCCAGCGCGGTCGCCGCGGCGATGCAGGACAGCGGCAACCGCGATGCCGCACCGCGCGACAGCGCCACCCGTGGCACCAGCCGCATGCAGCAACGCATCGAACCGACGCTGGGGAGGATGGGATGAGCACGCCTCGCCTCGATCCGTCCCAGCGCCCGGTCATGATCATGGCCGGCGGTACCGGTGGGCACATCTTCCCCGGCCTGGCCGTGGCCAAGGTGCTGCGCGAACGCGGCGTGCCGGTCACCTGGCTCGGTGCCGATGGCGCGATGGAAACGCGCCTGGTGCCGCAGCACGATATCCACATCGATACGCTCGCCATCGGTGGCCTGCGCGGCAAGGGCAAGCTGGCCCTGATCGGCGCACCGCTGCGGCTGCTGCGCGCGATCCGCGCGGCCGGCTTCCTGATCCGCGATCGCCAGCCGCGGGCGGTGATCGCCTTCGGTGGCTTCGCCTCCGGCCCCGGCGGTATCGCCGCGCGCCTGCATGGCCTGCCGTTGCTGGTGCACGAACAGAACCGCGCACCGGGCATGACCAATCGCGTGCTGTCGCGCTTCGCGCGCCGCGTGCTGGCCGGTTTCCCGGGCAGCTTCGCCAAGCGTGAGGAAGCGGTCGGCAACCCGGTGCGTGCCGAGATCGCCGCGATCACGCCGCCCGAGCTGCGCCTGGCCAACCGTCAGGGCCCGCTGCGCCTGCTGGTCCTCGGTGGCAGCCAGGGGGCACGCGTGCTCAACAACGCGGTGCCCAAGGCACTGGCTGCGCTGGGCGCCGGCATGCCTGTGCAGGTGCGCCACCAGAGCGGCGAGAAGCTGCATGCCGAGGCGCTGCAGGCGTATGCCGATGCCAGCGTGCAGGCAAGCGTGGAACCCTTCATTGCCGATATGGCCGAGGCGTTCGCCTGGGCCGATCTGGTGGTGTGCCGCTCCGGCGCCTCCACCCTGGCCGAGCTGTGCGCGGTCGGCGTGGGCAGCGTGCTGGTGCCGTTTGCCGCGGCCGTCGACGATCACCAGACCCGCAATGCGGAGTATCTGGTCGAGCGCGGCGCCGCTGTGTTGCTGAAGCAGGATGAAACGCTGGCGACGCAGCTGGAAGGCGTGTTGCGCGATTTGTCCGAAAATTCCGCCCGACGCATGCAGATGGCCAATGCCGCGCGTGCCCTGGCCAAGGTCGATGCCGCTGAGCGCATCGCCGACATCATTCTCGAGGAATCCAAATGAACACCGCTACGCGCGCCAGCCTGGCGCGAGGCCGCGCATGATCCGCCGCCTCCACGACACCAACGACCTGGTACGCGCGTTCCCGCGTGTGCACTTCGTCGGCATCGGTGGCACCGGCATGAGCGGCATCGCCGAAGTGATGCTGACGCTGGGCTATGAAGTGTCCGGCTCGGACAATGCCGACAACGCCGCGACCCGCCGCCTGGCCGGCCTGGGTGCGCGCGTGATGCGCGGCCACTCGGCCGCCAATGTGCTCGGTACCGACTGCGTGGTCGTCTCCAGCGCGATCCGCGATGACAACCCGGAGCTGATGGAAGCACGCAGCCAGCGCATTCCGATCATGCCGCGCGCGGCGATGCTGGCCGAACTGATGCGCTTCCGCCGCGGCATCGCGGTGGCCGGCACGCACGGCAAGACCACCACCACCAGCCTGACCGCCGCAGTGCTGAGCGAAGGCGGGCTGGACCCGACCTTCGTGATCGGCGGCCAGCTGCTCGCCGCCGGTGCCAACGCCAAGCTCGGCGGTGGCCAGTGGCTGGTGGCCGAAGCCGACGAGAGCGATGGCAGCTTCCTGCGCCTGAACCCGCTGGTTTCGGTGATCACCAACATCGATTCGGACCACCTGGAAAACTACGGCAACGATTTCGCCCGCGTCCAGGCCGCGTTCGCTGAGTTCCTGCAGCGCCTGCCGTTCTACGGGCTGGCGGTGCTGTGCATCGACGATCCGGAAGTGGCCGCATTGGCGGCGCAGACGCCGCGCCATGTCATGAGCTATGGCATGAGCAGCAACGCCGACGTGCGCGCCGAGGACGTGGTCCAGGACGGCCCGCGCATGCATTTCACCCTGCGCCTGCCGGAAGGCAGCAGCCACCCGGTGACGCTGGCCCTGCCGGGCGCGCACAACGTGCTCAACGCGCTGGCCGCCGCCGCCGTGGGCTGGCAGCTGGGCGTGGCCCCGGACGCGATCGCGCGTGCGCTGGAGAGCTTTGCCGGCATCGGCCGCCGCTTCAATGACCTGGGCATCGTCACCACGCACACCGGCGCCAAGGTCCGCGTGATCGACGACTACGGCCACCACCCGCGTGAGCTGGCCGCCGTGTTCGCCGCTGCCCGCGGCGGCTGGCCGAGCCAGCGCCTGGTCGTGGCGTTCCAGCCGCACCGTTACAGCCGTACCCGCGATCAGTTCGATGCCTTTGCCGCCGTGTTGTCCGAAGTGGATGCGCTGGTGCTGAGCGAGGTGTACCCGGCCGGCGAAGCGCCGATCCCGGGGGCCGATTCGCGTTCGCTGGCCCGCGCCATCCGTGCGCGCGGCCGCAGCGAGCCGGTCGTGGTCGGCAACGCCGCCGAACTGGCGCACGTGCTGCCTGACGTGCTGCAGGACGGTGACCTGCTGCTGATGATGGGGGCCGGCGACATCGGCTACATCGCCCAGCAGATCGCCGGCGAAGGTTTCCAGGAGAGCCCGGCGGCATGAACGCGCTGACCTTCCCGCCGCTGCGCCTCACCGACCCGGCCATGTTCGGCCGCGTCGCCGTGCTGCTGGGTGGCACCTCCAGCGAGCGCAACGTCTCGCTGGATTCCGGCCGCAACGTGATCGAAGCGCTGCGCGCGCGCGGCGTCGATGCGATCGCGGTCGACGGCATCCCAGCCCTGGCGCTGGCGCTGGTCGAGAAGCGCTTCGACCGCGTGTTCAACATCCTCCACGGCCATAACGGCGGTGGCGAGGACGGCATCGTGCAGGGCCTGATGGAAGCCTTCGGCGTGCCCTACACCGGCTCGGACGTGCTGGGCTCGGCGTTGAGCATGGACAAGATCCGCACCAAGCAGGTGTGGCTGTCGCACGGCCTGCCGACCCCGCGCTTCATCGCGCTGGACCAGGCCTCCGATGTCCACGCCGCCGCGGCCGAGCTCGGCCTGCCGGTGGTGGTCAAGCCGGCCAACGAAGGCTCCAGCGTCGGCATCAGCCGCGTGGTGGAAGCGGCCGGGCTGGATGAGGCGGTCGCGCTGGCGGTGCGCTATGACGGCCAGCTGCTGATGGAGCAGATGGTGGTCGGTGATGAGTTGACCGTGGCGATCCTGGGTGACCAGGCGCTGCCCTCGATCCGCATCGTGCCCAAGGGGCAGTGGTACGACTACAACGCCAAGTACATCGCCGAGGATACCCAGTACCTGTGCCCGGGCCTGGAGGGCGAGGATGAAATCGAGATCCGCCGCCTCGCACTGGCCGCGTTCCGCGCCGCCGGTTGCCGTGGCTGGGGCCGGGTGGACGTGATGCGCGACCGCAGCAGCGGCCGCTTCTACCTGTTGGAAGTGAACACCGCGCCGGGCATGACCAGCCATTCGCTGGTGCCCAAATCGGCCAGCCAGGCCGGGATCGGCTTTGAAGAGCTGGTCTGGCGCGTGCTGGAACAGACCCTGCCGGGTCACGCAGCACAGGAGCACAGCCACGCATGAACGCGGTGCTGCGCATCTTCGTCTGGTTGCTGGCCCTGTCGGTCGTGGCACTGCCCGTAGTGGCCGTGCTCAACGGCTGGGTCGGTGCCGAGCGGTGGCCGTTGGCCAAGCTGCGCGTGCACGGTGAGTTCAAGCGGGTCCCGGCCGAACAGCTGCAGCAGGTCGTGTTGCCGTACGCGAAGTCCGGCTTCTTCGCGGTCAAGCTGCAGGATGCCCAGGACGCGATCGAAACGCTGCCGTGGGTGGAAAGCGCGCAGGTCCGCAAGCAGTGGCCGGACGTGCTGGAAATCACCCTGGTCGAGCACAAGCCGTTCGCGCGCTGGGGCCACGACCGCCTGCTTTCCGAGCAGGGCAAGCTGTTCGCCACGCCGAAGAAGCTGCAGGACCTGGAGCTGCCCGACCTGGACGGGCCGGACAGCCAGACTGAAGAAGTCGTGGCGCTCTACAACGATGCGCGCGCGCTGTTCGCGCCGGCCGGGGTGGACGTCAAGCGGGTCACCATGGACGCACGCGGCAGCTGGTCGCTGGTGCTGAGCAATGGCACCGAAGTGGTGGTGGGCCGCGACGATGCCCGCTCGCGCCTGCAGCGGTTCGTGCGCGTACTGCCACAGCTGGCCAACCAGGCGGCGCCGATCGAGCGCGCCGACCTCCGATACACCAATGGTTTCACGCTGAGCTGGGGTACCCCGGCTCCGGCCGCACCGGCCACGCCGGCCACTGTGGCGCACAGGACGCAGGACAGGACATGAATCGCAAGGGTGACAAATCACTGATCGTTGGTCTGGATATCGGCACCTCCAAGGTGGTGGCGCTGGTCGGCGAGTATTCGCCGGGCAATCCGATCGAGGTCATCGGCATCGGCTCGCACGAATCGCGCGGTCTCAAGCGCGGCGTGGTGGTGGATATCGAATCGACCGTGCAGTCCATCCAGCGTGCGGTCGAAGAGGCCGAGCTGATGGCCGGGTGCGAAATCCGCTCGGTGTATGCCTCGATCTCCGGCAACCACGTGCAGTGCAAGAACTCGCCCGGCATCGTGCCGATCCGCGACGGCGAAGTGACCTGGGGCGACCTGGATCGCGTGCTGGATGCGGCCAAGGCGGTGGCGATCCCGGCCGACCAGAAGATCCTGCATGCGATCCCGCGCGAGTACGTGCTGGACGATTCGCAGGAAGGCATCCGCAACCCGGTCGGCATGACCGGCGTGCGCCTGGAAGTGCATGCGCACCTGGTGGTGTGTGCACAGTCGGCGGCGGCCAACATCTCCAAGTGCGTGCAGCGCTGCGGCCTGCAGGTCGATGACCTGGTGCTCTCTTCGCTGGCCTCCAGCGTGGCCGTGCTGACCGCCGACGAGCGCGAGCTGGGCGTGGTGCTGGTCGACATGGGTGCCGGCACCACCGACCTGGCCGTGTTCGTGCAGGGCGCGATCTGCCACACCGCCTCGCTGCCGATCGCTGGCGACCACGTCACCAACGACATCGCGCACATGCTGCGCACGCCGACGCCGGAAGCCGAGCAGATCAAGGTGCGCTATGCCTGCGCCCTGGCCCAGCTGGCCACCGCCGAGGAAAGCATCCAGGTACCCAGCGTCGGCGATCGTCCGCCGCGCCGGATGCCACGCCACGCACTCGCCCAGGCCGTGCAGGGCCGTTACGAAGAGATCTTCGAGATGGTGCAGGCCGAACTGCGCCGCTCCGGTTTCGAGGAGCTGGTGCGCGCCGGCATGGTGCTTACCGGCGGTGCCTCGAAGATGGAAGGCGTGGTCGAACTGGCCGAGGAAATGCTGCAGATGCCGGTGCGCGTGGGCATTCCGCAGCACGTCACCGGGCTGGGCGAAGTGGTGGGCAACCCGGTGCATGCCACCGGCGTGGGCCTGCTGCTGATGGGCAGCCAGATCGAACACCCGCGTCGCCCGTCGCTGCCCACCGGCCGCGCCGGCAGCATGTTCAAGAAACTCAAAACCTGGTTCCGCGGCGAGTTCTGACGCGGCCCGCGGTAGAGCCGACCGTTGGTCGGCTGCATCACCTGCCCCCCCGCACCACTGCAACGCAACGCACCACTGCAACGCAACGCAACGCACCACCGCAACACCGCAGCACCGGCAACACACAACCCACACAGCCGCAACGGCAACATGACGCGCGAAAGGCAGGAGGCCTGACCGCCCATGCCACCGAAAGCGGATACAACGAGGACACGGACATGGCGCATTTCGAACTGATTGAAAAGATGGCACCCAATGCGGTGATCAAGGTGATCGGCGTGGGCGGCGGCGGCGGTAATGCCGTGGCGCACATGGTCAGCACCAGTGTGGACGGCGTGGAATTCATCACCGCCAACACCGACTCGCAGGCGATCAAGAACTGCGGTGCCAAGCTGCAGCTGCAGCTGGGTACCAACGTCACCAAGGGCCTGGGCGCAGGCGCGAACCCGGAAGTCGGCCGCCAGGCCGCGCTGGAAGACCGCGAGCGCATCATGGACGCGCTGCAGGGTGCGGACATGGTGTTCATCACCGCCGGCATGGGCGGCGGTACCGGCACCGGTGCAGCCCCGGTCGTGGCCCAGCTGGCCAAGGAGATGGGCATCCTGACCGTCGCCGTGGTCACCAAGCCGTTCCCGTTCGAAGGCCGTCGCCGCATGCAGGTCGCGCTGAAGGGCATCGAGGAACTGAGCCAGCATTGCGACTCGCTGATCACCATCCCGAACGAAAAGCTGATCACCGTGCTGGGCCGCAACGCCACCATGATCCAGGCCTTCCGTGCCGCCAACGACGTCCTCCAGGGCGCCGTGCAGGGCATCGCCGACCTGATCGTGCGTCCGGGCCTGATCAACGTCGACTTCGCCGACGTGCGCACCGTCATGTCCGAAATGGGCCTGGCGATGATGGGCACCGGCACCGCGCGTGGCGATGACCGCGCCCAGGCCGCTGCCGAAGCCGCCATCCAGAACCCGCTGCTGGACGATGTGAACCTGGCCGGTGCCAACGGCATCCTGGTCAACATCACCGCCGGCGCCGACTTCACGATGGCCGAGTTCGACGAGATCGGCCGCACCATCGATGGCTTCGCCTCCGAAGATGCCACCGTGGTCGTGGGTACGGTGCTGGATCCGGACATGCAGGACGAAGTCCGCGTGACCGTGGTCGCCACCGGCCTGAACCGTGCCGTCACCGCCAAGACCCAGCGTCCGGGCGAGCGCGCACCGATCAAGCTGGTCCGCAACGCCACCACCGGCCAGCCGGAGTTCGGCGAGTTCGACAACGGCGGCGATGCGGTTTCCAAGGCCGTGGGCGGAATGGGCATGGGCATGGGCCTGCGTCGTCCGAGCGCCGACACCGTGGCCCCGTCGGCCCCGAGCGCGTCGGGTCCGGCTGCTGCTGAACTGCCGAACGATTACCTGGACATCCCGGCGTTCCTGCGCCGCCAGGCGGACTGAGTACTGCGTGCCGGGGCCTTGTCCTCCCCGGTAAGCACCTCCATGTCCCATGCTGCCGGGCCAGGATCGGCCCGGCAGTCTGACCGCCGTCGTGCATCGCGCACGTCCGGGCAGTGCTGTCGACGCACCACGGTTCACGGAAGGGACAGCGGTAGTGCGTGTTATTCTTGTTTGTCACAGCCGCGCTGACCGCGCGCTTTCTGGTCCTGCCCCCCGATGATTCCGCAACGCACCCTCAAGAACACGATCCGCGCCACCGGCGTTGGCCTTCACAGTGGTGACAAGGTCTACATGACCCTGCGCCCGGCCCCGGTCAACCACGGCATCGTCTTCCGTCGCGTCGATATGGACCCGGTGGTGGAAGTGCCCGCGCGTGCGGACCTGGTCACCGAAGTCACGCTGTGCACCGGCCTGACCTATCACGAGGCCAAGATCCAGACCGTCGAACACCTGATGTCGGCCCTGGCCGGCCTGGGTGTGGACAACATCATCGTGGAACTGTCCTCGGCCGAGCTGCCGATCATGGACGGTTCCTCCGGCCCGTTCGTCTTCCTGCTGCAGTCGGCGGGCATCGCCGAGCAGGACGCGCCGAAACGCTTCATCCGCATTCTCAAGACGGTGGAAGTCACCGAGGGCGACAAGGTCGCCCGCTTCGAGCCGTACGAAGGCTACAAGCTCGGTTTCACCATCCAGTTCAACCACCCGATGATCCCGGCCAAGCAGTCGCGGGCGGAAATCGACTTCTCGACCCTGGCCTACACCAAGGAAATCTCGCGCGCCCGGACCTTCGGCTTCATGCGGGATCTGGAGTACATGCGCGAGCGCAACCTGGGTCTGGGCGGTTCGATGGACAACGCCATCGTGCTCGACGAATTCCGCGTGCTCAACGACGACGGCCTGCGCTACGCCGATGAGTTCGTGCGCCACAAGATCCTCGACGCGATCGGCGATCTGTATCTGGCCGGCGGCCAGGTGCTGGGCGCGTACGAAGGCTTCAAGTCGGGCCACGCGCTCAACAACAAGCTGGTGCGCGCGTTGCTGGCCGATGCCACGGCGTGGGAGTGGGTCAGCTACGACTCGCCTGCCGCCACGGCGCCGGTGGTTTACGGGCTGCCGGCGTACGCCTGAGCCGTCATCACGTAAGTCATTGATATGAAACGAAATAGAACGGCGCCTGGGGCGCCGTTTCTGTTTCCTGCGGTCCAGGCCGATGGAAGGCGGCGTGATCTTGACGTCAATGAACCGTAGGGGTGCACAGCGCACAGATTTGTGAACCTCATCAAGGTTTCTGCCGAATTTAACGTTAATTTAATAAAACACTAACGACTGGCGGCACTGACGCCGCTACAGTGCAGACCGGCTCCCAGCCAAAGTTCACGTGATCGTGACGCGGCCGGGAAGGGGCGGGATGCCCCGATGGCTTCACGATTTGGAGGAATCCACATCGCGCAGACAAGCCAACGCGTCGCGTAGCCCTTTGTGCGTGGCGGCTGAAACAGCGTGGGGGCCATTCCTGTTGTCGACCGCTGGGGAGCGTGGGGGAGGGGCAGATGCTGTTTTGACGGTCACCTTGGTGACCTTCAGCCCGATGGACCGGGCCGCGTCGATCAACTGTGCTTCGGCAAGCCGGACCTTGGCATGCCACACGGGAGATTCGACGAGAAAAACGAGGTGCTCGCCGTTTACATTCGCCAGCCGGCAACGGGTGGCCAGTGCAGGCGGCAAATGGGGGCGCAATTGACGGTCCAGCGCGTCGAGCCACAAGGCACGACGCAGCGGGTTACCGGCTTTGTCCGCCATGACCGCATCCAGCGCCGGCTTCGGCGTGGATGGGGAACGGGCACTGGATTTCGGCTCAGACATGAAAACTCACTGATGGCATTCAAAAAGATCGTAATCAAAACGCGTGAAGGACAGGCCAAGACGCCGCTGGCGCGTTTGCGTTTCTACTTCGAAGATTCCCCCCGGGCCCTGCTGGGCAGTGTGCTGGGGGTGGGCTGCCTGATCGGCTTCGGTGCCGGTATCGGTGGCAGCATGTTCAACGATTCCCGGCTCCACGCCAAGGTCGCACAGCAGGAACGCGAGCTGGCGCAGGCCCAGAAGGACGCTCAGACCCAGGTCAACGCGCTGGCTGCGCGGATGGGCGAGCTGCAGGCGCAGGCCACCCGTCTCAATGCCCTGGGCGAACGCCTCACCCAGATGGGCAAACTGGAAGACGGCGAATTCGACTTCAACGAGACCCCCGGCCTCGGTGAAGGTGAGCCCGGCCCGACCCAGGACATCCCGGTCAGCGCGGTCAACGCCGACTTACAGGTGCTGGAGCAGCGCTTTGCTGCTTCAGGCCGCCAGCTGTCGGTGATGGAATCGCTGATGTTCGACCACCAGCTCGAACAGAACGCGGTGCCCTCGCGCATGCCGATCCGCAATACCTACATCACCTCCAACTTCGGCACCCGCAGCGATCCGTTCGGTCGTGGTGCGGCCACCCACAAGGGCATGGATTTCCACGCCAAGGTCGGTGACCCGGTGATGTCGGTGGCCGACGGCGTGGTCAGCTTTGCCGGTGTGAAGGGCGGCTACGGCAACGTGGTCGATGTGGACCATGGCAACGGCTATGTGACCCGCTATGCGCATAATTCGCGCCTGGTGGTGAAGCCGGGCGATCTGGTCCGGGCCGGCCAGGAAGTGGCCAAGGCCGGTTCCACGGGCCGTTCCACCGGTGCCCACGTGCACTTCGAGGTCTGGGAACGCGGCCAGGTGGTCAATCCGCGCAAGTTCCTCGGTGATGGCGGCAACACCCCGGTCGGCCGCGTTTCGCGGGGCTGATCACGGTAATGAACTTGAACGGGGGTGCTTGAAACGCCGGACCCCCGTCCCAAGCTACAATGGGTGTTGCCATAGACAGGGCGCAGTGCGCCCTGTTTCGTTTGCGGCGTGCGCATCCCCTGGGGAGAGCGCCGCCGTTGGGGCGTCTCATTCCAACCGGTTCCTTCAATGATCAACAGCCTGCTTACCCGCGTCTTCGGCAGTCGTAATGAACGACAGCTGCGCCAGCTCAACCGCATCGTCGCCAAGATCAATGCGTTGGAGCCGGAAATCGAAAAGCTCTCCGACGAGCAGCTCAAGGCCAAGACCCCGGAGTTCAAGCAGCGCATCGCTGACGGTGAGGCCCTGGACAAGGTGCTTCCCGAAGCGTTCGCGGTCTGCCGTGAAGCCAGCCGCCGTGTGCTGGGCATGCGCCATTACGATGTGCAGCTGATCGGCGGCATGGTCCTGCACCTGGGCAAGATCGCCGAAATGCGCACCGGTGAAGGCAAGACCCTGGTCGCCACGCTGCCGGTGTATCTGAACGCGCTGGAAGGCAAGGGCGTCCACGTGGTCACCGTGAACGACTACCTGGCCCGCCGTGACTCGGCGCAGATGGGCAAGCTCTACAACTGGCTGGGCATGAGCGTGGGCGTGGTCTACCCGGGCATGCCGCACGGCGACAAGCGCGAGGCGTATGCCAGCGACATCACCTACGGCACCAACAACGAATTCGGCTTCGATTACCTGCGCGACAACATGGCGCTGTCCCGTGCGGACCGCTACCAGCGCGGCCTGCATTACGCGATCGTCGATGAAGTCGACTCGATCCTGATCGATGAAGCCCGCACCCCGCTGATCATTTCCGGCCCGGCCGATGATTCCCCGGAGCTGTACATCCGTGTCAACCGCGTCGTCCCGCACCTGATCAAGCAGGAGGCCGAGGAGGGCGAGGGCGATTTCTGGGTCGATGAGAAGGGCAAGCAGGTCCATCTGTCCGAAGCGGGCATGGAGCATGCCGAGGCACTGCTGGTCGAAGCCGGCATCCTCAATGCCGAGACCGAAGGCCTCTACGCCGCGCAGAACCTGACCGTGGTGCACCACCTCAACGCGGCCCTGCGTGCGCATGCGATCTATCAGCGCGACGTGGATTACATCGTGCGCGATGGTGAAGTGGTGATCGTGGATGAATTCACCGGCCGTACCCTGGCCGGTCGCCGCTGGTCCGATGGCCTGCACCAGGCGGTGGAAGCGAAGGAAGGCGTGCCGGTCCAGCGCGAGAACCAGACGCTGGCGAGCATCACCTTCCAGAACCTGTTCCGCATGTACAAGAAGCTGTCCGGCATGACCGGTACGGCCGATACGGAAGCCTACGAATTCCAGAGCATCTACAACCTGGAAGTGGTGGTGATCCCGACCAACCGCCCGACCATCCGCAAGGACGGTTCGGACCAGGTGTTCCTCAACCGCAACGGCAAGTTCAACGCGGTGCTGGCCGATATCCAGGCCTGCAACGAGCGCGGCCAGCCGGTGCTGGTGGGTACCACCTCGATCGAAACCTCGGAGATGCTGTCCGAGCATCTGCGCAAGGCCGGTGTGCACCACGAAGTGCTCAACGCCAAGCAGCATGACCGCGAAGCGACGATCATCGCCAACGCCGGCATGCCGGGCGCGGTGACCATCGCCACCAACATGGCCGGCCGTGGTACCGACATCGTGCTGGGCGGTTCGCTGGAAGCGCAGCTGCATGAGCTGGGCGAAGAGGCGACGCCGGAACAGCGCGCCCAGGTCAAGGCCGAGTGGCAGGTCCGTCACGATGCGGTCAAGGCGGCCGGTGGCCTGCACATCGTCGGCACCGAGCGCCATGAGTCGCGCCGTATCGATAACCAGCTGCGTGGTCGTTCGGGCCGCCAGGGCGATCCGGGTTCGTCCCGCTTCTACCTGTCGCTGGAAGACAACCTGATGCGCATCTTCGCCTCGGACTGGGTCCAGAAGGCGATGCGCATGATGGGCATGAAAGAAGACGACGTCATCGAGGATCGCCTGGTCAGCCGCCAGATCGAAAAGGCGCAGCGCAAGGTCGAAGCGCACAACTTCGATATCCGCAAGAACCTGCTGGACTTCGACGACGTCAACAACGATCAGCGCAAGGTGATCTACAGCCAGCGCGATGAGCTGCTGGATGCGGAGTCGGTGAAGGACAACGTGGATGGCATCCGTGGCGATGTGATCTTCGATGTGGTGGCGCGCTTCGTGCCGCCGAACTCGATCGACGAGCAGTGGGACCTGCAGGGTCTGGAAGCAACGCTGGCGTCGGACTTCGGCATCGACATGTCGCTGACCGACCTGGTCAAGGCGCACGAAGAGCTGGATGCCGAGGGCATCGCCGAGAAGGTGCAGGCCAAGGTCGACGAGCACTTCGCGGCGAAGGAAGCCGGCGTGGGTGACGAGACCATGCGCGCGCTGGAGAAGCACGTGATGCTGACCGTGCTGGACCAGAGCTGGAAGGAGCATCTGGCGCGCATGGATTACCTGCGCCAGGGCATCTACCTGCGCGGTTATGCGCAGAAGCAGCCGAAGCAGGAATACAAGAAGGAAGCCTTCGAACTGTTCTCGGAGATGCTGGAGAACGTGAAGCGCGAAGTGGTGACGTTGCTGGCGCGCGTGCGTATCCGCAGCGAAGAGGAAGTGGCGGCACTGGAACAGGCCGAGCGCCAGCAGGCGGAGGCCCGTCTGCTGCAGTCGCAGTTCCAGCATCAGGACGCGGGCGGTTACGGTGCGGACGAAGAGGCCGCGCAGGTGGAGGCGGCGCAGAACGGCGTGCCGCAGGTCACCCGCGATGAGCCGAAGGTCGGCCGCAATGATCCGTGCCCGTGCGGCAGCGGCAAGAAGTACAAGCACTGCCATGGTCAGCTGAGTTGATCGGCTGATTGGACGTGCCGAAGAAGCCCCGCCTTGTGCGGGGCTTTTTTTTGGTTCTTCTTCCATCCGCGTGGCAGGTATGTGGTGCGCGTTGACCCTTCCAGGCACGGCGGTCGCTGGGTCGGGCGCTGGGGCGCGATGCCCTTGTCGGCGAATGTCCCCCGGTGCCGGCCTGCGGCCGTCCCCTCCTCCTTGATTTCGCCCACAAGGGCATCGCGCCCCACGTATCGAGACTACTGGCGCCCAACAGCAAGGTCCGCTTTTCCTCACTCCTACCGCGCGCGAGCCCCGTAGCGGCCGGCAGGCTCCTGGGCAAAATCAAGGAGGAGGCCGTCGCCGCCAGGCGGCGGCCGGGGGACATTTGCCGAGGGGCCTGCCGGTCGCTGCGGGGCCCTTACGCTCGCGGCAGCTCCGAGCGGAGACGCCACCACGAGCCACAACGAGCCCCTACAACTACCCGCAGGGGCATTGCGTCACGGGCCCCGGTTTGGGCATCCTCGGGGTATGTCATCTCCCCTTCGTTCGATCCATGTCGTGGCCGGCGTCATCACCGATGCCCGTGGCCGCATCCTGCTCAACCGTCGTACCGAGAACCGCGATATGGCCGGCCTGTGGGAATTCCCGGGCGGCAAGCGGGAGCCCGGCGAGACCTCCGAGGAGGCGCTGGTGCGGGAGCTGCGCGAGGAGCTGGGGATCGAGGCCGAGGTCGGTGAGTGGATCATGGACGTGCCGCAGATCTATCCGGACAAGCGGCTGCGGCTGGAGGTGCGCCGGATCCAGAGCTGGAAGGGCTCGCCGCGGGGCCGCGAGGGACAGGCGATCACCTGGGTGGCGCCGGACAAGCTGCACCGGTATTCGATGCCGCCGGCGGATCTGCCGGTGGTGGCGGCGTTGCGGCAGCCGGACCGGTATCTGATCACGCCGGAGCCGGAGGGGGAGGAGGACAGCCTCCACCAGGCCTGGCTGGGGCGGCTGGCGCAGGCGCTGGAAAGCGGGGTGCGCCGGGTGCAGCTGCGCACGCCGTCCAGTCCGGCACGGGTGGCCTTGGCCGAGCGGGTGATCCAGCAGCATGGGCCGCGCACGCAGTGGCTGGTCAACCGGGATATCGACCTGGCCGGTCGGTTGGGGGTCGGGGTGCACCTGGGCAGTGAGCAGCTGCTGGCGCTGGACGCGCGGCCGCTGCCGGTGGGTCAGCTGGTGGCCGCGTCCTGCCACGATCTGGCGCAGCTGCAGGCGGCGCAGCGATTGGGCTGCGACTTCGCGGTGCTGGGGCCGGTGCAGGCGACGGCCAGCCATCCGGGGGCGCCGCCGCTGGGCTGGGCGGCGTTCGAGGCGCTGCGCGAGCAGGTGTCGTTGCCGCTGTATGCGCTCGGCGGGATGACCCCCGGTGATATCGAGGAGGCGCGCCGCCACGGGGCGCAGGGCATTGCGGCGATCCGATCGCTGTGGCCGGCTACAGCGTGATCCAGAAGCAGCCGTACTGACGGCGCAGGCCGAATACGGTCCTGGCCGGGGTGGCGGTGCTGCCGAGGGTCTGTTCGATGCGCAGGCCGACCGGGCGGGGCCGCGAGGGGGCCTCCACAGCGCCCGCAGCGGCGAGTGTCGGGTCCACCCATACTGGCGTGCTGTCCGGGTAGACCGGCGCGATGTCGATCAGCGGGCGTTGCACCACCGATTCCAGACGACCGATGATCTGGTTCGCCGTGGCGTTGGAGACGTTGCTCCACAGGTAGATCGAGGACAGCCGGTTCACGTCCTGCGCGCTGACCGCGTCGCGGATCTGCCCGGTCAGTTCACTGAGCCGGCGCGCGCAGCCGGCGCGGTAGATGCCGGTGTTGCCGACGCTCGCGGTGCGCGGCGGGAGTCGTGAGGTGGCACCCAGTGCATCGCAGCGGCGGTCGGTGAAGACGGTTTCGCCCTGCGCGTTGGTGCAGCGGTTCACGCGCTGCGGTGCCTGCGCCAGGGCAGGCGGCGAGGGCAGGCACAGTGCACACAGCAGGAGCCACACGAGCGGTTTCATCGCAGCAGCGTAGCGGCGTGGGTGTTATCTGCAAGCGATGCGTGGCGGCCTCAGCCGCGCAGCAGTTTCAGGACCTGGGTGGTCGGCTTGGCCAGGTTGAGCGTGTAGAAGTGCAGGCCCGGCGCACCGCCAGCGACCAGGCGTTCGCACAGGCTGGCGACGACCTCCGCACCGAACGCGCGGACCGAGTCGGCATCGTCGCCGTAGGCCTGCATGCGCTTGCCGATCCAGCGCGGAATCTCGGCACCGCACTGCTCGGAGAAGCGGCGCAGCTGGCTGAAATTGGAGATCGGCATGATGCCCGGCACGATCGGTACGGTGACCCCCAGCTTGCGCACCGCATCGACGAAGTGGAAGTAGGCATCGGCGTTGAAGAAGTACTGGGTGATCGCCGCATCGGCACCGGCGTCGATCTTGGTCTTGAAGTGCTTCAGGTCCAGCAGCGCGTCGTTGGCCTGCGGGTGGGTCTCCGGATACGCGCCCACTTCGATGCGGAACGCATCGCCATGCTCGGCGCGGATGAAGCTGATCAGTTCGGAGGCATACCGCAGGTCGCCGGGGTGGCCCATGCCCGAGGGCAGGTCGCCGCGCAGGGCGACGATGCGGCGGCAGCCGATCGCGCGGTACAGCTTGAGCAGTTCGCGGATTTCCTCGCGGCTGCCCCCGACGCAGGACAGGTGCGGGGCGGCTTCGAAACCATGGTGCTGCTTGAGGTGGCGCACGGTTTCGGAGGTATAGCTGAGGGTTGAGCCGCCGGCACCGAACGTACACGACACGTATTCCGGCGCGAACACCTTGAGCTTAGCCGCGGTCCGGTCCAGCTGGGCGCGCTGCTCGTCGGTCTTGGGCGGATAGAACTCGAAGCTGATGGCGGTCATGGCGGGGGTGCGTCGACGGGTGTGGTTCAATCATATCTCTTCATCGCGATGAATGTGAAGTGCTTCGATGTGCCGTGCACGCCGGGCCGGGTACAGTGAGCGCTGATCTTCCGGAGCAATCGCCATGCAGATTCTCGTGACCGGTGGCACCGGCTTCATCGGCAGCCGCCTGTGCGCGCGCCTGCTGGCCGAGGGCCATGACCCCATCGTCCTCACCCGGCGGCCTGGCCGGAACCCGCAGAAGGGCGTGCGCAGCGTTGCAGCGCTGGAGGAGGTCGGTCCGGTCCAGGCGGTGGTCAACCTGGCGGGCGAGCCGTTGATGGACGGCCGCTGGAGTGATGAACGCAAGCAGGCGTTGCGCGATTCCCGGATCGGCACGACGCAGGCTCTGCTGGCCTGGATGGCCGCGCTGCCCGAACGGCCGAAGGTGCTGGTGTCCGGCTCGGCGATCGGCTGGTACGGCCCCCGCGACAGCGCACCGCTGGATGAGACCGCCTCGCCGGGGCACGACTTCGCCGCGATGCTGTGCCGGCAGTGGGAGGCCGAGGCGTTCAAGGCCGAGGACCTCGGCGTGCGCACCTGCGTGCTGCGGACCGGCATCGTGCTCGAACGTGAGGGCGGCGCACTGCAGAAGATGCTGCCACCGTTCCGGATGGGGCTCGGCGGGCCGATGGGCGATGGGCGGCAGTGGATGAGCTGGATCCATCGCGAGGACCTGGTCGGGATGATCCTGTGGCTGCTCACCACCGACCGGGCACGCGGCGCCTACAACGGCACCGCGCCCGGCACGGTCACCAACCGGACCTTCGCCACCACGCTGGGCGAGGTGCTGCATCGTCCAGCACGACTGACCACCCCGGCGTTCGCGTTGAAACTGGGCTTCGGGGAAATGAGCGGGCTGCTGCTGACCGGGCAGAACGTGCAGCCGGCGCACGCGTTGGCGGAGGGGTTTGTCTTCCAGTATCCGTCGCTGCCTGAAGCGTTGCAGGCGATCGTGGGTGCGCCGGATCGCTGAGGCGGGGATGTTCATCCGCCACTGCCGACCGCTCATCGTCTGTCTGCCGCCGCTGCTCATGTAATCGCCCCGGCGGCGACGTCCCGCGGCAGTCTTCATGCTCACCCAGCAGGAGCCTGCCATGTCGACCGTCCGTCCCCGCCGCCTCTACTCCATCGCCCCGTTGGCCGCGCTCGCGCTGACCGCATGGGCCACCTTGGTCAGTCCCGCGCATGCCGCCACCGAGCATTTCCAGGATCTGCAGGTCGAGGTGATCGGCAGCGGCCGGCCGGTGATGATGATCCCGGGCCTCAACAGCGGTGCGCAGGTCTGGCGCGAGACCTGCGCCGCGCTGCAGCCACAGGTGCAATGCCACTTGATACAGCTGCCCGGCTTTGCCGGTGCGCCTGCGGTGGCCAGCGATGACTTTCTGAGCGCCATGCGTGACCGCCTGCTGGCCTACAGCGCGGACCGCAAGCTCGATCATCCGGCCGTGATCGGCCACAGCCTCGGTGGTGTGCTGGCGCTGCAGATGGCGATCGCGGCGCCGCAGAAGATCGGGCCACTGGTGATCGTCGATGCCCTGCCGTATTTCGGCGCGGTCCAGAATCCGACCGCGACGCCGGCCACGCTCAAGCCGATGGCCGAGCAGATGCGGGCCGGGATGCTTGCCGCCGACGCCACGCAGTACGCGGCGCAGACCGACGCCGCCGTTGCCAACATGGCGCACGCCCCCGAGCAGGTTGCGACCTTGAAGCTGTGGGGACGCGACAGTGACCGCGCCACCACCGCCAACGCGATGTACTCGATGACGATGACCGACCTGCGCCAGCCGATCGCCGGCATCACGGCCCCGGTGCTGGTGCTGGGCGCGTGGGCGGCCTATCAGCCGTTCGGTGCGACCGAAGCCAGTACGCGGCAGGTATTCGCCACCCAGTACGCCGCGCTGCCCGGCGTGCGGATCGAGATGAGCCGCGCCGGCTACCACTTCCTGATGTGGGATGATCCGCGCTGGCTGCAGACGCAGATCCGGGGCTTCCTTGATCTGCCTGCAGCGCCCTGATCGAGGCCGGCGTGGAGACGATGAGCGAGAAGCGGACAGCACGCGATACCGGTTTCTGGTGGGCGAATGCGGGTCTATGGTCCTGCTACCTGGGCTTGAGCCTCGGCATGGGTATCGCTTACCGCGGCAACTGGTCCGGCGGGACCCTGATCTACGTAATGGTCGCGCTTGGTCTGTTCGCCGGCAGCGCAGCGATTCGCGCCTGGGCGCTTCGTCATGCCTGGTTGCAGCGCGATCTGCTGGGAATCACGTGGCGGATGACGCTGGCCGTGGTGATCGTCGCGGCCGCCATCCAGCTCGCTACCGCGGCTGTGCTGTTGCCCGCGGTGGCCTGGGAGTGGGTGAAGCTGCCCGGGCAACGCGCCTATTACAGGCCGATCGACATCTTCAACTATTGGCTCAGCACCGCCATCGTTCTGAGCGTGTGGTGCGCACTGTGGACCGGCCGCCGCGCGCTGCAGCGTGCGCGCCACAGCGAGATGGCGCAGCTGCGCGCCGAAGCGCAGCGGGCGACGCTGGAGCACCAGGCGCTGCGTGCGCGGCTCAATCCCCACTTCGTGTTCAATGCGCTCAACAACCTGCGCGCCCTGATCAATGAAGACCCGGCGCGTGCACGCGACATGGTCACCCATCTCTCCAGCACGTTGCGGCACGCCCTGGTGCATACCGACGGGGGCTGGGTCACTTTGGCCGAGGAGTGGCGCGTGGTACAGGACTACCTGGCGGTGGAGGCGATCCACTACGAGGACCGCTTGCGCGTTCACACCGACATCGAGCCGGCCGCGCTGTCCGCACGGCTGCCGCCGATGGCGCTGCAGCTGCTGGTGGAAAATGCGATCAAGCACGGCATCGCCGTCCATCCCGGCGGCGGTGAGCTGACGATCCGCGTGCGCCTCGATGGCGGCCGGCTGCGGGTGGCGGTGGACAATCCCGCCGCGCACGACGCCAGCAGCGAAGGCCACGGCATCGGGCTGGCCTATCTGCGCGCGCAGCTGGGCATCGACGCGGCGCCCTCTTCATCCAGCCGGGGCACGTTCCTGCTGGAGCGACAGGGTGAGCGCATGCTGGCCCGCCTGGAGGTGCAGCAATGAGCGCCTTACTGCGGGTGTTGATCGTGGACGATGCGCGACTGGCGCGCCGCGAGCTGCGTACCCTGCTGGCGGCGATCCCGTGGGTGGTGTGTGTCGGCGAGGCCGACGACGTGCCCGCGGCCCGCGAGGCGATCCTGCGCGAGCAGCCCGATCTGGTGTTGCTCGATGTGCAGATGCCCTCGGGCGAGGGCTTCGATGTGCTCGAGGCTCTGGAGACGGTGCCGATGGTGGTGTTCGTCACCGCTTACGACCAGTACGCGGTGCGCGCCTTCGAAACCAACGCGCTCGACTACCTGGTCAAGCCGGTGGAGGCAGGCCGCCTGCAGGCGGCGCTGGAACGCGGCCGGGAGCGCCTCTCGGCACCGGCCGCCCCCACTGCGGCGGACAGCGTGCGCGATGCGCTGGGTGCCGAGGATCAGGTGTTCCTGCGCGATGGGGAGCGCTGCTGGTTCGTGGCGCTCGGGGAGATCCGCAAGGTCGTGGTTGACGGCAACTACGCGCGGCTGTGGTTCCGCGACCAGAACGCGGTGCTGGCACGCAGCCTCAGCACGCTGGAGGCACGGCTTTCGCCGGCGCTGTTCTTCCGCGCCAACCGCAACACGCTGGTCAATCTGCGACGTGTGCGTGCGATCGAACCGTCCCTCGGCGATGGCTACGACCTGACCCTGGATGATGGCAGCCAGGTGGAGGTGTCGCGGCGGCAGGCCCGCGAGCTGCGTGAGCGGCTGGCGCTGTAGGGCACGCGCCGCACGCGTTACCCTGTGGGGATCTCCACCGCCTGACTGTGCCCATGTCCATCGTTCTCACTGCGTTCGCCCGTCCCCGCCTGTTTCCGCGCGTGCCGCGCGGCAACACCATCCAGGACTGCACCGCCGAGCAGTTCGAACAGCACCTCAACACGCATGCGCCGTTCAAGGTGCTCGATGGCTACGCGCCCTTCTGCAAACTGCATGTGTACGAAAACTGGACCTCCACGCGCTGCCTGAGCGTGCCGATCACGGAGGGCAACCGTCACCAGCTGCGCAGTGGCTATGAGGCGCGCAACCGCGAGGAACTGCCGGTGCTGGTGCGCTGGTTCGAAGGCGTGGAATCGCCGCGCGCGAACTACCTGGTGGTGATCCTGTACAGCGCCGAGCAGTTGGCCAAAGAGGGCTCGCCCATCGATGCGGACTGGGGCATCGTGGGCTGCATCTACACCGCCGAGCCGGAGGAAGTGCCGATGGCCCCGATCACCATGATGCGCAACGCATTGGGCGTGGAAGAGGGTGGCTCGGGCGTGCCGCTGGATCGCGAGGCGTATCAGCGCGCCGTGACGTTCTGGGACAGCAACGCCAACTGGCGGCCCTGAGGCGCTGGAGCCGCAGCGATGGCACGTTGATCGAAGACGACGGGTAGTGCCGGCCGCTGGCCGGCTCCTCAGTCTGTCTGACGCATGAGGCAAGCGTCACGGGGAGCCGGCCAGCGGCCGGCACTACCGGTCAACGTGCTTTCCCGATGCTCGCGTAGCTGCCGCCAGTAAGCTGCAGCAGATCGGCCGGTGCCAGCGCCACCTCCAGCCCGCGCCGGCCGGCGCTGACATGCAGCGTCGGTAGCGCCTGCGCGCTGGCATCGAGGAAGGTGCGGTGCTTTTTCTTTTGCCCCAGCGGGCTGATCCCGCCGACCAGGTAACCGGTGGCGCGCTGTGCCTGCTCGACCTGTGCCATCTCGCACTTCCTGCAACCGGCTGTTTCGGCGAGCGCCTTCAGGTCAAGGGTGCCGCTCACCGGCACGATCGCCACCAGCAGCTCGTGCTTCTCGGTACTGGCCAGCAGCGTCTTGAATACCTGCACTGGATCCAGGCCGAGCTGCTGCACTGCCTCGCCACCGTAGGAGTCGGCGGCGGCGTCATGGTGATAGGACAGCACGGTGTGCGCGATGCCGGATTGCTTCAGCAGGTTGATGGCGGGCGTCATGGCGGCATCGTAGCGTGGTGCGCGGAGTGTTGGCTTGACCGAGGCTATCGGAACCGCCGTACCGACCAACGGTCGGTACCTACCGGAACTGCCGTACCGACCAATGGTCGGTACCTACCGGAACCGCTGTACCGACCAACGGTCGGTACCTACCGGAACCGCTGTACCGACCAACGGTCGGTACCTACCGCGATCCAACGAAAACGGGCGCCTTTCGGCGCCCGTCTGTTTCAACGCAGCTGGACCGGCACGCCGATCAGTAGCGGTAATGCTCCGGCTTGAACGGACCTTCCACCGGCACGCCGATGTAATCGGCCTGCTCCTGGCTCAGGGTGGTCAGCTTCACGCCGATCTTTTCCAGATGCAGGCGCGCCACTTCTTCGTCCAGCTTCTTCGGCAGCAGGTATACCTTCTTCTCGTAGCTGTCCTTGTTCGCCCACAGGTCGATCTGCGCGAGCGTCTGGTTGGCGAACGAGTTGGACATCACGAAGCTCGGGTGGCCGGTCGCGCAGCCCAGGTTGACCAGACGGCCATCGGCCAGCAGGAAGATCGCATTGCCGTTGTCGAAGATGTACTTGTCGACCTGCGGCTTGATGTTGATCTTCTGCACGCCGGCCAGCGCGTTCAGCGCATCGACCTGGATCTCGTTGTCGAAGTGGCCGATGTTGCAGACGATGGCCTGGTCCTTCATCGCGCTCAGGTGCTCGATGCGGATGATGTCCTTGTTGCCGGTGGTGGTGACGTAGATGTCGCCACGGCCCAGGGTGGATTCCAGGGTGTTGACCTCGAAGCCTTCCATCGCGGCCTGCAGGGCGCAGATCGGATCGATCTCGGTGACCACGACGCGCGCGCCGTAGGCGCGCAGCGACGCGGCGCAGCCCTTGCCCACGTCACCGTAGCCGCACACCACGGCGACCTTGCCGGCCAGCATCACGTCCATCGCGCGCTTGAGGCCATCGGCCAGCGACTCGCGGCAGCCGTACAGGTTGTCGAACTTGCTCTTGGTGACCGAGTCGTTGACGTTGATCGCCGGGATCAGCAGGGTGCCGGCCTGGGCCAGCTGGTACAGGCGGTGCACGCCGGTGGTGGTCTCTTCGGAGACACCCTTCCAGTCCTTGACCACGCGGGCCCAGTAACCCGGGCGCTCCTTGGCGACGCGCTTGAGCAGGTTCTTGATGACCTGCTCTTCGTGCGAGGCGGCCTTCTCGTTGACCCAGTCGCTGCCGTTTTCGAGCTCATAGCCCTTGTGGATCAGCAGGGTCACGTCACCGCCATCGTCCACCACCAGCTCCGGGCCGGTCAGGGTGCCGTCGGGCAGGGTGAAGGTCAGTGCGTCCAGGGTGCAGTCCCAGTATTCCTCCAGCGACTCGCCCTTCCAGGCGAACACCGGGGTGCCCGACTTGGCAATCGCCGCCGCCGCGTGGTCCTGGGTCGAGAAGATGTTGCACGAGGCCCAGCGCACGTCCGCGCCGATGTCCTTCAGGGTCTCGATCAGCACCGCGGTCTGGATGGTCATGTGCAGCGAGCCGGTCACGCGCACGCCCTTCAGCGGCAGGGTGGCGGCGTGCTTGCGACGGATCGACATCAGGCCCGGCATTTCATGCTCGGCGATGTCCAGCTCCTTGCGGCCCCAATCGGCCAGGGAGATATCGGCAATCTTGTAATCGCCTTCGGTGGAGAAGGTCTTGGCAACAGCGTTCATTCAAAGCTCCGGTGTAATGACGAGTCGATACTCGTGTTCGCCGGGCGCCGTTGGAACCAATCCTGGCCACCGAGCCTGGCCGCCCCCGGAGAAGGTCCGGAACGGTCGCAGCGCCCCTCGGTGGAGGGTCACCCATTATATCGCGGCCGGTTGCATTGGCATGAATCGGTCCCTGCCCCCAACCATCGGCAGGGGGGCGATCGGCGCGCGGCTGTTAAGGTCGGGGGTTCGTATCAGCACAGGCACACACCATGACACGCACCCCCGGTCGACGCGCTCCACAGTGGCGCCATACCTTGATCCTCGGACTGGCCCTGCTGGCGGTGCCGCCGTTGGCGCTGGCCGCCGCCCCGGCCGCGAAGACCACTGCGCCGACCGCAGCCGCCGCCAAGGGCGATCAGGGCGGCTACGAGCTACCGTCGCCGGCCCTGCAGGCCGTGGTCGATGCGCCGCGTGCCCCGACCCTGAGCCTGTCCCCGCGCCGTGACCTGGCCGCGCTGCTGCAGACACCGCCGCTGCCGTCGATCAACGACGTGGCCCAGCCCGAACTGAAGCTGGCCGGCCTGCGCATCAACCCGGCCACGCATTCGGCCAGCCGCTTCAGCTTCGCCGACAAGCTGTGGCTGATGAGCGTCGCCGATGGCAAGGAGCGCCAGATCAGCGGGTTGCCGCAGCCGTTGTCGATCGCCACCTTTGCCTGGTCGCCGGACCAGAAGTACATCGCCTTCAACCAGGTGCAAGCGGCCACCCGCACCAATGAGCTGTGGATCGTCGATGTCGAGGCCGGTTCGGCGCGCCGCCTGGTCGGTGATCTGAACACGGTGATGGGCGATGGCTACAGCTGGCAGCCCGACAGCCGCGGCCTGCTGGTGATGCAGCAGCTCAAGGGCCAGGGTGCGGCACCGGCTGCCGGCGGCATCCCGACCGGCCCGGCGATCCAGCAGACCGAGGCCGACGCCGGTGTGCGCACGATCCGTACCTACCAGGACATGCTCAAGAACGAGGCCGATGCCCGCCTCTTCGACTACTACGCCAGCGCGCAGCCGGCCAAGGTCGCGCTCAACGGCGTGACCACGCCGCTGTCCACCGGTGGGGTGTACTGGGATGTCACCCTCTCCCCGGATGGCCGTTACCTGCTGAGCGAGCGGGTGGTGCGTCCGTATTCCTATCTGGTGCCGGCCAGCGCGTTCGCGCGTCGCATCGAAGTGCTGTCCGCCGTGGACGGCAAGCTCGAACACACCGTCGCCGACCTGCCGTTGAAGGAAGGCCTGCCGACCGGCAACGATGCGGTGGCCACCGGCGTGCGCCGGATCGACTGGCGCGCCGATGCACCGGCGACCCTGGTCTGGGCCGAAGCGCAGGACGGCGGCGACCCGAACCGCGAGGCCAAGGTGCGCGATGCGGTGCTGATGCAGGCCGCCCCCTTCGATAAGCCGCCGGTGACGCTGGCGCAGCTGGGCAGCCGTTACGCGGGCATCCAGTGGGGCCGTGGCGATCTGGCGCTGCTCAACGAATCGTGGTGGAAGAACCGCGAGGTCAAGCAGTGGCGGATCGCGCCGGACCAGCCGGAGAAGGCGGCGGAACTGCTGTCGGCGCGTTCCTCCCAGGACCGCTACAACGACCCGGGCCGCCCGGGCCTGGTGCGCGACGTCAACGGTCGCTCGCGCCTGCAGGTCAGCGCCGATGGCCGCAGCATCTTCCTGTACGGGCTGGGCGCCTCGCCGGAAGGCGACCGTCCGTTCGTGGATCGCCTTGATCTGGACAGCAAGCAGACCACCCGCCTGTTCCACTCGCAGGCGCCGTCCTACGCCGCGCCGGTGGCGCTGCTTGACCAGGAAGGCACCTCGCTGCTGCTGACCCGTGAATCGCCCGACGAGCCGGCCAACTTCTACGTGCAGTCGCTGGCCGATGCCACCGCCGCACCGAAGGCGTTGACCCACTTCCAGCACCCGCTGCCGCAGCTGCGTGGGGTGAGCAAGGAGCAGATCCGCTACAAGCGCAACGATGGCGTCGACCTGACCGCCACGCTGATGCTGCCGCCGGGCTACAACGCGAAGAAGGACGGTCCGTTGCCGCTGCTGATGTGGGCCTATCCGGGCGAGTTCAAGACGGCCGAGGCCGCCAGCCAGGTCACCGATTCCCCGTACCGCTTCAACGCGATCAGCTACTGGGGCCCGCAGGCGTTCCTGGCCAAGGGCTACGCGGTGCTGGTCAGCCCCTCGATGCCGATCATCGGCGAGGGCGACAAGGAGCCGAACGACACCTACCTGCCGCAGCTGATCGCCAATGCCGAGGCGGCCGTGAATGAAGTGGTGCGGCGTGGCGTGACCGACCGTGAGCACATCGCGATCGGTGGCCACTCCTACGGTGCGTTCATGACCGCCAACCTGCTCGCGCATACCCGCCTGTTCAAGGCCGGCATCGCGCGCAGCGGTGCGTACAACCGCACGCTGACCCCGTTCGGCTTCCAGGCCGAAGAGCGCAACTACTGGCAGGCGCAGGACGTCTACCAGAAGATGTCGCCGTTCAACTATGCCGACAAGATCAAGGACCCGATCCTCTTCATCCACGGCGTGGACGACAACAATTCCGGCACGTTCCCGATCCAGAGCGAGCGCATGTTCGCCGCGGTGAAGGGGCTGGGCGGTACCTCGCGCCTGGTGATGCTGCCCAACGAATCGCATGCTTACCGCGCGCGCGAATCGATCATGACCATGCTGGCCGAAAGCGAGCGGTGGCTGGAGCAGACCGTAGGCGAGGGCAAGCCGGTCAAGAAGAAGCGCTGATCGGCCCTGGCCGGCACCCATCGTGATGGGGCCGGCCACGATCCGATGCGGATCCTGGTCGTTGATGCCGGCGGTTGGCCGGCACGAAAAATGACAGGTAGGTACCGGCCGTTGGCCGGTACGGAAAATGACAGGTAGGTACCGGCCGTTGGCCGGTACGAAAAATGATCGGCAAGCGCCGGCCAGCGGCCGGCACTACCAGATGTAACTATTTGCGCGACGCAGCAACGACGCGATTGTGGGTTAGGCTTGAGCGGATTCCGTTCCCGAGGCCAGTGCGTCGCAGATGAACGAGTACCGTAGCAGCATCGTTTTTGCCACTCCCGATATTCCCCTGCGTGACGATGTACGCCGACTCGGCGCACTGGTCGGCGACCTGCTCGCCGAGCAGGTCTCAACGCAGTTTTTCGATGATGTGGAACAGGTGCGTACGCGCGCCATCGCCCGCCGCGAAAGCGACGCCCCGCTGTCCGACCTCAACGATGCCCTGACCGGCCTGCCGCCCGAGCGCGCCGAAGCGATGGTGCGTGCGTTCAGCACCTACTTCCAGGTGGTGAACATCGCCGAGCGCGTGCACCGCATCCGCCGGCGCCGTGACTACCAGCGTGCCGGTACGGCCACGCCGCAGCCGGATGGCCTGCAGGACGCACTGGTCAATCTCAAAGCGCAGGGCGTGACCCTGGCCGAGCTTGCCGAGTGGCTGCCGCGCATCGATATCGAGCCGGTGTTCACCGCGCATCCGACCGAAGCGGTCCGCCGTGCGCTGCTGGAAAAAGAGCAGTTGATGGTTGCCAGCCTGGTCGACAACCTCGACGGCCAGCGCACGCCGGGTGAAGCCGCCGCCGACGCGGCACGTTTCCGCATGGCCCTGACGGCGTCGTGGCAGACCACCGATTCCTCGCCTGTGCGCCCGACCGTGGACGACGAGCGGGAGCATGTCGGCTTCTACCTGGTGCAGGTGCTGTACCGGGTGATTCCGGTGCTGTACGAATCGCTGCAGCAGGCGCTGCTGGATACCTACGGCGAGGAACTGCCGCTGCCGCGCCTGCTGCGCTTCGGCACGTGGGTGGGCGGCGACATGGATGGCAATCCGAACGTGGACGCCGGCACCATCCGCAACACGCTCGATGCGCAGCGCCAGGCCGTACTCGGCCGCTACCAGAAAGACCTGCTGCAGCTGGCCAGCCTGCTCAGCCAGTCCACCGAGCGGGTGGCGGTCAGCGATGCGCTGCAGGCACGTGTGGAGCAGTACAAGGTGCTGCTGCCCAAGGTCACCTCGCGGCCGCGACATGCCGACATGCCCTACCGCCTGCTCAACGACCGCATGCGCGCACGCGTGCAGGCGACGATGGACGATGCGGAAGGCGCCTACGCGTCGCCGCAGGAACTCACCGACGACATCGAGCTGATCCTGCGCAGCCTGCACGACAACAAGGGCGACCACGCGGGCGGTTTCGCGGTGCGCCGCCTGCTGTGGCGGGTGCGTACCTTTGGCTTCCATCTGGCACGGTTGGACGTGCGCCAGGAGTCCAGCGTGCACGGCCGCGCGCTCGCCAGTGTGCTGGATGGGCAGGACACCTGGGACGCCGCCGACGCGGTCACCCGCGCCGCGCGCCTGGCCCCGTTCGCCAGTGGCGAGCAGGCGCTGCCGGCGAGCGATGAGGAGGGCGGTGAGCGGCTGGATGCAGTGTTCGCGGCACTGGCCGATGCACGCCGGCGACACGGTGCCGATGCGCTGGGCAGCTACATCATCTCGATGGCGCACGACCGCAGCGATGTGCTCGCCGTACTCGCGCTGGCGCGCCGCGGCGGCCTGGTGGATGACGCCGGCGCGGTGCCGCTGGACATCGCGCCGTTGTTCGAAACCGTGGATGACCTCAAGCGCGGTACCGACACCCTGCGCGATCTGCTGGCCGACCCGGTCTACCGCACGCACCTGGCCTCGCGCGGTGATGTGCAGATGGTGATGCTCGGCTATTCGGACAGTGGCAAGGACGGTGGTATCGCGGCCTCGCGCTGGGGGCTGCAGCGCGCCCAGGTGGAACTGCTGGACGTCGCCGCCGAGAACGACATCCGGCTGACCTTCTTCCACGGCCGTGGCGGCTCGATCAGCCGCGGGGGTGGCAAGACCACGCACGCCGTGGATGCCTCGCCGCGCGGCAGCATCGACGGCCGTCTGCGCGTGACCGAGCAGGGCGAAGTGATCCATCGCAAGTACGGCATCCGTGCACTGGCGCTGCGCTCGCTGGAGCAGTCCACCGGTGCGGTGCTGCGCTCCAGCCTGCGCCCGCGCGCAGCGGAACCGCGCGAGGAACAGTGGCGCCCGGTGATGGACCTGATCGCGCAGAAGAGTGCGGAGGCATACCGCGCCTTCGTCGGACAGAAAGACTTCATGCAGTACTTCCGCCTGGCCACGCCGATCGACGTGATCGAGCGGATGACCTTGGGCTCACGCCCTTCGCGCCGGCTGGGCGAGGATGCCGCACTGACCAACCTGCGCGCGATTCCATGGGTGTTTGCGTGGAGCCAGGCGCGTGCCGTGATCCCGGGCTGGTATGGCGTCGGCAGTGGCCTGCAGGCGGCGATCGATGCCGGTCACGAAGGCCTCCTGAAAGAGATGGCGCGCGACTGGCCGTTCTTCAGCACGTTCCTGGACGACATCGCGATGGTGCTGTCCAAGGGCGACCTGACCATCGCCGAACAGTTCTCGCAGTTGTCCGGTGCGTTGCATGGCCGCTTCTTCCCGCAGATCCAGGGCGAGCTTGAGCTCACCTCACAGTGGATCCTGGCATTGACCGGGCAGGACGCACTGCTGCAGCACGACCAGCGTCTGGCGCTGTCGATCCGCCTGCGTAATCCCTACATCGATCCGATCAGCGTGCTGCAGGTCGACCTGCTGCGCCGCTGGCGGGAGAGCGGGGGCGAAGACGACGATGTGCTGCGCGCGCTGGTGGCGTGCGTGAACGGTGTTTCGCAGGGCGTACAGAACACCGGATAGGCCACGCCGGGTAGTGCCGGCCGCTGGCCGGCAGCGCGCGCCATATGGCAGGTATCGACCAACGGTCGATACCTGGCCGGTAGGCCATGACCGTTGGTCATGGCCCAGGGCTCAGACCCGCTCGACCAGATCGCCCGGTGCAGGCGGATTGGATGCCAGCAGCTCCAGGTGGCGCTGCTCCATCTCTTCGCGCAGCTGGCGGCGGATCAACGCGGCGGCATGCCGGCGGCGTTCGTCGGCGGTCTCCAGCACCAGCGGCGGCACCGGGGTCGGCTTGCCGTCGTCGTCCACCGCGACCATGGTGAAGAAGCAGCTGTTGGCGTGGCGCACGCTGCGCTTGAGGATGTCCTCGGCCACCACCTTGACCCCGATCTCCATCGAGGAGGTGCCGGTGTAGTTCACCGAGGCCAGGAAGGTGACCAGCTCGCCGACCGCGATCGGCTGGCGGAACATCACCTGGTCCACCGACAGGGTGACCACGTAGCTGCCGGCATAGCGGCTGGCGCAGGCATAGGCGACCTGGTCGAGCAGGCGCAGCACGGCACCGCCGTGCACCTTGCCGGAGAAATTGGCCATGTCCGGTGACATCAGCACCGTCATGGACAGCTGGTTGGATTTGAATTCGGGCATGGACAGAGTGTAGCGCCGGTTGCCCGCCCGGTTGCCCGCCCGGTAGAGCCGACCGTTGGTCGGCTGGGCGGGGTGCCCGAACGACGACGGGCCGCTTTCGCGACCCGTCGTTTGTTTCGATCATTGCCCCGCTGCGCGCGGCCAGCCGACCAACGGTCGGCTCTACCCGTAAGAAAAGGGCCGCTTTCGCGGCCCATTTCTTACTTCAACTTCGCATCCGCGCGCAGGGCGGCGGCGCGATCGGTCTTCTCCCAGGAGAAGGCGGTCGCGTTGACGGTTTCGCCAGCAGCGTTGAGGTAGCTGAAGTCCTTCGGCTTGCGGCCGAAGTGACCGTAGGCCGCGGTCTGCTGGTACATCGGGTGGATCAGGTCCAGCATCTGGATGATGCCGTACGGGCGCAGGTCGAAATGCTTGCGGATCAGCTTTTCGATCTTGTCATCGCTGATCTTGCCGGTGCCGAAGGTGGTGACCGAGATCGAGGTCGGCTCGGCCACGCCGATGGCGTAGGAGACCTGCACTTCGCAACGGTCGGCCAGGCCGGCGGCCACGACGTTCTTGGCGACGTAACGGGCCGCGTAAGCCGCCGAACGGTCGACCTTGGACGGATCCTTGCCCGAGAACGCACCACCCCCGTGACGGGCCCAGCCGCCGTAGGTGTCGACGATGATCTTGCGGCCGGTCAGGCCGCAGTCGCCCACCGGGCCGCCGATCTCGAACTTGCCGGTCGGGTTGATGTGGAACTTGGTGCCCTTGTGCAGCCACTTGGCCGGCAGCACCGGCTTGATGATCTCTTCGCGGACGGCCTCGATGAGGTCCTTCTGCTTCACGCCCGGGGCGTGCTGGGTCGACAGCACCACCGCGTCGATGGCCGAGACGGCACCGTTTTCATAGCGCAGGGTGACCTGGCTCTTGGCATCCGGGCGCAGCCAGGACAGCGGCGAATTCTTCTTCTTGCGGATCTTGGCCTGCTGCTCGACCAGGCGGTGCGACAGGTGGATCGCGGCCGGCATGTAGCTGTCGGTCTCGTTGGTGGCATAGCCGAACATCAGGCCCTGGTCGCCAGCGCCCATTTCTTCGGGCTTCTTGCGGTCCACGCCCTGGGCGATGTGCGGCGACTGCTTGCCGATCAGGTTCAGCACGCCGCAGGTCGCGCCGTCGAAGCCGACGTCGGAGCTGTCGTAGCCGATGTCCAGGATCACCTTGCGGGTCAAGGCTTCCAGGTCGATCCAGGCGCTGGTGGTGATTTCACCGGCGACGATGGCCACGCCAGTCTTGACCATGGTTTCGCAGGCCACGCGCGCACGCTTGTCCTGGGTCAGGATCGCGTCCAGCACCGCATCGGAGATCTGGTCGGCAATCTTGTCCGGATGGCCTTCGGAGACCGATTCGGAGGTGAACAGGTAGCTGGACATCAGGCGTAATATCCTTTGATTCGGATGGAAAGATGGCCGCGAATGATACACGGCAAGTCGCGCACTTGCATTGTGCGTCAGCACGGGTTGCCCGTGGTTAAGCCCGCGTGCCCGTCGCAGGGCCCGGTGTGACGGGATTGGGGCCCAGCGTCGCCGCCCAGTGTTCCACGAGCGTGACAAATGGCCTGCCGCCCGTGCCGATGGGTGGGCGCCCGGATGCTCCCGAGGCTGGGGCGTGTCACCCGCCCGTCGTCAAACCGCCATCGGGCTGTCGCCGGGGCCGTGCAGGCTTCGGCGCATCCGGCCGCCGGACCTGAGGAGCACGCCATGCACGCATTCGAGCAGCGCGACGCGCGGGAGGCCGCCACGCGGCCCGTGACGACCCTGGCGCCCCATCGGCGGGCCGTCTTCCTGTCTGACGTGCACCTGGGCTCACGCCACTGCCATGCCGCCGAACTGGCCCGGTTCCTGGCCGAGCTGCGCTGCGAACGGCTGTACCTGGTGGGCGACATCATCGACCTGTGGTGGATGGCGCACCGCCGGGCCGCCTGGCGGCCGGCCCACAGCGAGGTGATCCAGGCGCTGCACGCGCTGCAGCGCACCGGCACCGAGATCATCTACATCCCGGGCAACCACGATGCCTCGCTGCGCAAGGTCTGCGGGCTGATGCTGCCGGCCATGCAGGTGCGGCGCCGGGCAATCCATGTGACCGCGGACGGGCGCCGGCTGCTGGTCGTGCACGGCGATGACTACGACGGTGTCACCCACTTCGGCGGCCTGCAGGAAAAGTTCGGGGACTGGCTGTACTACCGCATCCTCACCGGCAACCACCTGCTCAATGCCGCGCGACGACGGCTCGGCCAGCGCTACTGGTCGCTCTCCGAATTCCTCAAGAAGCGCAGCGGCGCGGCCGAGCGTTACATCGAGCGCTTCGTCCAGGCCGGGCTTGAGGATGTGCGGCGGCGCGGTCTGGATGGCATCGTCTGCGGGCATATCCACCGTGCCGCGCTGGTCGAGCGCGACGGGCTGATCTATGCCAACGACGGTGACTGGGTGGAAAGCCTGACCGCGTTGGCCGAAGACCCGGATGGGAGCCTGCGGCTGCTGGATCACACCGGGCAGACCCTGGTGGCGCTGCCCGGCAGCGCCGAATTGGCCAGAGCGGCCTGAGCAGAACGGCAGAGGCGCATGGCCAGTCCCGGCTGCTAGCATCGGCCGATGGACTCCTTTACCCAGATCGTTCTCGGCGGCGCGGTGGCCGCCGCCATCGCCCCGGCCGGCCATCGCCGCGCGGCCCTGTTGGCCGGTGCCGCACTCGGCACCCTGCCGGACCTGGATGCGCTGGTACTGGCCTTCACTGCTGCCGATCCCGTGGCGCTGATGGTCGAGCACCGCAGCTACAGTCACTCGCTGCTGGTGCTGCCGTGGGTGGCTGCGCTGATCTGGTGGCTGTTCAAACGGTTCGGTCACGGCCGCGTGGCGCAGGCGCCGGGGCGCTGGTTCTGGGCGATCCTGCTGGCGCTGATCACCCATCCGCTGCTGGATGCCTTCACCGTCTACGGCACCCAGCTGTGGTGGCCGTTCACCCCGCACCCGACGATGTGGGCCAGCGTCTTCATCATCGACCCGCTGTACACCGTGTGGCTGCTGCTCGCCTGCGCAGTGGCATGGTTCGCGCGGGCGCGTCCGCTGGCGCAGAAAGCGCTGGTGGCCGGGCTGGTGCTCAGCAGTGGTTACCTGGGCTGGTCGTTGCTGGCCAAGCACACCGTCGATCGCGACGCCGATCGCGCGCTGGCGGCGATGGGGCTGGGGGATGCGCCGCGCTTCTCGGTGGCGATGCCGTTCAACACGCTGCTCTGGCAGGTGGTGGCGATGACGCCCAACGGCTACGTGATCGGCGAACGCTCGCTGATCGCCGACCGCGGCCCGATGACCTTCGAGGGCCATCCCTCCAACGTGCAGGCCCTGCGCCAGGCAGCCGAGCTGCCGGCCGTGCAGCGGCTGAACTGGTTCAACCGCGGCTTCATGCGTGCCCAGGTGGTCGATGGCGAACTGCGGCTCAGCGATCTGCGCATGGGCCTGGAGCCGGACTACACCTTCACCTTCGCGGTTGCGCGGGCGGAAGGCGATGGCTGGGCCGGGATCACACCGCGACAGCTGCGCCCGGCGTATGAAGGGGAGCAGGGCAGGACGATGCTGAAGCGCCGGTTCGCGGCCCTGTGGCAGCGCATCTGGCATGCGCCGCCGAGCACCGACGTGATCGCACCGAAGGCAGGTTGGACGGAGGCACCGTGACCGAACGGTTTGAAATGGAGATCAATGGCACGCGCTACACGCGGCTGGCCGATGTGCCGCCGGAATACCGCGCGCTGTTGCTGGATGTGACCCCGGGCCGCTCGGCCGAGCAGCCGGCGGTGCCGTTGCGCGAGATCCTGCACAAGGCCAAGGCGCAGCCGGACCGCGCGCGCCAGCAGCAGGTGCTGCTGGACGAGCTGCGCAAGGTCGATCCCGAGCGCGCGCGACGCATGCAGAACAAGCTCACCGAGCGCAGCCAGCGGCCGGCCACCGGTACCCTGGAAGTGGGCAGCACGCCCACCGCACGCCCGCGCGAAGGGGCCCGCAACACCGCCGGTGGCAGCACGGTGGCCCCGGGGGACCGGGGCGGACTGGGCATCTGGTTGCTGCTGGCCGCCGCGGTCGTGGTGACCGTGATCGCCTGGGCGACGCGGTAGGTCCGCGACGCGGTCAGTACACGGTCGCGCGGGCCTGCACGAAGGAGAAGAAGAACACCGCGTTGGGGTCGTTCTGGACCAGGCTGAACTCGCGGCGCATGCCATCCACCGTTTCCTGGTCGACCAGCCCGGCCTCCAGCAGCGGATCGGCGGCCGACAACAGCAGCTGCTCCCAGAACGCGATCATGGTCTTGCGACGGGCCGGTTCGCGGTTGTCCAGGTGGATGGTCTTGATCTCGGTGTGCACATCGCGGAAGCCACCGGCCAGCAGCAGGTTGCCGAGCTTGGCACCGACGAACGGATCGCCCCCGTGGTCGTACTGGAAATCGTTGAAGGCCATCCAGTAGCGCCAGATATGCGGCGAGTACGGATCGAGCAGGAACGAGGCGTTCATCACTTCGGTGACATACACCGGCGAACCCGGCACCAGCACACGGCGCACCTCGTTGAGCACCCGCGCCGGTGACGGCACATGCTCCAGCACCCAGCACAGGAAGGCCGAATCGAACTCACGCGCGCCGAACGGCAGGTTGCCGGCATCGGCCTGCAGCAGCGTGTAGCGCTCGCGGCACCACGGCGTCCTGGCCAGGTTGGTGGCGGCGGTGGCCAGCTGCGCCTCGCTCAGGTCCACGCCGGTGACATGCAGTTCCGGGAACCGCCGCAGCAGGATGTCCGTCTGTGCCCCGACGCCGCTGCCGACTTCCAGCAGGCGCGTGGCGCCGCCGTAATCGATGCCGCTGAAGATGCTTGATTCGAACAGGCGCGACTGGGTGACCAGGCGGTGCTGCTCGGTATCGGAGAAGCCGTGGAGATAGGTCGGTGCAGTGATGGGCGGGGTCATGGCGAAGGCTCAGGCAGCGGACGACAACGACTCGCCGGCGGCGAGGGCGTCGAAATATTCGGTGGTCAGGGCGACCTGGCTGGCCGCATCCTCGGCGCGGTTGACCACCGCACGGAAGGCGGCGTTTTCCGGCCGGTCCTTGGCGTACCAGCCCAGGTGCTTGCGCGCGATGCGCACGCCCTGCTGCTCGCCATAGAAATCATGCAACGCATGCAGGTGGCCCAGCAGCAGGTCGCGTACCTCGGCGACCGACGGCGGCGCCAGCAGCGCGCCGGTGGCCAGGTAATGCGCCACCTCGCGGAAGATCCACGGGCGGCCCTGGGCGGCGCGACCGATCATCACCGCGTCCACGCCGGTCTGCTTGAGCACCTGCGCGGCCTTCTGCGGTGAATCGATGTCGCCGTTGGCGATCACCGGAATGCGCAGCGCGGCCTTGATCGCGGCGATGGTCTCGTACTCGGCGGTGCCGGTGTAGTGCTGGTCGCGGGTACGCCCGTGCACGGCCAGCGCGGCGATGCCGCTGTCTTCGGCGATGCGCGCGATCAGCGGGCCATTGCGATGGTCGCAGTCCCAGCCGGTGCGGATCTTCAGGGTGACCGGCACGTCCACCGCGTTGACCACTGCGGTCAGGATGCGCGCGACCAGATCCTCATCGCGCATCAGCGCCGAACCGGCCCAGGCGTTGCACACCTTCTTGGCCGGGCAGCCCATGTTGATGTCGATGATCTGCGCGCCGTGGTCCACGTTGTAGCGCGCCGCCTCGGCCAGCTGCTGCGGCTCGGTCCCGGCGATCTGCACGCTGATCGGGTCCGGCTCGCCGGCATGGTCCATGCGGTGGAGCGATTTGCGGGTGTTCCAGAAGCGCGGATCGGAGATGGTCATCTCCGAGGCAGCCAAGCCCGCACCCAGCTGTTTGCACAGCAGGCGGAAGGGCTTGTCGGTGACACCGGCCATCGGCGCCAGCACCACGTTGGGCTGGATGTTGTAGGGGCCAATCTGCATGTGCGCATTGTAGTGCCGGCCGCTGGCCGGCAACCACGCAGGGACCGGTACCTGTTCAGGCCGATCCGGAAGGGCCTGATGCGCTCCGGTCATGAGCATATGCTTGACGATTGCTTCCGCCGCCCCCAGTGGCGGCTGATGCTGGCCGGTTACCGGTTACCGGTTACGCGCGAAAATGTACCGACCAACGGTCGCGCTCAGGGCGCCGGACCACACGCATAGGCCAGCACCGCCAGATGCCGCTGCGGGTCGAGCCCGAGCAGGGCCAGCACGGCGGCGTCCTCGAACGCGCCGATCGCGCAGCCGGCGGCGTTCATCGCCGCCACTTGCTCCCCCAGTGCGCCCAGCCAGACCCCGGCCTCGATCAATACGAAGCGGCCACCACGCTCGCCGTACTTGGCCAGCGTGCCGGCCGGTTCGGCGATCAGGAACAGCACGGCGGCGGGCCGCTCCGGCCAATCCACGCCGAGCAGCCTGGACAGCGCCGACCATGCCGGGCAGGGCCCCACCGGCACCAGTGCATGCCCGATCGGGTCGTACCAATGGATGCCCGGCTCTGCGGCGATCGCGTCATCGGTGCCGTACAGCGCGGCATACGCCTGGATCGGGTATTTGGCACCGCCGGACGGCAGGCGTCGCGTGTCACTGTCGCCGGGCCGGGCCCGCAGCGGGGCCAGCACGCGCCCCAGTTCCTGCGCGCCCCAGCGTGCGTCACCGAAGCGGCGGCCACTGTGGCGCTGCGCCAGGGCGTCACCCGGCTGTACCGGGTCCGGCAGGGCGATGCCGGCGGCCGCATGCACCGGGCGGGGTGGCGACCCGGGGCGTGCGGCATCTTCGGCGATACGCGTGCGCATCACCTCGGCGCGCGCGGGATTGAGCTCGCCGTTGTGCCAGAACAGATGGAACAGCGGGGCATCGTGCCAGGGGGAGGGCGGTGACGGCATGCGGTCCTCGTGCATCAGCCCAATGGATGCGGGAAGGGATTGGGAAACGCGCCGCTGTGCGGCACGCCGGGATACCGCCACGCCACGTCCTGGCAGCGGCCACCAAGGAACGGTGCACGCTCGTCGGCATGCAGGCCACTGAGCTGCGGCGACAGCACGCGCATCACCCGCAGGCCGGCCGCGGCCACATCGGTGGTGGTCAACTCGCGGTAGTACAGCGCGATGCCGGCACGGCCGAGCCGACGCCGCAGCATGTCCAGCTCGGCAATCGCGCGCGGCGCGGCGGGGCGGACCGCGGCGCCCGGCGGGGGCAGCGTCAAGGTGCTGTCCTCCGCCGCCCGCAGCAGCGGCAGCTGCGGCCACAGCGCCGGGCGCAGGGTGTAGAAGGCGGCATGTTCGTCGAAGCTGCGCAGGGCGGCGGGATCGCGCGGCAGCCGGGCGCTTTCGCGGCCACACAGATGCGCGGCAAAGGTCAGCGCCTGCTGCCATTCCAGCAGCGCCTTGTGCAGCGCCTCGCCCGGATCGGCGCGGCAGGCGATGCCGAGGACGTAGCGGGGGCGGCCTTCGAACGGAATGCCGCCGGCGACCGCGATCACCGGGTGCGGGTTCCAGTGCTGGGTCAGGTCGAAGGCCTGCAGTTCGCCCCCGCGCGCGTCCGCGAATGCCTGCCATTGGGTCGGCAGGGCGATCCGCCGGCCGGCCACGCCATTGAGCCAGGTCACCGCCAGCGCATCGCGCTCCAGCAGCTCCTGGGCCGCGCGCAGCAGCGCCAGCCAGGCCCCATCGCGGCCATCCCGCCAGGCCGCCAGGCCACTGGACGTCGACGGCAATCGCGCCTGGCCGCTGCGCGGCCCCAGTCCGACCAGTTCCTGCGGCACCCAGGCCACCCGGTTGTCATCCAGTGCATGCACCGCGGCGAACAGATCGTCGTCGCGTTCGGGCATCGGCCATGGAAAACCCGGCGTTGCACGTTGTCGGGCCGAGAACAGCGCGAAGGCCGATTCGTCCAGGCGTTGTGCGGGCGTCAGCGCATCGCGGCGCCGCACCTCCAGGCCCGCCTGCGCCGCCGCCAGTCGCTCCAGGGCTTCGGCAACCGCGCCATCGGCGGCCGCATCGGCCTCCAGCGCGACCGCGCCAGAGACGCCCTGCCAGGGATTGGCCGGATCGGCCGGGGTGGCGGCATTGTGTACGCGCCGTCCCTCGAACAAGGGCCCGGTGGCATCGCAGGGGGTGGCCTCGATCGGCTGTGCCGGGCGCACCAGACCGCAGCGCGGACGCGCCGCGCCATGCAGCAGGTGCGACGACAGCGTGGGCGTTTCCAGCGCCGCCTGCACGGCGGCGCGGCTCATTTCAACACGCTCAGCCAGAGCATCATCTCGAGCGCGCCGACGGCGAACAGGCCCAGCAGCAGCCCGGTGGCGATACCGATGCCGCGCCCGAGCGAACGCCCCGCGCGTTCGTAGACGAGGGCATAGATGCCCAGATACAGCCCCACGGCGACGAACAGCCCGAATATCGGGTTGGCGGTGCTCATGAAAATGCCACCGCCGATCGCGGCCAGCGGCAAGGCGAACAGCCCGAGCAACACCCGACTGGTGCGGCTCAATCCGGCCACCGGCACGACAGCGACGGGGGTGTCCGGACGGTCCGGCGTCGCAGCGCTGATCGGTGTCTGCGGCAACGCAGGTGGCTGGGGGGGGAGGTCCGTACCGGTGTCGACGCTGGCGACCGTGGCGTGTGCGTCGCTGCTGACGGCCGCAGTCGTTACGGGGTCCAGCTTGCCAAGCACCACCGCCGACAGCACCGAGGTGCCGAGCAGGGTGACGATGCAGGAACTGCAGGTGGTCGACGTCGAGCCGCCGCCTGCCGCGGCAAGGTCCTGGCGTGAGGCACTGGCATCGAACTGGGTCGGCAGGCGATACATGAGGTCACTCCATTGACCGGGGCGGAAACGCCCGGCGCGTGGCGCACATTATCACGGGCGCCCGGTGTCCCAAGGCAAGGACAGCGGTGGTGGCAGTGAGGCTTCGCCACCCTGGCAGGCGGGGCACCACGGCAGCCGCAGCACCCGGTCGCGTTCGCCGTGCAGGCGCTGCAGGTCGAGCCAGACGCTGCGTTCGAGATAGCCCAGCAACAGCGGCGGCTGATCCAGCAAGGGGGCGACCAGCGCCGCGATCCGGGCCGGTTGCGCTGCGACCGCCGGCATTGCCGGCACGGGTGCTTCGCCCCAGCGGCGCAGCACCCGGTTGCCCAGGCAATACACGCAGGCGCTCTGGCCGGGCACTACATAGGGGCCCAGCGCGAGCGTGTGGTGATAGCTGAGGTCGAGCAGCAGATGCGGTTGTACCGGCATCTGTGTGCGGTAGCGGGCCAAGGCCTGTTCCCAGCCCAGCCCGTGCCGGACCAGCACGAGGAGGTCGGCATCCGCGATGGCATCGACGCGCTGCAGATCCGCGCTGGCATGCCGGTCGAAGGCGTCGGCCAACCCGGGCAGCGGTTCGCCGAGCCAGTCGATTGCGTAGCGCTTCACTCTGCGCGCGGCGCGCCGCGGCACCAGCACACCGAGACGTATCAACTGGCGGGCCGCCGGGCCGCACTCGGCATCGTCCTGCAGGATCGCCAGGGTGTCGTTTTCCCAGTGGCCGAGGATCCGCTCGATGACCGTCGGGGTGTCGGCCTCATCGACGACATACAGTTCGTCGGCGCCACCGGACACCAGCAGCAGCGGGCGCTGCGCATGGGTCTGCGAAAACAGCGCCCAGGCCGGATTGCGCGTCCAGCGCGGTTCGCCCACGTGCGGGCCGGCGTGTTCCTGACTGCCTGCTGCTGCCACTGCGTACAGTCCGTGTATCCGCGAAAACGCAAGGATAGCGGCAAACAGGCGGGCCACGTTCTGCTAGGGTGCGCGCGTGCCCACGCCGCCTGTTGCCACCGCGTCCGTCCTCCAGCCGCCCTGGCGCGAGGCGATGCTGTGGATGCTGCTGCTCGGCGCCATGTTCATCCACGGCTACAGCTGGACCAACCACTGGGCCGCCAGCCAAGCCCAGACCTATAGCCTGCACGGTCGCTGGGACGAGGCGATTCCGTTCTGGGCGTGGACGATCTGGCCGTACCTGGCCCTGAACCTGCTGTACCCGCTGACGTTCTTCCTCTGCCCGACCCGATCGGCCCTGCGCCGCCATGCGCTGGCCATCGCGCTGGTGCAGGCCGCCTGCATGCTCGCCTTCGTGTGCTGGCCGACCGGCAACGTGCGTGTTTTGCCCCAGCCGGATGGCGTGAGCGGGCTGTTGTTCGCACAGCTGCGCGCGTTCGAGGCGCCGTTCAACATGGCGCCGTCGCTGCACGCCGCGGTATTGGTGGTGGTCTGGCAGGCATGGCGGCAGTGGCTGCAGGCCGATGCGACGGCACTGCGCTGGCTGTGGCACGGCGCCTGTGGGCTGATTCTGCTCTCGACGCTCACCACCTGGCAGCACGATCTGCTGGACGTGCTTGCCGGACTCCTGGTGGGCGCGCTGGCGCTGTGGATCACGCGGCCCCGACGCTTGCGGTAGGCCTGGCGCATCGTACCCACCAACGGTGGGGACTGCCGCTTCCAAAAAAAAAGGCCAGCGCGAACGCTGGCCTCTTGGTATCCACACCGGTGACGCTTACTTGTTTTCGGCGTCGGCCGGGGTGAAGTGCGGCATCGCCGCGGCGGCGCCTTCCTTCTCGGTCGAACGACCGGCGAACTGATTGGCGAAACGCACGTGGCGGGCAAACGCCGCCTCCGGGTCCTGCGCGATCGAGGCGACCAGGGCGCCGTTGAACGCATCGCCTGCACCGGTGGTGTCCAGCACCTGCACCTGCTCGGCGCCCACGCGGTAGTACGGCTGCGTGTCGCCACGCAGGTTTTCTTCGGCGTGCGACACGAATACACCGACCGAACCCAACGTCACCACCACGGTGCCGTTGCCGACCAGCTTGCGGCACAGCGCATGCAGGCTGGCGCCATCCAGCGCGGCGACGTCGTTGGCATCCACGCGCTCGCCGACATGACGGCCGAGCAGGGCAGCGAACTCGGTCTCGTTCGGGGTCAGCACATCGGCCAGCTTGAGCAGGCCGATGCTGGAGGGTGCATCGGCAGGCGCCACGTTGAGCACGGTGGTGGCACCGGCTTCACGCGCGATCGCCAGGGCGGCCTCGATGGTTTCCACCGGCGATTCCAGCTGCGCCAGCACCACCTTGGCACCGGCCAGCAGCGCGCGCTGCTGTTCGACGAAGTCCAGGCTCAGCGCGGCGTTGGCCCCCGGGCCGATCACGATGGTGTTGCGGCCCCGGCTGTCGACATAGATACCGCCGGTGCCGGTCGGCTCGCTGCTGGCTTCGGCGGTCAGCGCAAAGCCATCCTGCTCGGCCAGGCCGCGCGCCATCGCACCGCCGGCGTCATCGCCCAGCGCGCACAGGAACGTGGTCGGCGCGCCGGCACGGCGGGCGGCCACGGCCTGGTTGAAGCCCTTGCCGCCGGGACCGGTGCTGTAGCGGCCGGCGATGGTCGCACCCGGGGCCGGGAGCGACTCACAACGCCAGACATGATCCACATTGAAGGAACCGATTACGACGACACTGCTACTCATAAAGACTGTTTCTCAGGGAACGGATATCAGCTGAAATGCGTCAGCACGCCGGCGATGGTCGCCGTCATGAAGGTGGCAATGGTACCGCCGAGCACGGCACGCAGGCCGAACTTGGCCAGATCGTGGCGACGCTCTGGCGCCAGCCCACCAATACCACCGATCTGGATCGCGATGGAGCTGAAGTTGGCAAAACCGCACAGCGCGTAGGTGGCGACCAGGCGACCCTCGGCCGACAGCACCGTGCCCGGCACCTCGCCTCGGATGATCTTGGCCAGCTCCGAATACGCCACGAACTCGTTGATCACCACCTTCTGGCCGATCAGCGAGCCCACCGTGGTGGCATCGGCCCACGGGGTGCCGATCACCCAGGCGATCGGGGCCAGCAGGAAGCCGAACAGCGTGGACAGGTCGGTCGGGCGGCCGATGAGCGCGGCCAGGCCGGTGATGTCACCCAGCCAGGTCAGGGGCGCGTTGATCAGGGCGATCAGGGCGATGAAGGCCAGCAGCATCGCACCGATGTTCAGCGCCAGCTTGAGGCCGTCGCCGGCGCCGGCGGCAGCCGCGTCGATGATGTTGCTGGAGGTCTTCTCCACTTCCATCTTGACCGTGCCGCGGGTCAGCGGGGTACCGGTCTCGGGCACCAGCAGCTTGGCCACCACCAGGGTCGCCGGGGCCGCCATGATGCTCGCGGCCAGCAGATGCTTGGCGTAGAAGGCCTGTTCGACCGGATCGCCGGCACCGAGCATGCCCACATACGCGGCCAGCACGCCGCCGGCAATGTGCGCCATGCCGCCGATCATCATGGTGATCAGCTCGGACTGGGTCATCTTGGCGATGTACGGGCGTACCGTCAGCGGCGCTTCGGTCTGGCCGATGAACACGCTGGCGCAGACGCTGGTGGTTTCCGCACCGGACACACGCATGATCTTGGTGATCGCCCAGGCCATGCCGCGCACGATCATCTGCATCACGTTGAGGTGGTACATGACCCCCATCAGCGCCGAGAAGAAGATGATGGTCGGCAGCACCTGGAAGGCGAAGATGAAACCGAACTGGCTGGTGTCCATCAGGCTGCCGAAGATGAAGCCCGAGCCGGCGTTGACGAACTCCAGGATCTTGACGAAGCCCTTGCCCAGCGCGTCGAACACATCACGGCCACCCGGGACCAGCAGCACCACCGCCGCGAAGGCGATCTGCAGTGCGATACCGGTGACGACCAGGCGCCAGTCGACAGCCCGCTTGTTGTTCGAGAACAACCAGGCAATGCCGATCAGCACTGCCAACCCGAACAGGCCGAAGCCAATCCTGCCCAAACCTTCGACCATGAGACTTCCCTTGGGGCGCCGCGAAAAACGGGAAGCCTAGAGCAGCGGCAGGGGCGGGGCAAGGAAAAGCAGCGTCCGCGAGCCGATCGGTCGTGATCGGGCCTGTATCGGCAAGGCATGGCCCGGTTTCCGTGCGGCGTGTCACGGGGCGTGAGACCGCCGCCGCGGTAAGGCGCGCGGAACTGCGCCGCCCCGCTCTACACTTACCGGCATCGATCCGGCCCGGTCGCGGGCCCGCAGCAGGAGAACCACATGCTCTATCGCCGTCTTGGCTCCACCGGCCTGAAGCTCTCGGCCCTGTCCTTCGGGGCCTGGGTGACCTTCGGCGACCAGATCGGCCGCGATGAGGCCCGCAAGCTGATCGCCACCGCCTGGGATGCCGGGGTCAATTTCTTCGACAACGCCGAAGGCTATGCCCGCGGCCGCGCCGAGCAGGTGATGGGCGATGTGATCGCCGACCTGCGCCTGCCGCGCGATGGCTTCTGCGTCTCCAGCAAGGTGTTCTTCGGCGCCGTCGACGACCCGCGCCCGACCCAGCACGGGCTGTCGCGAAAGCATGTCACCGACGCCTGCCACGCCGCGCTCAAGCGCCTGCGGGTGGAGTACCTGGACCTTTACTATTGCCATCGCCCGGATCCGGATACCCCGATCGCCGAGACCGTGCAGGCCATGGATACCCTGATCCGCCAGGGCAAGGTGCTGTACTGGGGCACGTCGGAATGGTCGGCCGCGCAGATCCAGGAGGCGGTGGACATCGCCCGCGCGCGCAACCTGCATGCGCCCTCGATGGAACAGCCGCAGTACAACCTGCTGCACCGCGAGCGGGTGGAGCGCGAATACGCGCCGCTGTATGCCGAGGCTGGCCTGGGCACCACCATCTGGTCGCCGCTGGCCTCGGGCCTGCTGACCGGCAAGTACAACGCCGGCGTGGACCCGCAGTCGCGGCTGGGCCAGGAACAGCTGGGCTGGCTGAAGGCGCAGGTGCTCGACGATGGCAGCGACCGCATGGAGCGGGTGCGGCGCTACACCGCACTGGCCGCGCAGCTGGGCGTCTCGCCGGCGCAGCTGGCGATCGCCTGGTGCCTGCGCAATCCGAATGTTTCCAGCGTGATCCTCGGCGCCAGCCGGGTCAGCCAGCTGGAAGAGAACCTGGGCGCCCTGGCGCTGTTCGAGCAGCTCGATGAAGGAATCTGGCAGCAGGTGGAAGCGGTCTTTGCCTGATTGCGTCTGTCGGGATCCGGAGAGCCGGCCAGCGGCCGGCACTACCGCTGCTGCGGCGGCGGCAGACAGAAGCGGGGTCGCTGCGCGGAGCGGAGCAGGGCGTCTGCAACAGGCGCCGTCCCTCCAGGGTAGTGCAGGCCGCTGGCCGGCTCTGCAGTTCACCCGACGGGCGACCACGCACAGATGGCGATTGATAAAGGCTATCGAATTTTGGTAGTCGATCATTAATGCCATCTATCAAAGTGAGAATGGTTGTTGATTGTCAACTGAGAATCATTATCATTTGACTCGCCCCTCGCAACGAGTCCAGACGATGAACACTCAAGCTGCTGTACTGCTGCGCCCCGAAACGCTGACCCTCCGCGACCGTCCGGTCCGCGTGGTCCCGCCGGAAGAAGTGATCGACAGCGAAGCCCTGCTCAAGGGGCGCCGCGAAATCCTGATCCAGCACGGCGATCGTTTCTATCGCCTGCGTCATACCAGCAACGACAAGCTGATCCTGACCAAGTAACGGCCGTTCCTCCCCCAGCTCTCTCCCCCTCGACACTCCGCCGTCGACTCCGGTCCACGGCGTGGGTCGAGGGTCTCCCCTCGCAACCGTCGATTGCAGGTAGACCGCCATGAGCCGTGCCCTTTCCGTCGGCCGCCCACCGGGCCGCCATCCCATCGCTGGCCTGCCATCGGCCGCGCAACTGGCCTCGCTGGGTACCGTGCTGTGCCTGTACCGCCCGGACAGCAGTGAACTCGGTGGCTGGAAACACGCTGTCTCCGCGCATGCCTGCCAGGGCATGGACAGCGAAGGCATCCGCGAAAGCCTCTGCTTCGTCGACGCCCGCGGCCGCTGCTGCTGGCGCCTGTATCTGCTGCCCGACAGCGATTTCCTCGCGTGGGATCGCCTCGTGTCCGCGTTTCCCGCACGGCCCGAACCGGTCAACGACGCCGGTGTCGCCGAGCGCCTGTGGCGACGCCTCGCCGTGCGCCTGGGCAACGACGCGTGGCGCATGTGCGCGCTGCGCCTGCAGGTCGGCGAAGGCCGCGAACTCGCCGCCAGCCTGGCCTCCTTGTCCGCGCTGGGCGCTAGCACCGCGCGCCGGATCGGCACCGTGGAAGGCGCCGAAGGCGAGCTCTGGGTCGACGACGGCTGCTGCGCCAGCGCGGCCCGCCGCAGCGGACCATGGACGGCCGGCGGCATGCCGGTGATCCAGCTGTAATGACGCCCGCGCTCGCCCTGGCAGGGCCGCTGCTCGCGCTCACCGCCAGCGCGCATGCCACACCGGCCGACCCCGCACGCGACCGCGCCAGCATCCTGGCCATGCAGGGCGAATACACCGTCGACTTCGCCTTCGACGAAACCGTGCTGCTCCAGCCCGGCTACGAACGCGCGCCGGCCGTGCGCACCGGCGGCAACGAAGTGGTGATCGTGGTCGAAGACACCCCAACGCGGGTGGTGCTGCAGCACCTGCTGGTCGACGCCAAGAGCGGCCACGTCACCAAGCACTGGCGCCAGGACTGGGTCTACCAGGCACCGACCCGGTTCGAGTTCACTGCCGACCAGACCTGGCAGGTGCGCCCCATTCCCACGGCGCTCACCACCGGTGCCTGGACCCAATGCGTCTACGAAGTCAGCGACGCACCGCGCTACTGCGGCACCGGCGCCTGGCGCTACGACAACGGCATCGCCGCGTGGACCAGCGACCTCAGCTGGCGCCCCCTGCCGCGCCGCGAATACACCCGCCGCAGCGACTACAACGCGCTCGCGGTGATCAACCGGCACACGCGCACGCCGAACGGGTGGACCCACGAGCAGTTCAACACCAAGATCCTGCGGCGCGCCGACGGAACGCAGACACCGATTGCACGTGAGTTCGGCTTCAACGATTACAACAAGACCACCGAGGTGGACTTCACCCCCGCCTACGCCTACTGGACCGCCACCGCGGGTTACTGGGCGAAGGTGCGCCAGCGTTGGAACAGCTTCCTCGGCAACGCACCGGGCGTGCACCTGAAAACCAAACCCGACGGCATGGCCATGATCATCCCGCTGTTCACCCAGGCCCAGGACATCCAGGACGGCAAGACCGTGGCGGACACCGAGATCGATGCCGTCTTCCAGCAGTGGGTGGAAAAAGCACCGCCAGAAAGCGCGCGCTGATACAGCCGCAACCGGCGGCGCTCGCGTCCATCGCCGAACGTCGAAGCAGCACATTGCCTCATCGACGGTAGTGCCAACTGCAGATGCGCTGCTCTCCCATCCGCCCAAGGCCATCCCTCGAGAAGGATGGCGGGTAGCCCTGCCCAGGACCGTCAGGGCGCCAAGGATGGCGCCCACGAGCCCCCAGGGACGGGTTTACGGCGCGTCCTGGGCAGGGCTGCCCGCCAGCCTTCAGGCCATGAACACCAAGACGCCGTCGCTTTTGCTTTCGCTTTCAATGCAACGGCGCCCCAACTCACGCCTCCCGAAGCGCCAACGCCGGCGGCGTATGCAGAATCCGCCGCGTGCCCCACCAGCCGGCCAGCATGCTCAACAGCACACCCAACCCACCGCCCACCAACAACGGCCCCCACGGCGGGCTCAGCGTCAACTCGAACACCTGCCGCGCCACCACCGTGCCCAGCAGCGCCGCCGCGCCCACCGCCAACAACGCCGACAACAGCCCCAGCGCACCAAACTCCACCAGCACCGCACCGCGCAGCTGACGGCGCGTTGCCCCCAGCGTACGCAGCACCGCACTGTCGTAGCGCCGCTCACCAGCCGTCGCCTGCAACGCCGCCAGCAACACCAGCAGCCCGGCCAGCAGACTGAAGCCCATCACCAGCTGCACCGCCTGGCTCACCCGATCCACCACCTCGCGCACCCGCTCCAGGATGCCGTCGATATCCAGCAGTGAAATGTTCGGGTACGCCCGGGTCAGCCCGGCCAGCGCCGGTGCCTGCGCGCGTGGCAGATGGAAGGCGGTGATCAGGTTGTACGGCGCATCGGCAACCGCGCCTTCGTTGAGCAGCAGGAAGAAGTTGACCCGGAACGAATCCCAGTCCGCCTTGCGGATGCTGGTGATCGTGAAACTGCGCTCCTGATCGCCCATCTGCAGCGTCACCGTGTCGCCCAGCGTCATCCCGTAACGCTCGGCCCAGCCCTGCTCGATCGAGGCCTCGGCCGCGGTGCTGCCCGCCTTCCAGAACGTCCCGCTGAGCAGCGTATTGGCCGGCGGGAAATCATGCCGCCACGAAAAATTGACCGGCCGGTTGGCATCGTCTTCCTCGTTGCTGTTGTCCTCGCGCGCCTGCCGCTGCGGCGGCCGGTCGTTGACCGCGAGCAGGCGGCCGGTACTGAACGGCTCGATGCCCGGCGCGACCACCCCGAGCCCACCCAACGTGGCCAGCACCGCATCGCGCTGCTCGGGCTGGATGTTCATCAGGAAGTAGTTCGGTGTATCGGTCGGCAGGCGATCGCGCCACTGCGCCAACAGCCCCGGACCGATCACCGACAGCAGCAGCAGCGAACACAGCGACAGCGACAGGCCGACCAGCTGCATCACCGCCAGCCCGCGGCGTCGCGTCAACGAAGCCAGGCCCAGCTTCCAGCGCCCGCGCAGGCGCGGCTGCAGCCCACGCAGCAGCCACAGCAGCAGCGCGCCGAGCGCACCGGCCAGTGCCGCCAGCGCGGCCAGCCCGCCGAGCACCCACGTCGCCAGTTTCACATCGCCGGTGGCCTGCATGGTGAGCGCCACGGTGGCCGCCAATGCGGCGGCATAGACCAGCACCGAACTCGGCGGCAGCGCGGCGAAGCTGCGGTTGAGCACGCGCATCGGCGGCACGCTGCGCAGGCGCAGCAGCGGCGGCAGACCAAAGCCCAGCAGCAGCACCAGCCCGATGCCGGCTCCACTCAGTGCCGGCGTGGCCTGCGGCAGGGGCAGGCGGTTCGGAATCAACCCGCCCAGTGCCTGCACCAGCCCGGCCTGTGCAGCCATGCCCAGCCCGATACCGACCAGGCAGGCCGGTATCGCCAGCATCACCAGCTGCAGCGCCATCGCGGTGAGGATGTCGCGCTGGCGCGCCCCCAGGCAGCGCAGGATCGCGACCTGGTCGATGCGTCGCATCGCGAAGCGGTTGGCCGCCAGTGCGGTGGCGACACCGGCCAGCAACACCGCCAGCAACGCGGCCAGCGACAGGAAGCGCCCGGCCAGATCGAACGCGCCGCGTACACCGCGCTGGGCATCGGCGATGCCGACAATGCGGTAGCCCTTGGCCTGCGGCGTGAGCCATTCGCGGAACGCCTCGATCTGCCCCGGCGCACCGGCGAACATCATCCGGTACGACGCGCGGCTGCCCGGCCCCAGCAGGCCGGCGCGATCCACATCGATGCGGTTCACCAGCAGCGGCGGCGACAGTTGCATCAGCTCACCGGAGGTATCCGGCTCGGCCTGCAGCACGCGGGTCACGGTCAACGTGCCCGCGCCGAATTCCAGTGCATCGCCCACCTGCAGGCCAAGCGCCTGCATCAGGCGGGGATCGGCATACGCTTGGCCCGGTGGCGGCGTTCCTGCCGTTTCGCTGGCGCTGTCATGCAGCGTGCGGCTGACCCGCAGTTCACCGCGCAGCGGGTAGCCATCGGCGACCGCCTTGATGTTGGCCATCTGGCTGTCATCGCCATGGAACAGCACGCTGGGGAAGCTGACCATGCGCGTGTTGGCCAAGCCGCGCTCGCGCGCCGCGTCGGCGAAGGTCTGCGGGATGTCCTCACGGCCGCTCAGGCCCAGATCACCGCCAAGCATCTCCGCCGCGCTGCCGGTCAGTGCCAGGGTCACGCGGTTGACCAATGTCCCGACGGCGGTCATCACCGCCACGCCCAACACCAGTGCGGCGAACACGGTCAGCAGATCGCCGGCCAGGAATTCGCGGCGCAGCGCACGCGCCGCATGGCGCACGACATTCATGCGCCTGCGCCGGCAACGGTGTCGGCCAGGCGGCCACCGTCGAGCTGGTAGATGCGCTCGCAGCGCTGCGCCAGGCGCAGGTCATGGGTGACCAGCACCAGGGTGGTATCGCTGGTGGCGTTGAGCGCGAACAGCAGGTCGCTGATCTGCTGCCCGGTGGCCTGGTCCAGGCTGCCGGTCGGCTCATCGGCGAACAGGATGCGCGGCCGCGCCACGAACGCACGGGCCAGCGCCACCCGCTGCTGTTCGCCACCGGAAAGCTGGCGCGGGTAGTGACGCGCACGATGGCCCAGGCCGACCTGTTCCAAGACCTCGCGCACCCGCGCGGGATCTTCGCGGCCGGCCAGTTCCAGCGGCAGCGCGATGTTCTCTTCGGCGGTCAGTGCCGGCAGCAGGTGGAAGCTCTGGAACACGAAGCCGACCTCGCGTGCGCGCAGCTGCGCGCGGGCTTCCTCATCGAGCGTGTTGAGCGCGGCGCCGGCCAGCGCGATGGTGCCGTGGCTGGGCAGGTCCAGGCCGGCGAGCAGGCCGAGCAGGGTGGTCTTGCCCGAACCTGAAGCGCCGACGATCGCCACGCTCTCGCCTTCATGGACGGTCATGTCAATGTTGTCCAGTATGTGGACTTCACCCTCCGGGCCACGTGCGGACTTGCCCACGTTGTGGGCGGCGATGGCGACGGGCGCGCTGCGGGGGGACAGGCTGTCGATGAGGATTCTCCAATGAACCAAGCAAGTGGAATGGGCCGCGTGGCCTCGATGGGCTGGCTGCTGGCAGGGTTGCTGCTGATGCCGATGCTGGCCTGTGCCAAAGCTCCGGACACCCGTGCGGCGGTGCTGGTGGTCGGCGACAGCCTCAGTGCCGCCCACAATATCCCGGCCGCGTCGGGCTGGGTAAACCTGCTTCAGCAGCGGGTCAAACAACAGATCAAGGCGCCGCCGGCGATCATCAACGCCAGCATCAGCGGCGAGACGACCGCCGGCGCGCTGACCCGCCTGCCAGGGCTGCTGGAGAAGCATCGGCCGTCCGTGGTAGTGATCGAACTGGGCGGCAACGATGCGCTGCGCGGGCTGACCCCGGCGCAACTGCAGGGCAACCTGGAAAAGATGATCGTGGCCAGCCAGAAGGCGGGCGCCAAGGTGCTGCTGCTGGGTATCGATGTGCCGCCCAACTACGGCCCGGCCTACCGCCAGCGCCTGCGCCAGACCTACGCGGCGCTGGCCAAGCAGTACGACGTGCCGCTGCTGCCGTTCCTGCTCGAAGGGGTGGCCTTGAAGCCGAACCTGATGCAGGCCGACGGGCTGCACCCCACCGCAGCTGCGCAGCCGCAGGTGCTGGACAACGTCTGGCCGCTGCTCAAACCCCTGCTTTGATCGGTGTGTGAGGAACTTCACACCGCGTCCACTGGCGATGCGGCATGTTTCACAAAGCTGAAGAAAGAGGGAATCCCATGCGTCAGACAAAGGAGACCTCCGGCCTGGTGCTGGTGGTCGAAGACAACCGTAATATTTCCGAGATGATCGGCGAGTACCTGGAAGGGCGCGGCTTCGAAGTCGACTACGCCCAGGATGGGCTGGACGGTTATCGTCTGGCGGCCGAGAACAGCTACGACGTGGTCGTGCTGGACCTGATGCTGCCGCGTCTGGACGGCATCGAAGTCTGTCGCCGCCTTCGCAACGACGCGCGCAAGTCCACGCCGGTGCTGATGCTGACCGCGCGCGACACGCTGGACGACAAGCTCACCGGCCTGGGGTTCGGCGCCGATGACTACCTGACCAAGCCGTTCGCGATCCAGGAACTGGAAGCCCGTCTGCGCGCGCTGATCCGTCGCGAGCGTCGCCAGGTCGGCTCGGAAGTGCTCAAGGTCGCCGACCTCGTGCTCGATCCGGTCAGTATGCGCGCGACGCGTGCCGGCACCGAACTGCAGCTCTCGCCGATCGGCCTGCGCCTGCTGACGATCCTCATGCGCGAATCGCCGCGTGTGGTGACCCGCCAGGAAATCGAACGCGAGATCTGGGGCAATGGTCTGCCCGACTCGGACACCCTGCGCAGCCATCTGTACAACCTGCGCAAGATCATCGACAAGCCGTTCGACCGCCCGCTGCTGCACACCGTGCAGAGCGCCGGCTACCGTATTGCCGATATCGCCCAGCCGATGAGCTGATGGGCGGTCGATCGCCGCTCGGCCGCCTGCGGGCGGCATGAGCGATCCGATCCTCCGGTACCCTCTGGAGCATGACGGCCCGGCATCTGCCGGGCCGTTGTCATGGTTTGCACGATGGACTCACGGCAAGCTTTCCTATAATCGCCGCGAACCGCCCTGGACCCCGTAATGCCGCACGGTCTGCCGCGCAAGATCCGCATCGTCTTCATCCTCCAAGCCGTGCTCGCCAGCCTGGGCATCCTGCTGGGTGCCTGGCTGGTGTCGTTGGTGATCAAGCACAGCCTGGTCAGCAGCGCGCTGCAGGAAGAAGCCGGCTACTACTGGCAACTGCACGAGGCCTCGCCGGTGCAGCCGCCGCCCAATACCCAGAACATCCGCGGTTACCTGCTCGAGACCGGGCAGTCGCCGCTGAGCCTGCCGGCCAACCTGCGCACGCTCACCCCCGGCTTCCATGAGCTCAAGGACGACGACCAGCTGGTGCTGGTCGATGCGCGTCCGGAAGGCCGCCTGTACCTGGTGTTCCTGCGTTCGCGCGCGGAGATGCTGGCGTTCTGGTTCGGCGTCGTGCCGGTGCTGCTGACCCTGCTGGCCGTCTACGGCGCCTCGTGGATCACCTATCGCGCCTCCAAACGCCTGGTATCCCCGGTGAACTGGCTGGCCCGGCGCGTCTCGCGATGGGACCCCGGGCATCCGGAAGCGGCCGATCTGGCCCCGGCCAAGCTGCCGGCCGACATGCAGGGCGAGACCCGCCAGCTGGCCGCGGCGCTGCACTCGCTGGCCACCAAGGTCACCGCGCACGTCGCGCGCGAGCGCAACTTCACCCGCGATGCCAGCCATGAGCTGCGCACCCCGCTGACCGTGATCCGGGTGGCCAGCGACATGGCGCTGGGCGACCAGGACATGACCCCGCGCCTGCGCCGCGGCCTGCAGCGCATCCAGCGCGCCGGGCGTGACATGGAAGCGGTGATCGATGCCTTCCTGATCCTCGCCCGCGAGGCCGATGTCGAGCCGCAGGTCGAGCTGTTCGACGTCAACGAGATCGTCCGCTACGAGGTCGACAACGCCCGCGAGCTGATTGCCGGGCGGCCCGTGGAGATCCACCTGCACAGCCATGGCCCGGTGATGCTGCACGCGCCGCCGCGGGTGCTGCAGGTGGTGGTCAGCAACCTGCTGCGCAATGCCTGCAGCTATACCGACGAAGGCCGGATCGACGTCGATGTCGAAGACGATCGCGTGGTCGTGCGCGATACCGGCATCGGGATGTCCGCCGAAGCACTCGGGCGTGCGTTCGAGCCGTTCTATCGTGCCGAGCCCAGCCGTCCACAGGGCACCGGGCTGGGGCTGTCGATCGTGCGCCGGCTGTGCGACCGCTTCGGCTGGAAGATCGCCCTGACCAGCGAGCCCGGGCAGGGTACCCAGGCCACGATCCACTACCGCTGAGTCGGGGAGGCGCTGCGCCTCCCCGCGTGGCTCAGTGGCACTGCACCTTGGGCGCCAGCGCCTTGCGCCAGATCGCATAGCCGTCCGGCGTCATGTGCAGCATGTCCTCGCGGAACAGCGCGGCGCGCGGCTGGCCGTCGGCACCGAGCATCGGCGTGTAGACATCGGTGTAGCCGGTGTTGGGCAGCGAGGCCAGCGCCGTCTGGATCAAGCCGTTGGCTTCCACCACAGCGGGCAGCAGGTTCGCGCGCGAGGGGCTGGGCTTGATCGAGATGATTTCCACCGTGGTCTTGGGCAGGTCGCGGTGCACACGCTTGACGAAGGCCACCACGTCGTCGCGGACCTGGGCCGGGCTGCGGCCGCTGTTGAGGTCGTTGTCGCCGGCATAGAAGAACACCTTGCACGGCGCATACGGGATCACGATGCGGTCGGCGTACCAGGTGCTGTCACGCACTTCCGAGCCGCCGAAGCCGCGGTTGAACACCGGCTGGCCCGGAAAATCGGTGGCCAGGCTCTCCCACATGCGGATCGAGGAGCTGCCGATGAACTCGATGCCCCCGCGCGGGGGCGGGTTGGTCGCGTCCTGGGCCGCGAACTGCGCCATGTCGCCGGCCCAGGCCACGTTGGAGACCTGGGTGGGCACCTGCGGAGCGGGGGCCGGGGTACGGGCCGACGCGGGCAGGGCGGCTCCCAGGGCAAGGGCGAGCAGAAGGGGGCGGGCACGGCGATGCAGCATGGGCAACTCCTGGGGTGGGGCACCCGCTCGGGTGCCCGGACGGGCAGGCGTCCATCATAAAAGCTGCCGCCACGCCGCGCTTTACCACGGACGGGCGTTGGCCGCCTTCGACAATGGCTTGGCCGGCTTATGGCAAAATGAGGGATTGCCTGCCCCATTCAGCGATGCCCATGACTGTCTGCCGTGTGCTGTTCCTGCCGTTCCGGCCTGCGTTGCCGACCGGGGCACCTGCCCATGGCGGATGAAATCGGCCACCTGCCGCGCAGCCCCAAGCGCATCTTCAAGGCCGCGGTCTGGTCCTGGCAGGGGCTGCGTGCGGCCTGGCTGCACGAGTCCTCGTTCCGGCTGGAGGTCTACCTGCTGATCGTGCTCGCCCCGTTGGCGCTCTGGCTCGGCCAGACCCCGGTGGAGCGTGCGCTGATGATCGGCTCGGTGCTGCTGGTGCTGGCCATGGAACTGGCCAACTCGGCGATCGAGGCGGTGATCGAGCGCTACGGCGCGGAGTTCCACGAGCTCGCCGGACGTGCCAAGGACATGGGCTCGGCCGCGGTCTTCGTGCTGATGATGAACGTACTGGTGTGCTGGGTCCTGATCCTGCTGCCGCAGATCCTCTGACGTAACACTTCTGACGCGTTACGCGCGTCATCCCCCCTGTAAGGATGGAAGTCCATGTTCCTTGAGTTGTTGTCCGACCCCAATGTCTGGTTGACCCTGTTTACGCTGAGCGCGCTGGAAATCGTGCTGGGCATCGACAACCTGGTCTTCATCTCGATCGCGGTGAGCAAGCTGCCCGAGGCGCGCCGTCCGTTCGCGCGCAAGCTCGGCATCGCGGTGGCCTGCATCACCCGCATCCTGCTGCTGGTCTCGCTGGCCTATCTGGCCCACATGGAAGCCAACCTGTTCACCATCGCCGGCATGGGCATCTCCATCCGCGACCTGGTGCTGATCCTCGGTGGCCTGTTCCTGATCATCAAGGGCACCATGGAGATCCGCGAGCTGATCACCGGCGGCGAAGACGAAGACCCGACCACCACCAAGGCCTCGGCCGTGTTCGGCATGGTGATCGCGCAGATCGCCGTGATCGACATCGTGTTCTCGCTGGACTCGGTGATCACCGCCGTGGGCATCGCCGACCACATCCCGGTGATGGTCGCCGCGATCCTGCTGTCGGTCGCCGTGATGCTGCTGGCCGCCAACCCGCTGGGCCGCTTCATCGATGCCAACCCGACCGTGAAGATGCTGGCCCTGGCCTTCATCCTGCTGATCGGCGTGGTGCTCATCCTGGATGGCCTGAGCGTGCACGTGCCCAAGCCCTACATCTACGCCGCGATGGGCTTCTCGGTGCTGGTGGAATGGCTGAACCTGCTGATGCGCCGTCGCGCCGTGGCACACAACGTGCCGGGTGCCGGCAACTGGTAGATACCGACCGTTGGTCGGTATTCCGTGGGTGCCGACCCGGGTCGGCAACCCGTGGGTACCGACCAACCGCCGTTACCACATCCGCTTTACCCAAGACGTGGCATGCTCCGGATCCCGTTCATCGAGATCCGGAGCCGGCCATGCGATCGTTCTCCCGTTTGTTGTGCCTGGCCGTGCTGGCCTCCCTGTTGTCCGGCTGTGGCTACAACGCCATCCAGCAGAAGGATGAGCAGGTCAAGGCCGGTTGGGCCGAGGTGCTCAACCAGTACAAGCGCCGCGCCGATCTGATCCCCAACCTGGTGCAGACCGTGGAAGGCTATGCCAACCAGGAACGCCAGGTGCTGACCGATGTCACCAACGCCCGTGCGCGCGTGGGGCAGGTCAACGTCAATGCCGACGACGCCGACTCCCTGAAGCAGTTCCAGCAGGCCCAGGGCGAACTGAGCGGTGCGCTGTCACGCCTGCTGGTGGTCACCGAGAACTACCCGAACCTGAAATCCGACCAGGGTTTCCGCGATCTGCAGGCGCAGCTGGAAGGCACCGAGAACCGCATCACCGTGGCGCGCGGCCGCTATATCCAGATGGTGCAGGACTACAACACCTACATCCGCCAGTTCCCGCAGGTGATCACCGCCAAGCTGTTCGGCTATGCGACCAAGCCGAACTTCACGGTGGAGAACGAGGCGCAGATCTCGCAGCCGCCGGCGGTCAAGTTCGGTTCGCAGGAACCGGCGCCGGCGCCCGCGCCGCAGCCGCCCGCCCCGCAGCAGCAGCCACAGCCGGCGAACTGAGCCCGTGACCACGCGCCTGCTGCGTTGCCTGCTGCTGCTCTGCCTGGCGCTGGCGCTGCCGGCCTGGGCGCAGACCCAGGCGGCCATCCCGCCGATGTCCTCGCCGGTGGTGGACACCACCGGCACATTGGACGCAGCGCAGATCCAGGCCCTGCAAGCGCAGGCGTTGGCGTTGCAGCAGCGCAAGGGCAGCCAGCTGCAGATCCTGATGGTGCCGACCACCGCGCCGGAAACCATCGAGCAGTACACCCAGCGGGTGTTCGAGCAGTGGTCCATCGGCCGCAAGGGCGTGGATGACGGCGTGCTGCTGGTGGTGGCCAAGGACGATCGCCGGGTCCGCATCGAGCCGGGCTACGGCCTGGAAGGCGCGATCCCGGATGCGATCGCCAACCGGGTGATCCAGGAGTACCTGGCCCCGCGGTTCCGCAGCAACGACTACGCCGGTGGCCTCACCGACGCCAGCGCCGCGCTGGTCAAGCTGATCGACGGCGAGGCGCTGCCCGCGCCGGTCAGCACGCATCGCGCCCAGGACGCCCCGGCGGGTGGCAACTGGACGATGGCGCTGGGCATCGGCCTGTTTGCCGGTCTGTTCCTGCGCGGCATCCTGGGCTGGCTGCCGCGACCGCTGCGCGCGCTGGCGAGCGGTGCCGGGGCCGGGGTGGCGGCGTTCCTGTTCACCTCGCTGGTGGTCGCCAGTGGCGCGGCCGCCGTGGTGGGCCTGCTGGTCGGCCTGACGTCGGCCGGTCGCGGCGGCGTGTTCGCGCGCAGTGGCGGCTGGGGTGGGGGTGGCTGGGGCCGTGGCGGGTTCGGTGGCGGCGGGGGTGGCTTCGGCGGCGGTGGAGGCGGCTGGGGCGGAGGGGGTGGACGTTCGGGAGGCGGTGGCGCCTCGGGAGGCTGGTGATGCGCTGGCTCCGGCATGTGTTCTCCCCGTCGGTGCGGCGCGCCTTCCCACCCGCACAGCTGCAGGCGATCACCGAGGCGATCACCGCCGGCGAGCGCCGCCACGGTGGCCAGGTCATGTTCGCGGTGGAAGCGGATCTGCCGCTGGCCGCGTTGTGGCAGGGCATCACCGCACAGCAACGCGCCGGGCAGGCCTTCGCCCAGCTGCGCACCTGGGATACCGAACACAACAATGGCGTGCTGATCTACCTGCTGCTGGCCGACCATGCGATCGAGCTGGTCGCCGATCGCGGCCTGCGCGGCCGGATCGGTGAGGCGCAGTGGCGGGCCATCTGCGCGCACATGCAGCAGCGGCTGCGCGAGGGTGCGCTGCAGGAGGCCGTGCTGCTGGCGATCGAAGAGGTTTCGGACCTGCTGGCCGGGCACTATCCGCCCGTTCCGGGGTCACAGGATGACGGCCTGCCGGACACGCCGCAGATCCTGGGCTGAAGCCCGGCAATCGCGCGGTCGGGGGCCGCCGCGAGGCCGCTCCCGGGCGGCGCTAGAATATCGGCATCCCTGCAAGGCGCCCTTCATGATCTATTTCCACGACATCGACCCCATCGCCATCTCGCTCGGGCCGATCAAGGTGCATTGGTACGGCATCATGTACCTGCTCGGCTTCACTGCGGCCTGGTGGCTGGGGCGCAAGCGGATCGCGGCCGGGCGCCTGCCCGGGGTCGATGCCAATGGCTTCTCCGACCTGCTGTTCTACGCGATGCTCGGCGTGGTCGTCGGTGGCCGCGTGGGCTACATGCTGTTCTACGCCACCTCCGAATTCCTGCACAACCCGCTGCTGCTGTTCAAGGTGTGGGACGGCGGCATGAGCTTCCACGGTGGCCTGCTCGGCGTGCTGTTCGCCGCGTGGTGGTGGTCGCGCAAGCATCGCCTGCACCTGTTCGACACGATCGATTTCATGGCACCGCTGGTCCCGTTGGGCCTGGGCTTCGGCCGCATCGGCAACTTCATCGGCGCCGAGCTGTGGGGCAAGTACACCGATGGCAGCTGGGGCGTCGTGTTCCCGAGCGGCCTGCCGGCACCGTTGAACGCGCTGGATCTGGCCACGCTGAAGGCCGAGTTCGCCACCGGCGCGCTCAACCCGTACGCCCGCCATCCCTCGCAGCTGTATGAAGCGCTGCTGGAAGGCCTGGTGATGTTCGTGGTGCTGTGGGCCGTGTCGGCCAAGCCGCGCCACCGCTACGTCATCGCCGGCCTGTTCGCGCTGATGTATGGCATCTTCCGCTTCGCGGTCGAGTTCGTGCGCATGCCCGACAACGGCGTCTACCTCGCCTTCGACTGGTTCACCCGGGGCCAGTTGCTGAGCTTGCCGCTGGTGGTGTTCGGCCTGGTGCTGCTGGTGCTGTCGCGCCGCGCGCCGGTGCTGCAGCCGGTGCTGCCGGTCGCCGCCCAAGGAGCCAAGGCATGAAGGCCTATCTGGAACTGCTTGAGCATGTGCTGGAGCACGGCACGGAGAAATCCGACCGCACCGGTACCGGCACGCGCAGCGTGTTCGGCTGGCAGATGCGCTTCAACCTCAATGACGGCTTCCCGCTGGTCACCACCAAGAAGCTGCACCTGCGCTCGATCATCCACGAGCTGCTGTGGTTCCTGAAGGGCGATACCAACATCGGGTACCTCAAGGACAACCAGGTGCGGATCTGGGACGAGTGGGCCGATGCCAACGGCGACCTCGGCCCGATCTACGGCAAGCAATGGCGCAGCTGGGCCACTGCCGATGGCGGCGCGATCGACCAGATGCAGTGGCTGGTGGACGAGATCAAGCGCAACCCCGATTCGCGGCGGCTGGTGGTCAGCGCCTGGAACGTGGGCGAGCTGTCGCAGATGGCCTTGATGCCGTGCCACAACCTGTTCCAGTTCTACGTGGTGGACGGCAAGCTCAGCTGCCAGCTCTACCAGCGCAGCGGCGACATATTCCTCGGCGTGCCGTTCAACATCGCCAGCTATGCGCTGCTGACCCACATGGTGGCGCAGGCAACGGGGCTGGGTGTCGGCGATTTCGTGCACACCCTGGGTGATGCGCACCTGTACTCGAACCACTTCGAGCAGGCCCGGCAACAGCTCGCGCGTGAGCCGCGCGCGCTGCCGACACTGTGGTTGAACCCCGAGGTGACCGATCTGTTCGGTTTCCAGTTCGATGACATCCGCATCGATGGTTACGACCCGCATCCGGCGATCAAGGCCCCGGTGGCGGTGTGAGCGGCACGCGCATGAAGCTCTCGCTGATCGCCGCGCTTGACCGCGACCACGGCATCGGCCGTGACAACGACCTGCCGTGGAAGCTGCCCGATGATCTCAAGCGCTTCAAGGCGCTGACCGTCGGCAAGCCGATCCTGATGGGGCGCAGGACCGCGCAGTCGCTCGGCCGTGCCTTGCCGGGCCGGTTGAACCTGGTGCTGACCCGCAGCGGGCAGGTGCCGTTCGACGGCATGCAGGCGGTGGCCTCGATCGAGCAGGCGCTGCAGGCCGCAGCGGACACCGACGCGGAAGAACTGTGCGTGATCGGTGGCGGTGAGATCTATCGCCTGGCCATGGCCCAGGCCACCGATCTGCACCTGACCTGGGTACAGACCACGGTACCGGCCGATACCCATTTCCCGCCGGTCGATCCGGCGCTGTGGGTGGAAGTGGCGCGCGAACACCACGCGGCCGACGAGCGGCACGCGTACGCGTTCGATTTCGTGGATTACCGCCGCGCCTGAGCACGCGCTGCAGGCAGGCCGGTCGCACTGACCGGCCTGCGGCTCATTCGGCGTCGCTGGTGATGTCGTTGCTCTGCGGCTGCTGCTGTTGCCGCGGCTGCTGCTCGGCGTTCTGCGCGGGCTTCGCACCACCGCCCTGTCGGCCCTGGCCACCGCGGCCACGATCGCGCCCCTGACCCTGACCCTGACCCTGACCCTGACGCGGTGGACGCCCGCTCGGCGGCGCCCCCTCGACGGCCGGCCGGCGTGCCGGCGGACGCGGCGCGGAGACCGGCTTGGGCACATCGCGGCCCGGCACCTGCACCACGCGCAGTTCTTCGGTATCCAACTGCAGTGCGGTGAGCTTGCCTCCCCAGACCGCGCCGGTATCGATCGCGTGCACGCCCTGGGTGATGGTCAGGCCGAGGGCGGACCAGTGCCCGCAGACGATCTTCAGATCGCGCTCGGCGCGGCCCGGCACTTCGAACCAGGGATACAGCCCCTGTTCCTGGGTGCCCGGCGTGCCCTTGTCCTCGATCCCGATCCGGCCCCGCGGCGTGCAGTAACGCATGCGGGTGAACAGGTTGATGATCGCGCGCGAGCGGTCGTAGCCGGCCAGGCCGGGTGACCAGCTCGGCTTGTCGCCGTACATGTTGCGGAACAGCTTGCGGTAGCCGCTGCCGTGCAGCTGCTGCTCGACCTCGCGGGCGTGCTTCTCGGCCAGCTGGGTGGTCCACTTCGGGGCCAGCCCGGCGTGGATCATCATCCAGCCCAGCTCACGGTCCACGTGGGCCAGCTTCTGCAGGCGCAGCCACTCCAGCAGTTCGTCGCGGTCCTCGGCCTGCACGATCCGCAGCAGGTCCGGGTTGACCTTGCGCTGCTCTTCCTCGGTGCGGGCACCGACGGCAAGCAGGGACAGGTCATGGTTGCCCAGCACGATCACGCTGCTCTCGCGCAGCGAATGGACCAGGCGCAGGGTTTCCAGCGATTGCCCACCGCGGTTGACCAGGTCGCCGCAGAACCACAGTTTGTCGACCGCGGGGTCGAACTTGATTTTTTCCAGCAACCGCTGGGTGACGTCGTAGCAGCCCTGCAGGTCGCCGATGGCCCAGACACTCATGCGTGCGCCTCCATCAGTGCAGTGTGCGCGGAACGGTCAGGACGAACGGCGCGATGGGGGCGGCGAACTCGGTGCCGTCATCGGCCACCATGTCGTAGTGCCCCTGCATCGTGCCGTGCTCGGTCTCCAGCATGACACCGGAGGTGTAACGGAAGTCTTCACCGGGGCGCAGCCGCGGCTGCTCGCCGATCACCCCATCGCCGTCGACATGCTCGATGCGGCCATTGGCATCGGTGATCCGCCAGTGGCGGGCCACCAGCCGTGCCGCGACGCGGCCCCGGTTGAGGATGCGGATCGTATAGGCGAACGCGTAGCGGCCGTCCTCCGGGGTGGACTGGTCATCGAGGAATCGGGGGGCGACCTCGACGGAGATCGCGTAGTTTGCAGCGTCGTTCATGCAGGCAGTTTAGTGAATGTTGTGCACGATGAGATGAGTGCTGCCCAAGCTGGCAGCGCCCCCGTCATGGATGTCAGGCGGTTCTACGTGCGCGCGGCCGGTGCTGGCCACGAGGTGGCGCGCTCAACCCTGCGGCGCGTCAGCCTCGTACGGGACGTTGGCCAGCGCGATGAACTGCGCCACGTCCAGCTGCTCGGCGCGGGCGTCGCTGCGCACGCCAGCCGCTTCGAACTGCTCGGGCGTGCACACGTTCTGCAGGGCATTGCGCAGGGTCTTGCGACGCTGCCCGAAGGCGGCCTTGACCACGTGGGCGAAGCGCTTGCGGTCCAGGATGCCGACCGTGGCCGGATCCCGCGGGACCAGCCGCACCACCGCCGAATCGACCTTCGGCGGCGGACGGAACGCACCCGGTGGCACCACGAACAGCGAGGTGACCTTGCAGAACGCCTGCAGCATCACGCTCAGCCGGCCATACACCTTGCTGCCCGGATCGGCGGCCATGCGGTCGACCACTTCCTTCTGCAGCATGAAGTGCATGTCGGTGATCACCGCCGCGTGGTCCAGCGCATGGAACAGGATCGGCGAGGAGATGTTGTAGGGGAGGTTGCCGACCAGGCGGATCGGGCTGCCTGCGGCCAGCTCGGTGAAGTCCACCTGCAGCACGTCGCGGTGGATGATGGTCATCTCGCCCAGCGGTTCGGCGGCGGCGGCCAGCGGGCCGACCAGATCCCGATCGAACTCGATCACGGTCAGCTTCGGGTGGCGGCGCAGCAGCGGCAGGGTGATCGCGCCCTGGCCCGGGCCGATCTCGACCAGGCGGTCGCCGTCTTTCGGGCTGACCGCCAGCACGATCTTGTCGATGTAGCTGCGGTCGGCGAGGAAGTGCTGGCCGAGCTGCTTCTTGGCGGGGCCGGAGAAACCGGGCGCGCCGGAGGAGGAATACGAAGAAGTCATGACACCAGTGTACGTTGGCGCGCCAGCCGGGCACACAGCGCGGTGGCAGCGAGGAGGCTGGAAGGGTCGGCCACGCCGCGGCCGGCCAGATCCAGGGCGGTGCCATGGTCGACCGCGACGCGCGGGTAGGGCAGGCCCAGGGTGATGTTGACGGCCTGCTCGAAGCCGCTGTACTTGAGCACCGGCAGGCCCTGGTCGTGGTACATGGCCAGCACCGTGTCGAACCCGGCCAGCTTGGCCGGCAGGAAGGCGGTGTCGGCCGGCAGCGGGCCGACCAGGTCCATGCCCCGGGTGCGCAGGCGCTCCAGCAGGGGGATGATCAGGTCGAGCTCTTCGCGGCCCAGGTGGCCGTCTTCGCCAGCGTGCGGGTTCAGCCCGAGCACGGCGATGCGCGGCGAGGCCAGGCCGAAATCGCGCTGCAGGGTGTCGTGGACGATCTGCAGGGTCAGCGCCAGCCCGTCAGGGGTGATCGCATCGGCCACGGCGCGCAAGGGCAGGTGGGTGGTGGCCAGGGCGACCCGGACAATGTCATTGGCGAGCATCATCACCACCGGGGTGCGGGCCTGGTCGGCCAGCAGTTCGGTCGTGCCGCTGTAGGCGATGCCGCCCTCGTTGATGACCGCCTTGTGCACCGGGCCGGTGACCACGCCGGCCAGTTCACCGGTCAGGCAGGCCTGCCCGGCCTGTCGCAGCGCGCCGATCACCGCCCCGGCGTTGGCTGGATCCGGCGTGCCGAAACGGGAGGGCACCGCATTGGGCACCGCGCGCAACGGCAGATCGCCCGGCTGGCGGGCGATGGTGTCTTCAGGCAGGAGCTGCAGCGGCAGCGACAGCGCAGCGGCGGCAGCCTGCAGCGTGTCCGGGTCGGCGAAGGCCAGCAGCCGGCAATCGGTGCGCGGCTGCTGGATCAGACGGAGGCAGAGCTCCGGGCCGATCCCCGCCGGCTCGCCCGGTACCAGCGCGAGCTGCGGGAGCATGGATCAGGACTGCGGCGGCGTGGTCGCCGCGGCACCCGGGGCATAACCGCGCATATCCACGTAGGCTTCGCCACGCAATTCCTGCAGGAAGCGGTTGTACTCTTCCTCCAGCTTGCGGCGGCCGATCGTTTCACGGATCTGGGCGCGCTGGTTGTCGGTGGTGGCATCGGTCTGGCGCGTGGCGACGCGCTGGACGATGTGCCAGCCGGCATCGGTACGGAACGGCTGGCTCACGCCGCCGTCGGTGATGCCTTCAACCTGCTTGCCGAAGTCCGGGCCGAAGGCATCGGCCGGGAACCAGCCCAGATCGCCGCCCTGGCCCTTGCTGTTGTTGTCTTCCGAGGACTCCTTGGCCACTGCATCGAACTCGGCGCCGCCGGCGATGCGGGCACGCAGCGTGTCGATCTTGGCCTTGGCCGCGGCATTGTCCTGCTGGTCGGTGATGCGGACCAGGATATGACGGGCGTGGTATTCGGTGATGGTGTGACCGCCGTCAGCGGCCGCGCTGGCATCACGCACCTCGACCAGCTTCAGCAGCTGGAAACCACTGGGGCCACGCAGCGGGCCGACCACGTCGCCGGACTTCATCTCTTTCATCATCTGCGCGAAGGCATTCGGGATTTCATCCAGCGAACGCCAGCCCAGGTCGCCGCCTTCCAGCGCGTTGGGACTGTCCGAATAACGGACGGCGGCCGCGTTGAAGTCGAGCTCGCCCTTGTCCAGCAGCGCCTTGACGCCATCGGCCTTCTTCTGGCCGGTGGTGATCTGCTCGGCGGTGGCGCCTTCCGGCAGGCCGATCAGGATGTGGGCCAGGTGGTACTGGGTGCCCACGGTGGCCTGCTGCTTGAGCGCGCCATCCACTTCGCCTTCGCTGACGGTGATGCGGCTCTGCGCGAAGCTCTGGCGCAGGCGCTGGACGGTGATCTCGTCACGCACCGAATTGCGGAAATCGTTGAAATCCAGGCCATCGCTGGCCAGACGCTGGCGCAGGGCATCCAGGGTGGAACCGTTCTGCTGGGCGATGGCGTTGATGGCCTGGTTCAGTTCCTGATCGCTGACCTTGATGCCGCTGCTCTCGGCACGCGCCACCTGCAGCTTCACCAGCACCAGACGCTCGAGCACCTGGCGGCTGAGCACGTCATCAGGCGGCAGCTGGTTTTCACGACCGGCGTACTGGGCCTTGATGTTCTGGACGGCGCGGTCCAGTTCGCTCTGCAGCACGACGTCCTCATCGACGATCGCCGCGATGCGGTCCAGCGGCTGACTCTGCTGGGCCAGCACCTGCAACGGGGCCGTCGCGGACGAGACCGCCAGCAGGGAGGCGAGGAGTACGGGAAGGGTCTTGGTCATGGGATCTGATTCGGATCGTAGTCGTCGCGGGCTGCACCGGTGTTGCTGGGCGGCACCAGATAGAGGTCGTCTCGGTAGTACCCGAGAATAGCACGGCGCAAGGTGCGGTCCGTGTTCTGGCCGATGGAGCTCAGGCCCTTGAGCACGAACTCGATCTGGAAGGAGTTGTTCAGTTCACCCTCGCGATTGCGCACGTAGCGGCGGGCGATGGCGCGAACGGCCAGACAGCAGCTGTCCCACTGCACGCCACCGATGATTTCCAGCGGGGCGCGGTCCTGGATGGAGTAGTAATAGCGTCCGACCAGGCTCCAGCGCTCGTTGAGCGGGTAGAGGAAGGACAGGTCGGCCTGCTCCAGCAGCGTCCGGTCGCGGCGGGTCGCCGTGGTCGAGGCCTGTGGATTCAAGCGGCTGCGGTAGGTCAGGTTGACGATGCCGTCGTTGGACATGAGGTAGCGCGCGCGTACGCTGGCCAGATCCTCACGCTTGTACTTGGGATCCCACTGATAGGTGGCACCCAAGGTCCAGCGGTCGTTGATCATGTAGTTCGTATCGGCGATCCAGGCCGACTTGCCCTGCTCGACCGGCGTTTCACTGCTGTTGAGCGTGACCCGGGAATCATCGAAGTACAGGATCTGGCCGATGCTGCCCGAGAAGCGCTCCTTGCCGGTGTCCTGGTCGATGAAGCGGGTGCTCACCGCCATGGTCAGCTGGTTGGCGTCGTTCTGGCGATCGGCGCCGGAGTAGCGCGAGTCGCGGAACAGCTGGCCCCAGCTGAAGGTGAAGTCACGCGTATCGAACACCGGCAGGTCGCTCTGGTCGCGGTAGGGCGTACGCAGATAGAACAGGCGCGGTTCCAGCGTGTGCAGGAAGCGCGTGTCGCCGATGGTGGTTTCCCGATCGAAGAACAGGCCCGCGTCGATGGTGCCGATCGGCAGGCTGCGGCTCGGCGAGGTGTTGCCGCGCAATTGGTCGGGGGTCGCGGTAGCCGGGTCGATGCCGGCGGCGATCAGATTCTGCCGACGGATGTCATCGGCCAACCCGCGTTCCAAATCGTACCCGGTGTAGCGGTAGGCCAGGGTCGGGGTGACGTACCAGGCCGCGCCGCTGAACGGCATCGAGACATACGGTTTCACATCCAGTCGCGAGCCGCCGTCCATGCTGCGTGACACACCGGTGCGCTCGTATTCCTGGTCCGCGCCGAACTTCTCGTGCACGTCCAGGTGCGTGAAGTTCACCGCTTCGGCATACACGCCGGTTTCCAGCCACGGCAGCAGCGGCTTGTCCCAGTTGACGAACAGGCGCGGCTGGCGCGCGTACGGCAGGGACGCTTCGGTCAGGGTGTAATCGGTGAGCTGCCAATAGTCGGCCATCAGCCCGCCGGTCCAGTTCTCACCGGTGCCGTAGATGCCGATCTGGCTCTGCAGGTTGGAGGTGGTCACGCCGAGCAGCCGGTTGGAGAAATCCTCCAGATAGCGCTCGTCGCTGACCCAGGCCAGGCTCGCACGGGCCTGCCAGTTGGCGTTGATGTTGTGGTACCCGCTGAACTCCACGCGGCCGCGATCCTTGTCGCGCAGCTTGTCGTTGGGCAGGTAGGCGGTCAGCAGCTCGCCGCGGCCGCCGTCGTAGAGATAGCGGAATTCGTTGTCGAGCATGAAACCGCGCTTGCTCATGTAGCGCGGCATCAGGGTGTCGTCGAAGTTCGGCGCCAGGTTCAGATAGATCGGCTGGGTGTAGTCGAAGCCGTTGCGGCCGGACAGCCCCACCTGCGGGTAAAGCAGGCCGGTCTGGCGGCGGTCATCGATCGGGAACTTGAAGTACGGCGCCCACAGCACCGGAACCTTGCCGATGCGCAGCACGGCATTGCGCGCGGTACCGAAGCCGGCGTCGTTATCGACCTCGATCTGCGGTGCCGAGAGCTTCCACACCGGCTGCGAGGGATCGCAGGTGGTGTAGGTGGAGCGGTGCATCTGGCCCACCGCGCCCTGCAGATCGATCGACTCGGCGCCACCGTTGCCCCGGCGGGACACCAGTTGGTACTGGATGTCGGAGATTTTGTGGGTGTCGCTTTCCTGATTGCCTTCGGCGCGCTTGGCCTTCATCCGGATCGAGGAGTCCTGATAGCGGACGTTGCCCTCGGCGATGTAGTTGCCGCTTTCGGTGTCGAAGCTCAGGTTGTCGGTGCCCAGGAACTGGTCGCCGCGCTTGAGCGCGACATTGCCCTGGTAGTTGGGTACCACGGAGGTACCGGTCAGTTGGTCGCCTTCGATGTCCGTCGGCTGCTGGTCACGCGTCGCGGCCGCGGCTTTGTCAGCCTTGGGCGCATCGTCGAACACGGGCAGCACGTCGGTCACCGGGCACAGGCCCCAGTTCACCGGCTTGTCGTCGGCCAGGGCCGGCAGGCAGATGGCGATACTGAGGGGGAGGGGCAGCAGGCGGAGGGCTCGGCGCACGCGGTATCGGATTCGGGCGAAAACGGATCGTAGCTTGCCCCATCCCTTGCATAGGGGCAATGAAGGTCCCGCCCACGCAGGGGGCCGGGTTCATTCCAAGGCCCGGTCCGCGCGGTTCAGCGCAGCTGGCCGACGTGGGCCACGCTGCACTCGGCCAAGGCCTGCAGGTCGTATCCGCCCTCGAGCATCGACACGATCCGCCCGGCGCCGTGGCGGCGGGCGAGCCCGCGCAGCTCGGCGGTGATCCAGGCGAAATCCTCGGTTTCCAGCATCAGGTCGGCCTGCGGGTCGCGCATGTGCGCATCGAAGCCGGCCGAGATCAGCAGCAGCTGCGGGCGGAAATCATCGATGGCCGGCAGCATTTCGTCGGCCCAGGTGTTGCGGAAGCGGAAGCCGCCACTGCCCGGGGGCAGCAGGATGTTCATCAGATTGCCGGCCCCGCGGTCGCGGCGGAGGCCGGAATTGGGGAACAGACCGGCCTGGTGGGTGCTGTAGTAGGCCACCCCGGGATCGGCGATGAAGATGTCCTGGGTGCCGTTGCCGTGGTGCACGTCGAAATCGACGATGGCGATCCGCTCCAGTCCATAGCGGTCGCGGGCGTAGGCCGCGGCGATGGCGATGTTGTTGAACAGGCAGAAGCCCATCGCCGTGTTGGCGCTGGCATGGTGGCCCGGCGGGCGCACCGCGCAGAACGCGACCGGGTCCTGGCCGAGCATCACCGCATCGACCGCCGCCACGCCGGCACCGGCCGCATGCAGGGCCGCACTGGCCGAGCCGGGCGAGGTCATGGTGTCCATGTCGATCAGGCGCAGCGGCTCGGTCTGCGGCTTGAGGACCAGATCGATCAGTTCGCTGTCATGGACCCGGGCCAGCTCGCCGAGCTTGGCCGGCGGCGCCTCCCGCCAGTCCAGCTGGTCCGGATAGGCCGTCTTGAGCGCATCGAGCACTCCCTGCAGGCGCGCCGGGCATTCGGGGTGGCCGCGGCCGGGATCGTGTTGCAGACAGGCGGGGTGGGTGAAAACCAGCATGCGGGCAGGATATCCGGGTGGGGCGGCAGGGCCGCTCAGGCGTGGCGGCGCTCGTGGCGCCAGAGCACCTCGCCGTGGCCGTCGGCGCGGGCCAGCACGCGCGCGAGCACGAACAGCAGGTCCGACAGGCGGTTGAGGTAGTGCAGTGCTTCCGGGCGGACCGTCTCGCGGCGCGCCAGCGTGACCGTCTCGCGCTCGGCGCGGCGCACGATGGTGCGGGCCAGATGGCAGCGCGCCGCCGCTTCGCCACCGGCCGGCAGGATGAACTCCTTCAACACCGGCAGATCGGCGTTGTAGTGGTCCAACTGCAGCTCCAGCGCCTCGATGTCGGCGGCGTGGATGGCGGCATGGCCGGGGATGCACAGCTCGCCGCCCAGATCGAACAGCTGGTGCTGGATCACCGTCAGCAGCGCGCGGATGTCGTCGGGCAGCGGTGCCGCGAGCAGCACCCCGAGCGCCGAGTTGGCCTCATCGACGGTGCCGTAGGCGGCGACGCGGGCGTCGTCCTTGGCCACGCGGCTGCCATCGCCCAGCCCGGTACTGCCATCGTCACCGGTGCGCGTATAGATACGGGAAAGGCGGTTACCCATCGGCGAGCCCGGCCGCGCTCAGTGCAGCACGTCGCGGCGCGCCTGCAGCAGCTTGCCGACCTGTTCGGTCGCCAGCTGCAGGGCGGCGGCCAGGCCGACGTAGACCGCGGCGGTGCGCAGGTAGGGCAGGAACCAGTCGCTGTAGTTCTTCGCCCAGCCACCGAGGGTGGGGGCGGCCACGCTGTCACTGGTCCAGTAGAAGCCGCCCTGCGCGAACAGATGACAGACCGCCACCGCCGCGACCAGCAACAGCGCGCCCTTGCCCAGCGCGGCCCAGTGGGCGCCGTGATAGCCGCCGCGCAGCAGCATGCCGCCGCCCCACATCGCGAAGTACGCCGGCAGCAGCATCCAGTAGCCCGGCGAGACGCAGTAGTGCTGCCAGAAATCCAGGCCGCTGCGGCGGATCACGATCCAGTCGACCACTACCGCCAGCGCCATCAGCAGCGGGAACGCCCAGCGGGTCCACTGGCGCAGGTAGAAGCCGCCGATGAAGAACACCGCCCAGGAGGCATCCGGAATCGCCGCGAAATGGTTGACCCGCGTGGCCGCCATCAGCAGCACGAGCACGGACAGGACAAAGGCGCGTTGGGCAGTGGAGGTCATGGCGGTGACGGGTGAGGGCAGGCATTCATTCTAGCGCCTGCTGCGGCAGGCCGCCGCACGCCGCCGGAACGGACGAACCCTTATCATGGCGGGCATGAGTGAACGACATGATGTAGTGATCGTAGGTGGCGGGCTGGTCGGTGCCAGCCTGGCCATCGCCCTGGACCGTGCCGGCCGCGATGTCGGCCTGGTCGAGGCGTCGCCGCCGGGCACGCTGCCGGCGGTCTTCGACCAGCGCAACCTCAGCTTTGCTGCGGCCACCGTCAACGCGCTGACCGCGCTGGGCGTGATGCAGAAGCTGGCCGCTGCGCCGGGCGCGATCACCCGTATCCATGTCAGCCGTGCCGGCGATTTCGGCCGGGTGCAGATGGAGGCCGCGCAGTACCAGCGCCCGTGGTTCGGCCAGGTGGTCGTGGCCCGCGATTTTGGCCAGGCGCTGGAGGCGCGGCTGGAGACGCTGACCCGCCTGACCCGCTATCGTCCGGCCCGGTTCGTGCGCCTGGGCGCCACGGTGGACGGGTACCGCGAGGTGTTCATTGCCGATGACCGAGGTGAGCGCTGCCTGTTGGCCCGCCTGGTCGTGGGTGCCGATGGGACCCGCAGTGGCGTGCGCGACGCGCTGGGCATCGGCGTGGACGAACACGATTTCCAACAGACCCTGTTCGTGTCGCGGGTGCGTGCCGCACGTGCGCCGGATGGCACCGCGTACGAGCGCTTCACCGACAGCGGCCCGACCGCGTTGCTGCCGCGTGGCGACCGTCACTTCGGTGCGGTGCACGGCGTTGCCCGCGAGCAGGCCGAGGCGGTGATGGCGCTGGACGATGCGGCGTGGGTGAGCCGCCTGCAGGGTGCGATCGGCTGGCGTGCCGGCCGGTTGCTGGAGAGCGGGCCGCGCAGCGCATATCCGTTGATCCAGGTGCTGTCGCGCGCGTTGGTCGGCGAGCGTGCCGTCCTGCTTGGCAATGCCGCGCAGACCATCCATCCGCTGGGCGCACAGGGCTTCAACCTGGGCCTGCGCGATGCGCTGACCCTGGCCGAACTGGTCGCCGAGGCCGACGATGCCGGCAGCGATGCACTGCTGCGCGAACACGTGGCACGACGTCTGGAAGACCGCGAGCAGACCATCGCCTTCTCCGGCGGGCTGGCACGCCTGACCAGCAACCCGGCACCGCTGATGCGGCCGCTGCGTTCGCTCGGGTTGCTGGCGGCACAGGCCACGCCGATGCAGTCGATGCTGGTCGGTGGCGCGATGGGCTTCCGCGGCCAGGTGCCGGCGCTGTGCCGCGGAGCGGGCCTGTGAGCCGGCGTCCGCAGGACGTGGTGGTGGTCGGTGGCGGTGTGGTCGGCGCGGCCTGTGCCTTGGCCTTGGCCGATGCCGGGTTGTCGGTGACGTTGGTGGAAGGCCGCGAGCCCGCCGCCTGGCAACCGCAGCAACCGGATCTGCGCGTGTATGCGTTCGCGCCGGACAACGCCCAGCTGCTGGCCGCGCTCGGCGTGTGGCCGGCGGTGACCGCCGCGCGTGCCTGTGCCTACCGCCGCATGCGGGTCTGGGATGCGGCCGGCGGCGGCGAACTGCGCTTCGACGCCGATACGCTCGGCCGCGAACAACTGGGCTGGATCGTCGAGAACGATCTGCTGGTGGACCGCCTGTGGGCGGCGCTGCCGGGGGCCGGCGTGCAGCTGTGCTGCCCGGCGCGGGTGGAAGCACTCGAGCAGGACGCCAACGGGGTGCGCCTGCGCCTGGACGACGGCCGTCGGCTCGACGCCTCGCTCGCGGTCGCCGCCGACGGGGCCGAATCCACCCTGCGCCGTCTGGCCGGGCTGGAGGTGACCCGCCAGGATTACGGCCAGCGTGGCGTGGTTGCCTACGTGGATACCGAAAAGAACAATGAAGCCACCGCGTGGCAGCGCTTCCTGGTGACCGGCCCGCTGGCGGTCCTGCCGATCAGCGCGCAGCGCAGTTCGATCGTGTGGACGCTGCCCGAGGCCGAGGCCGGGCGCGTGCTGGCACTCGACGAGGCCGCCTTCGGCCGTGAGCTCACCCATGCCTTTGCCGGGCGGCTGGGGGCGATGACCCTGGCCTCCAAGCGCGCGGCCTTCCCGCTGCGCCGCCAGTTGGCGACCGGCTACGTCGCCGGCCGCGTGCTCGCGCTCGGTGATGCGGCGCATGTGGTGCATCCGTTGGCCGGGCAGGGTGTCAATCTCGGCCTGCGCGATGTCGCCGCGCTGCGGACGATGGTGCTGGCGGCACAGCAGCGCCGCCAGGAGTGGATGTCACCGCACCGCCTGCAGCGCTGGGCACGCGAACGCCGCAGTGAGAACACCGTCGCTGCGTACAGCTTCGATGCGATCAACACGGTGTTCTCCAATGATGAGATGCACCTGACCCTGGCGCGCGGTCGCGCGCTGGGCTGCGCCGGCAAGCTGCCGCCGCTGGTATCGATGTTCTGGAAGCGCGCGGCGGGGGGGTGAGCGGCGCGCTCAGTCGATCAGCCAGCCGGCCAGATCGGCGCGGTCCAGCGTGCCGCGCCGCTTCACGTCCAGCGCGTTGAATTCATCGGCCAGCGTCGGGTTGGCCTGCGCCTCGGCGCGGCTGATGAAGCCGTCGCCGTCGACATCCAGCGCCGCGAACGCGATGCGGTACTGTCCCACCACGCTCACCGGCTGCACCGAACGCACCGTCACCGCGGCTTCGCCGGCCGGTGCGGCCAGCGTCACCTGATGGGTCACCTCACCCTGCGAGAGCGGCTGCGCGCGCACGCTGGCCGGCACCTCGCGCAGCGGTTCGCTGACGGCTGGCGATGGGGTGTGGACCTGGGCCAGCGCGAGCGTGGGCAGCAGGGACACCAGGGACAGCAGCAGGGTGAGGCGGGATCGGCGTCGCATGGAAACTCCGTACATGACGTGGGGCGCCGGGTACCCGACGCGTGCTTCGATCATTGTCGCGCGTTGCGCGGCCAGCCGGGCATGGCCCGGCGCTACCGGTGATGCGCCTGGGTCAGCGCAGCGGCGAAGCCAGCACCGTGATTTCTTCGCGGTCGTGATACAGCTGCTTGGCGCGCAGGTGCAGCGGTTTGCCGGCCTGTTCCTGGAACAGCTCCAGACACAGGCGGGTTTCATCCCAGCGCTTTTTCATCGGCAGCTTGAGGTTGAAGATCGCGTGCTTGCACCAGCCCTCGCGGAACCAGGTGGCCATGCGCTCGGCCACGCGGCGCGGCTGTTCGACCATGTCGCAGACCATCCAGTCCAGCGGGGTCTCCGGCTGCCAGTGGAAGCCGTCGGCGCGCAGGTGCTCCACCAGGCCGGTCTCCAGCACGTGCTCGCGCAACGGGCCGTTGTCCACGCTGATCACCTTCACGTGCTGGCGGGTCAACACCCACGTCCAGCCACCCGGTGCAGCGCCCAGATCGGCCGCGCGCATGCCCGGCTTGACCAGCAGCTCGCGCTCGTCCGGCGTCATCAGGGTGAGCAGGGCTTCATCCAGCTTCAGCGCCGAGCGCGAAGGCGCATCGGGCAGCAGCTTCAGGCGCGGGATGCCCAGCGGCCACGGCGCGCTGTCGCGGGTATCGGCCACGCACACAAACGCATGACGACCATCGACGAACACGATGTGCAGGCGCGGCAGGCCGGTGTTCGGCTTGTCGGTCAGCAGGCCGGCCTTGCGCAGCGCCGGGCGCAGTGCGTTGCCGAACGCGCGGGCCAGCCCAGCCAGCGGCTTGCCTTCGTCCGAGTCCGGATGCTCGACCCACATGTCGCCGAAGCGTTGCTGCCCCTGAAGCGCGGCAATGATCGGGGTGATGCGGTCGGCGGCATCGAGCTGCGGCAGCTCGGCCAGCACCTGCAGTTTCTGCCGGGCGAAGATCAGCGAACGCCAGGACAAGGCCTTGGACAGCGCCGCGCCCTCCTCGGTGACGAACACCACGTAGCCGTCATTGCGCTGGGTGCGCGCATAGCCGGCCACGTTGGCATACGCCGCCCGCTCGGAGAGCTCGGCGGCCAGTTCCGGTTCAAAGCCCTGGCGGCACAGACACAGCAGGCCGCTCATCGCATCGCGCCTGAAGCGCGGATATCAGTAATGGGCACCGTTGATCTCTCCGTACTGGCGCAGGACCGCGCGCGCGGCGTCGCGCTCGATGTCGCGCACGACCTCGATGCCACGTTTGTTGAGTTCGCCGATCCAGTCCGCCGGCAGCGGACCCTCGTCGAACGGGGTGAGTTCTTCCACGTCCTGTGCGCTGGCACCGATCAGCAGCCGATCGATACCGGCCCAGATGGTGGCGCCGTAGCACTGGCAGCACGGCTGGGAGGAGGTCGCCAGGGTGATCGGCGACAGCACATCGTTCAGGCGCGGGGTCTGCAGGCGCTGCTGGGCCAGCATGTAGGCCATGTTCTCGGCATGCGCCAGCGAGGTCGTATGCGGGACCACGCGGTTCACGCCGGCGGCGATCACACGATGGTCCGGCCCAAACACCACGGCGCCGAAGGGGCCACCGGTCTGCGCCTCGACATTCAGGCGCGACAGTTCGATCGCCAGCGCGACCTTGTCGGCATCCTCGGGATAGACACGGCCCAGATCGATCTGGTCGTGGATCCAGGCGGGCAGGGTGAGATGGACTTGCGCGTACAGCATCGGGGCATGAACCTCTTCAAAGATGGAGCAGCGGCAGTGTATCGGGCCGCGCGTAGGGACGCCGTGCCCGCGCTGAACGCGGCCACGCGCACGCCGGCGCAGGGCTGCGCCGGTCGCAGGGGAGCTGGAGCGCAGGCCCTGCCATGGCAGGGTCGCGCAGGTGACATCAGGCGGCCGGTGCCCGGCACCGGCCACAGCCAGCTTACGCCGACCAGGTATCGCGCAGGGTCACGCTGCGGTTGAACACCGGCGTGGCTGCGGTGTGATCGCGGCGATCGGCGACGAAATAGCCGGTCCGCTCGAACTGGAACGACTGTTCCGGCGCAGCGGTGGCCGCGGCCGGTTCGACATAGCCGGTTACGGTGCGGCGCGAGTCCGGGTTGAGGTAATCGCGGTAGGTCTTGCCCTCGGACTCATCGTCCGGGTTGGCCACCGAGAACAGGCGGTCGTACAGGCGGATCTCGGCCGGTACCGCGTGCACGGCGCTGACCCAATGGATGGTGCCCTTGACCTTGCGGTTGGCGCCTTCCATGCCCGGGCGCGATTCCGGGTCCAGCCAGCCACGCAGCTCGGTGATGGTGCCCTCGGCGTCCTTGATGACCTCATCGCAGCGGATGATGCCGGCCCCGCGCAGGCGCACTTCGCCGCCCGGCACCAGGCGCTTCCAGCCCTTGGGCGGGATCTCGGCGAAGTCCTCGCGTTCGATCCACAGTTCGCGTGCGAACGGCACCTCGCGGGTCCCGAACGCCTCGTCCTTGGGGTGATTGGAGAAAGTCAGGGTTTCTTCGTGACCGTCGGGCAGGTTGGTCAGCACCAGCTTGACCGGATCCACCACCGCCATGCGGCGCGCGGCGGCACTGTCGAGGTCTTCGCGCAGCGCGCCTTCGAGCACGCTGAAATCGATCAGCGAGTTCTGCTTGCTGATGCCCACGCGCTCGGCGAACAGGCGCATCGCGGCCGGGGTATAGCCACGACGACGCAGGCCCTGCAAGGTCGGCATGCGCGGATCTTCCCAGCCATCCACCAGCTGCTCGGTGACCAGCGCCATCAGCTTGCGCTTGCTCATCACCGTGTAGTTGATGTTCAACCGCGAGAATTCGATCTGGCGCGGCTTGGCGGCTTCACGCGGCAGGCCGCGATCGACCAGCGGCTGGGTCAGCGCATCGTGGTGGGCGAAATCGACGTTGTCCACGCACCAGTCGTACAGCGGGCGGTGGTCTTCGAACTCCAGCGTGCACAGCGAATGGGTGATGCCTTCGATGGAATCGCCCAGCGCATGCGCGAAGTCGTACATCGGGTAGATCGGCCACGCAGTGCCGGTGTTCTGGTGTTCGACGTGCTTGATCCGGTACAGCGCCGGGTCGCGCAGGTTGATGTTGCCGCTGGCCATGTCGATCTTGGCGCGCAGGGTACGTGCACCATCCGGGAACTCGCCCGCGCGCATGCGGCGGAACAGATCCAGGTTTTCTTCGACGCTGCGCTCGCGGAACGGCGACGGGCGGCCCGGCTCGGTCAGGGTGCCGCGGTAGGCGCGCACTTCCTCGGCCGACAGGTCGCACACATAGGCCTTGCCATCGGTGATCAGCTTCTGCGCGGCCAGGTAATAGGCATCGAAGTAATCCGAGGCATGGCGCAGCTCGTTCCACTCAAAGCCCAGCCAGCGCACATCGTCCTGGATCGCGGCCACGTACTCCGGATCTTCCTTGGCCGGGTTGGTGTCGTCGAAGCGCAGGTTGCACACGCCGTTGAACTCACCGGCGATGCCGAAGTTCAGGCAGATCGACTTGGCGTGGCCGATATGCAGGTAGCCGTTGGGCTCGGGCGGGAAGCGCGTCTTGATCGCGGCATGCTTGCCGGCGGCCAGGTCCTCGCGGACGATCTGACGGATGAAATCCCGTTTTTCCTGGGTTTCCGGAAGGGCGTCGGTGGAGGCGGCGGTAGACTCGGACATGATGCGCGGTCGCAGTTAAAAGGCAGAAAGACCAACAGTTTAGCCTGTCGGGGGACGCGCCACCGCATTCGCGCTGTCGCCCCACGTTTTGCTGCGCAAACCGCGGGCCCCTTCTCACCATCACCCAGACCCCCGCGCCTTCGGCGCCGCCCCCTGACTCAGGGGGCTCCCCTCCAGACGCATTCGGTAGTGCCGGCCGCTGGCCGGCTCCTCATGGCCTGGCAAAGATTCGGTCGTGCCGGCCGCTGGCCGGCGCTGCACAGTGCCGGCGATATCGGGAGCCGGCCAGCGGCCGGCACGACCGGATCCGCCGGCGCCTGGAAGATGACCGCCGCGGGTCGGGACGCCTTCAGCCCCCGGGCGTATGCTGGGCCCATGCCCTCCGGAGCCCACCCATGCACGTGATCTACCAGGCCGACAACCTGTTCGACGCCCATCTGGTCAAACACGCCCTGGAGGACGCCGGCATCCCCGCCTTCGTCTTCGGTGAATCGCTGCTGGGGGGCATGGGCGAGCTCCCGCTGTTCGGCGTCCTGCGCGTGTGCGTCCCCGATCTGGCCCGTCCCGAAGCGGAAGACATCGTTGCCCAACTGGACTTGGGCGCGGCCCCGGACGACCCCATATTCGACGGAGACGAAAGCGCCGGCCTGTTGCCGGCCTAGGAGAACGCCATGTTGGGTATTGGAAACGGTCTGTTGGGCATCGGCGCCTTCAAGCAGCGCCTGCCGCGCCCGGAAGAAGCGTTGCCGGGCCGCGACCAGCCCCTGCCGCTGCTGCACAACCAGCATTACGTCAACAGCCACCCGCTGAAAGACAGCTTCACCGGCCTGGCGCGCATCCGCTTCGCCATGGGTTGTTTCTGGGGCGCGGAGCGCAAATTCTGGACCATCCCCGGCGTCTACTCGACCTCGGTCGGTTACGCCGGCGGCGTCACCCCGAACCCCACCTACGAAGAAGTCTGCTCCGGCCTCACCGGGCACACCGAAATCGTCGAGGTCGTCTACGACCCCGCCATCGTCCCGCTTGAGCGCCTCCTCCAGGTCTTCTGGGAAAGTCACGACCCCACCCAGGGCATGCGCCAGGGCAACGACACCGGCACCCAGTACCGCTCCGCGATCCACGCCACCACCCAGGCCCAGCACGACGCTGCCCTGGCCAGCCGCGACGCCTATCAGCAGCGCCTCAACGACAGCGGCTACGGTGCCATCACCACCGAGCTCGTCTTCCCCGCGCCCGCGTACTACTACGCCGAGGACTACCACCAGCAGTACCTCGCCAAGAACCCCAACGGCTACTGCGGCATCGGCGGCACCGGCGTCAGCTGCCCCATCGGCGTGGACGCCTGATAGCGGAGGAAGCCGACCAACGGTCGGCTCTACCAGATTCGTCACCTGCGTTTCGCACCATTGCTCGACGCTCCTTGCCCGTGCTCTTCCCAACGCACCCACACCGCGCCAACCCCAACGAAAGTGAGCCGTTGCCGTTGCCGTTGCCGTACGCGCCAAAAACAAAAGGCCCCGCATGAGCGGGGCCTTTTGTCGTACAGCCAGCCAACCGCCAGCGCTTACAGCCGCTCGCGGATCGTCTGCCGCAACGCGTCCAGATCCTTGGCGAACGCATCGATGCCGCTGGCCAGCTTCTCCGTCGCCATCGGGTCGGCCGCCAGATCCG
>NZ_JBDJMT010000013.1:0-94376 GCF_039674045.1 Stenotrophomonas sp. TWI602
GCGAGCCACCGGGATCCGCGCCGGGGCGGACCGCCGGGCCTGCCCCGGCGGCCCGACCCGTGGGTCAGTCGCGGGCCACCACGACCAGCGCCGGCCGCAGCAGGCGGTCGTTGAGCAGGTAGCCCTTCTGGAACACCTGCACCACGCTGCCGGGCGCCGCGCCGGGCGCGTCGACCTGGCTGATGGCCTGGTGGTGGTCCGGGTTGAAGGTCTGGCCGGTCGGGTCGAGCAGGGTCAGGCCATTGTCGGCGGCGACCTTGAGCAGCTGCTTGTAGGTCAGTTCGAGACCTTCGCGCAGCGGGCTCGGCTCGCTGCCGGCGGCATTGAGGCCGGCATCGAGGCTGTCGAACACCGGCAGCAGCTCGCCGAGCAGCTTTTCATTGGCGAAGCGGCGCGCCTGTTCCACGTCACGGGCAACGCGCTTGCGCTGGTTGTCCAGGTCGGCGCGTTCGCGCAGCGACTCCGAACGCAGCAGGGCCAGCTCGTTGTGCAGGCTGTCCAGCTGCTGCTGCAGGGACGGCTCAGCGCCCGGCTCGCCGGCGGGATTCTGGGATGCGATATCTGACTGATCTTGGTTCATTTCCGGATCCTTGGCGGTGACTCTCCGCCTCCACCCACCCCTATGTGGGCGCGGCTACGGGATTCAAGAGTCCAGGGCCGCTTTATGCGCGATCGCGGGACAATCCGCCGCCCGCGGGCGAGCCCAGCGCGGCCCCCAGCACCTGGGCGGTGGCTTCCACCAGCGGGATCATGCGGTCGTAGGCCATCCGTTTCGGGCCGATCACCCCCAGCACCCCCAGCACCTGGCCATCGGCCGAGTACGGGGCGGTGACCAAGGAGACGCTCTCCAGCGGCATCACCCCGGTCTCCTCGCCGATGAAGATGCGCACGCCCGGGGCCTGGATGGTGCGCTCGAGCAACTGCAGGATCTCGCGCTTGCTGGCGAACACATCGAACAGCTCGCGCAGGCGCTCCAGATCGGACAGGTCCTGCACGCCCATCAGGCGGGTCTGCCCGGCCAGCACCATGTCATCGGCCGGCGGCACCATCGCCTGCTCGGCCAGCTCGATGCTGTGCGCCAGCAACTGCTCCATTTCCGACTGCGCATCGCGCAGCTCCAGCAGCAGCCGGGCCCGGATCTCGGCCAGCGGCCGACCGGCGCAGTTCGCATTGAGATAATTGGCGACCTGCTCCAGCTCGCCGGGGTTGAAGCCGCGGCGAGGCTCGATCACCCGGTTCTGCACCTCGTTGTCGGCGAACACCAGGATCGCCAGCACCCGGCGCGCGTCCAGCGCCACGAAATCGATATGCCGGAACGCGAACTGCTCCCGGCGCGGGGCGCTGACCACCCCGACGAAATGGCTCATCGCCGAAAGCAGCTCCGAGGCACTGCCGAGCAGGGCCTGGGTGCCGGTGCCGGTGGCCAGCTCGGTGCGCAGGCGGCTGAGCTCGCCCTCGCCCGGCGGCTGCATCTTGACCAGGCTGTCCACGAACACCCGGTAGCCGTGCGCGGTCGGCACCCGGCCGGCCGAGGTATGCGGCGAGCTGAGCAGGCCCAGGTCTTCCAGGTCGCCCAGAATGTTGCGGATCGTGGCCGGACTGACGTCCAGGCCGGCATGCCGGGCAAGGGTCTGCGAGCCGACCGGTTCGCCATCCTGGATGTGGCGCGCGATCAGCGTCCGCAGCAGATGGCGGGCACGCGGGGCGAGATGGGACGCGGAAGGATGCATGGAATCAGCCTGTGAGACGCCCACTTAGATAATGGCTGCACGGGGCGTTGGCAAGTCATTGGAGACGCCCCCCGCCCATGCTAGCGTGCGCGGCTTGGAGACGCCCCTCGTGTACAACGTAGACCATGCTTAGACATCTATCGATCAAGGATTTCGCGGTCGTCCGCGCCACCGAGCTGGAATTCGGCGCCGGCATGACCGTGGTCTCGGGTGAAACCGGCGCGGGCAAGTCGCTGATGGTGGACGCGCTGGGCTTTTTGTCCGGGCTGCGCGCCGACAGCGGCGTGGTCCGCCACGGCGCCGCGCGCGCCGAGCTCTCGGCCGAATTCGCGCCATTGGCCGACGCCCCGGCGCGCCAGTGGCTGCGCGACAACGAGCTGGACGACGAAGAACAGTGCCAGTTGCGACGGGTGATCCGTGCCGACGGTGGCTCGCGCGCCTTCATCAACGGCCGCCCGGTGACGCTGACCCAGCTGACCGAGCTGGCCAGCATGCTGGTCGAGATCCACGGGCAGCACGAACAGCAGGCCCTGCTCTCGCGCCCCTCGCAGCTCTCGCTGCTGGATGCCTTTGCCCGCAACGATGCCGAGCGCGCCCAGGTCCGCCAGACCGCCGCACGCTGGCAGACGCTGGTGGACGAAGCCGAGGCGCTCTCGCGCCAGGGCGACGTGAGCGACCGGATCGGCTATCTGGAACACCAGCTCAGCGAGCTCAAGCGCGAAGACCTGGACCCGGCCTCGATCGCCACCCTGGGCAGCAGCCACCGCCGCCAGGCCCATGCCAGCGCGCTGATCGGCGCCTGCGACGTGGCCGTCAGCCGCCTCAATGGCGATGACGAGGTCTCGGTGCTGCAGCTGCTGCAGCAGACCCGCCACGATCTGGCCCGCGTGGCCGAACACGACAGCCGGCTCGGCGAGGTCGATGCCCTGCTCGACAGCGCCGCCATCCAGCTGGACGAAGCGCTGTCATTGCTCGACCGCGTCCATGACGACCTGGATGCCGACCCGGAGCAGTTCGAGGATATCGAGCGCCGTCTCGGCCGCCTGCACGACCTCGCCCGCAAGCACCGCGTGCCGATGGAAGGGCTGGGCGAGCATCGCGACGCCATGGAGGCCGAAGTCGAGCAGCTGCGGGGTGCCGACGAGCGCCTGCAGGCCCTGGCCGGCGAGATCGACCGTGCCGCTGGCCAGTGGAAAGCCGTGGCCGAGGTGCTCAGCGCCAGCCGCCGGAAGGCCGCCAAGGCGCTGTCGGACACCACCACCACCCTGATCGGTGAGCTGGGCATGGGCGGCGGTCAGTTCCTGATCGAGATCGAGCCGCAGACCGTGGTCAAGCCGGACCCGAACGGCGCCGAGCGGGTCGAGTTCCTGGTTGCCGCCAACGCCGGCCAGCCGCCGCGTGCCCTGCGCAAGGTCGCCTCGGGCGGTGAGCTGTCCCGTATCTCGCTGGCGATCGAAGTGGCCGCGCTGGGCCTGGATGCGGTGCCGACCATGGTCTTCGACGAAGTCGATTCGGGCATCGGCGGCGCCGTGGCCGATATCGTCGGGCAGAAGCTGCGCGCCTTGGGCGAGAAGCGTCAGGTGCTGTGCGTCACCCACCTGCCGCAGGTCGCCTCCAAGGGCCACGCCCACTACCGGGTCAGCAAGGCGCCGGTGGACGGCATGACCCAGAGCGCGGTCGAGAAGCTGGATACCAAGGCCCGCGAGGAAGAGCTGGCCAGGATGCTGGGCGGCGTGGAAGTCAGCAAGGAAGCCCGGGCTGCGGCGCGCAAGCTGCTGCAGGTCTGAGCCCCCCCCGTGATGGGTAGTGCCGGCCGCTGGCCGGCTCCCCGCCAGAACCGGTGCCTGGCGCTGAAAGCAAAAACCCCGGGCATGCCCGGGGTTTTTTGATCGCATCCGGGCCGCCAGCGGCCCGTTACCGGCGCTTCTTGCGCACGTAGAGCACCAGCGAGTGCTCTTCCAGCTCGTAGCCATGGTCGGCCGCGATCTTGCGCTGCAGCTCTTCGATCTCGTGGCTTTCAAATTCGATGATCTTGCCGCTGTCCACATCGACCATGTGGTCGTGGTGGCCACCGCGATCCAGCTCGTAGACGGCCTGGCCGCCTTCGAAATTGTGCTTCAGCACCAGGCCGGCGGCCTCGAACTGGGTCAGCACCCGGTACACCGTGGCCAGGCCGATCTCATCACCGTGCTCCAGCAGCTGGCGGTAGATGTCTTCGGCGGTCATGTGGTGGCTGGCATTGCGCTGCTCGAGCAGCGCCAGGATCCGCATACGCGGGTGGGTCACCTTGAGGCCGACTTTGCGCAGGTCGTGGGTTTCCATAGTTCTCCGTTCATTGGCGATTTAGCGCCAGCTGCCTCGGATTGGGTCGCGGCGACACGTCGGGAGTGTATCATCGACTCGATTTCCCCAAACGCCATTCCCCGATGCGCAATCTCCTGCTGGTCGCCGCCGTTGCCCTGTCCACCACGGGCTGCGGCATCATTTACAAGCAACCCATCTATCAGGGCAACCTGATCCGGGAGCAGGCCGTCGGTCAGCTGCAGGTGGGCCAGAGCAAGCAGCAGGTCAACGCCCTGCTTGGCACGCCCTCCATCCCGGACCCGTTCCACGCCCAGCGCTGGGACTACACCGCCAGCCAGCGCGTGAACCGCGTGGGCAAGACGGAAGTGAAGAACTTCACCGTCTACTTCGAGAACGATGCGGTCACCCGCTGGGACGGCGAGTACTTCGCCAGCGACGACGCCCAGCTGGCCCGCAGCACGCTGCGCCAGTTCGGCCGCAACCTGCCGAAGGACAAGAAGAAGCGCGGCCGCTGAGGCCTGCCTTCTTCACTCAGCTGCCGGCGCGTGCGCGCCGGCGGCGGTTGTCTTTCGGGTCGGCCAGCAGCGGACGCAGCAGCTCGACCCGGTCGCCCTCGCGCAGCACCTGATCCGGCTTGGCCAGCAGGCCGTGCACGGCTACGGCCGGGCATTGCGCGCTGCCGTCAATGGCGGCCACCGCGATGGCCTCGGCGATCGTGGCGCCTTCGGGCAGCGACAGCACCCGCGACGCGGCCCGATCGGGCCAGGCCAGCACCACCTCGACGGTGATCACCGCTCAGTCCTGGGCGTCGGCGACGCGGACGAAATCGTTCACCATGCGGTCGGCCAGGCCCTGGAAGCCCAGCGCCAGGGCCGGACCAAGCAGACGTGAGGTCGGCTCGAACTCCAGCGTCAGCGTGACCTTGCAGGCGTCCTCGGCCAGCGCATGGAACTCCCAGCGCCCGTGCAGACGCTTGAACGGCCCGTCCTTGAGCTGCATATCGATGCTGTGCGGGCGCTGCAGCGTGTTCTCGGTCATGAACCAGGTCGAGAACGACCCAAAGCCCAGATCCAGGCGCGCGACCAGGCGGTCCGGGCCAGACTCCAGGATCTGCGAGGCCGAACACCAGCGGAAGCGGCGCGGATAGGCGTCAATATCATTGACCAGGTCGAACATGCGGGCAGCCGAATGTTCGACCAGGGCACTACGTCGGATAGTTGGCATGCGATACAGATGTCTGATGAATCGACCGGGCGTGCCCGAATCGGAGACAATAGGGAAATGAGCAAGAACAGCGGCAAGGATAAAGCAAAGGACGCGACGGCCAACAAAACCATCGCGCTCAACAAGCGTGCCCGTCACGAGTACCACATCGAAGATCGCTTCGAAGCCGGCCTGGCCCTGCAGGGCTGGGAGGTCAAGTCGATCCGCGCCGGGCGCGGCAACATCATCGATGCCTACGCCTACGTGCGTGATGGCGAGATCTACCTGATCGGCGCGCAGATCACCCCGTTGATCCAGGCCTCCTCCCACATGGTGGCCAACGACCGTCGCGAGCGGAAGCTGCTTCTGCATCGCAGTGAGATCGACAAGCTGATCGGCAAGGTGCAGCGCGATGGCTACACGATCGTGCCCACCGCGATGTACTGGAGCAAGAACAAGATCAAGCTCGAGATCGCGCTGGCCAAGGGCAAGCAGACCCACGACAAGCGCGATGCCGAGAAGGACCGGGACTGGGCGCGGGAGAAGTCGCGCACGATGCGCCGGCACAACCGCGACGCCTGATGACGCGCACGGTGCCCGCAGCGGGCATCCAGCCGGCCAGCGGCGACCCTCGGACGATCACCCGGTTAACCGGGTGATCTACGACACGGTTGTAGCACCGCCAGGTCAGGCAGTGCCGGCATCCCCGTCCGGGCAATAGGCGTCATGCAGCGCCGCCAGCACACCCAGTGCCGGGGAGTCGGCCAACGCATAGAAAATCGTCTGCGCCTCGCGCCGCGTGGTCACCAACGCCATCCCACGCAGGACGGCCAGGTGCTGGGACAGCGCCGACAGGCCCAGTCCACTGAGCGGCTGCAGCTCCCCTACCGACGCCTCGCCTTCTACCAACCGACACAGCACCCGCAGCCGCGCGGGGTGCGCCAGCGCCTTGAGCAGCGCGGCGGCCTGGCCAGCCTGGGCGGCCATCTCCGCAGCGCGGGAGGCTGAAGGCGGGTGTCTGGTCGGATTCAAGTCACGCATGGGTTGCACTTTACCTGAGACATCCCTAATTTAGATTTATCTAAATTACAGGACAGGCCCATGCCATATCAGTACCGTCCTGCCACCGCCGGCGATCGACCGTGACGCCTTACTGGGTGACCCCTTTGGCTGGCGGGGTGTTGATCGGCCTTGCCGCCACCGCACTGCTCTGGCTCAACGGCCGCATCGCTGGCATCAGCGGCATCACCGCGGGCGCCTTGTTCCCGAAGCGTGGCGAGACGGCGTGGCGCTATGCATTTCTGCTGGGGTTGATCGCGGCGGGTGCACTTGCGCTGCACTGGCTACCCTCCGCCGCGCCCCCACGCACCGGCTTTCCACCGGTACTGCTGATCGCAGGCGGCCTGCTGGTGGGCTTTGGCACCCGGCTGGGCGGCGGCTGCACCAGCGGCCATGGCGTCTGCGGCTTGGGTCGCCTGTCCTTGCGTTCGCTGGTCGCCGTGGGGGTGTTCATGACCACCGCGATACTGACCACCTTCATCGTCCGCCATCTCGCGGGGATCGCATGAGCCGACAGATCCTCGTCGCGCTCGGTGCGGGCGCTCTGTTCGGTCTGGGCCTGGCAGTCTCGGGCATGACCGATCCGCTGCGCATCCTCGGTTTCCTGGATGTCACCGGCGCGTTCGACCCGTCCCTGCTGTTCGTGCTCGGCGGCGCCGTCGCCACCACCGCGCTGCTGTTCCGGTTCGTACTGCGCGCGCCGCGGCCGCGCCTGGCCGATCAGTTCCATCTCAGCGACAGCCAACGGATCGACACCCGCCTGCTCGGCGGCGCAGCGTTGTTCGGCATTGGCTGGGGCTTGGCGGGCTACTGCCCTGGGCCCGCGCTGGTCGGTGCCGGCTACGGCGCCAGCGAAGCGCTGTGGTTCGTGCCGGCGATGCTGGTCGGCATGGCACTGCACCGCGGCTGGGCGGGTCGGGCCGAGCGGGTATCGTCCGCCTGAGAGCGGCGAGACAACGATCTTTCCCCGCCAACCCCGCTCAGCTGTCAGAATCCCCGCATTGATACGGAAAGGATCCGCGCGTGACTCTCGAAACTACCCCGGCACCCGCACTGGCGGCGGACGAACTGACCACCCTGCGCGCCGACGTGGCGGCGCTGGAGTTCATCTTTGACGAACTCGCCCGCGCCATGGACCCGGCCGCGCTGCTCAAGGTGCTGACCTACCTGATCCGCAATGCCAAGCGCGTCGCCTCGGAAACCCAGAGCTACGACAGCCTGGAGCACCGCCGCCTAGTGGCCCAGGTGGAATCGCTGATGGCCCGGGTTGAGCCGAAAGCCAAGAAGCAGGCCATGACCGTGCGCAACGAGCACAATCGCCTGAAGAAGGAAAAGGCCCGCCACAAGGCCGACAGCCGCCGCCAGCTGCAGAAGTAAGGCGCAGAGGACCAAGGTGACTGTTCAGCTGGATTGGAGTAGCATCCACTCCGTCAAGTAGAGTTCCGGTGCTGTATTCCGGATGAAGTGCGGTTCTTGAAGAAACCGGGGGTGCATTGGTTTCGACGGGGGTTGTGAAGTTACTTGGTGCATGCCGAGGGGGCAGCTTTCCTCGTTAATCCAGCAGCAAACTTTTAGTTGCCAACGACGACAACTACGGTTCGAACGACTTCGCAATCGCTGCCTAAAAACAGCTTTAGCGTTTAGTTCTACAGCCGCCTTAGGCGAACCCCCGAACCTACTTGTGCCCGTGCTCGTAGATGTAGGGTCATTATCACGGAACCGGTTGTGATGGCTGCCTGTCAGTCACGACTTAACTAAAGCAGGCTGGTCCTGGGGTGCGCTTTGCACGCCGTGCTGCCACAGGATGAGATCTAACGGTGAGCTAAGCATGTAGTACCGGGGATGGAGTGCCTTCGGACGGCGGTTCAATTCCGCCCACCTCCACCAATACTGAAGCCCCAACTGTTATCAGTTGGGGCTTTTTCTTGTCTATTTGCGCCAGTTCCCGCGTGTTATTGGGGGGTCCTGCGGAAGCCTGCGGACTTTGCCAGCCGCCCAAATCGGCCGTTCCGGGCCACATTGCACTCTCTCCTGGCCATTCCTCGCTCCGACCTCGCTCCCTGGAACTGGCCCGAAGTCCGCGAAGGCCGCAACGCAGGCCCATACAGATCAAAGGGTTACGCGCGGACGAATCAAGCGGTTGGATTGCAGCATTGGCTACCGGAGTGGGCAAACGTCCCTAGCGCAAAGCGAGCAGTCTTACCGTGCGTTCTATTCGATCTGGTCAAACAGCTTCTGCGCAGCGAGCCTGGCAGCGGCGTCTTGCGCCGGAGCAAGCGGTTCAAGATCTACCCCGTCACGACCTGCGACGTAGGCTGGACCGCCGACGTCATCGTCGTAGTCCGAACCGTCCTCGTTGATGGCGTATTGCGCGTCCCGAGTCAGATCCGTTCCGACCAACTGCGAGAGATACACCCACGTCCAGCATCGCTGTAGGTCACCTTGATCGTGTCCCTCAATGAGCTGGAGGACGGCGTCCGTATCTCCCATCTCGGCAGCCAGCGTCAGCCAATGCTTGGCGTCTGAAGTGCGGCCCATGCGTTCTGCGATCGCCGCAATCGCTGCTGGGTCAGCATCGACGCCGTGGCGCGACTGCTCGAAGAAGGACGGATCGTCAAATCGATCCGCCAAGTCGAGAAGTGCATCCTGATTCCCCAGTCGACTGGCCTCCCTCAGGTGCCGCGAGTACTTCTCGGCTTGAGCGAGACGAGTCTCGTGGGCTTCGGCCCACTCCTTTTCCACCCCCGTCAGGACACGGCCCTGCTGCCCCTGGGAGTACCAATAGGAACTTCCAGCGTCCGGGTCGTCTTCATCGTCAGGGGCGTGTATCAGCGCCAGCGCGTAGTGAGCCAGGGCATTGCCCTTACTAGCCGCCGCAGCCAATCCATCTAGAAGGATCGGTCCGAACGCCTCGTCGGTAGGGTCGAATAGCTCATCCTCGTCGTATTCGAGCTCTTCGTCTTGGCTGGACGACTCCCCTCTCAGGCGACTGACCAATGACGAGATGCTGGCGACACCGATCTGGCGCTCTGCCAGGAAAGATTCCAACGCCGACGACGCCAGAATCGCGGTGTCAGGTTGATACCCAAGCTCGATGCAACGCCGCTTGATGAGCGCACTTTGCGGGACCACCCGCCGGTCTTTCTGGCGAAGTTCCGTGAGCACAGTGTCAACGCCAAACGCGGCGTGAGAGTTGAAGCCGAAGGAAGCTGCCAACAGCTCGTAGACGTGGGCTCGCTTGAATGAGCCACCAGTGCTGGCCTGAAGGTGCTGCTGCGCGGAATACGCGAGTTCTTTGATTGTCATGACAAACCTTTCCTCAATGCCACGCCGATTTCGGGTCAGGCGCACACGTTTAAGTCCCCGACGACGAGGCTCAAAGAGAGGTTTTCAGTGACAGTGAGGCAACGCCTTTTTTTACTCGTGTGCAAGTAAGGTGGGCACCTTGGGCAATTTTACCCCTGTGCCCCCGCTCGGTCTACATGAGCCTGGCCCGCTGCTCATCCCACAGCGCTGGCGGATCAACCGCCAGATCAAACAGCGTGACGTGATTCGGCAATGCGTCGTCCAGGATGGCCGCCACTATGTCGGGTGCCAGCGTGGTCAGGTTGACCATCCGGCTGACGTAGCTGTTGTCGATTCCTTCCCGCGTGGCGATCTCCTTCAAGGACTTCGCCTCTCCTGACTCCAGCATCGCCAGCCAGCGGTGGCCCCTGGCCAGCGCCAGTTGGATGGAGGTCGGTGCTACGTCCCACGGTCTAACCGGCGCGGTTTCGCCGTTTGGCAAGGTGACCAGCTTGCGGCCGCTGCGGCGTTTGATCTGGATCGGCACGGACAAGGTCAGCCTGCCGTCGCTGGTCTGCAGGATGTCGGCCTCGCCCGTCTTCTGGATGCGGATGTCGCTCATGCCAGTGCTTCCACTTGTTGCTCGACCGGCTCGGGGCGCAACTCCAACACCAGGCGTTCGATGCCGTTGGCGCGCAGCCGCACTTCGAGGTCGTTGGGTGACACGATGACTTTCTCGACCAGCAGTTCCACGATCCGGGTCTGTTCGGCCGGGAAAAGTTGATCCCAAATCGCGTCGAGCCGGGTCATGGCCACGGTGATCTTCGCCTCGTCCAAGGTTGGATCGAGCCTGATCGCCTGCGGCAGCATGTCGCCGAGTAGATTCGGGGCACGCAGGATTGCGCGCAGTTGGTCGAGCACGGCCGATTCGAGTTCGGCCGCCGGCAGTCGCGGCAGACCCGAGGCGCCCGCGTGCTCCTTGGCGTCCCGCTGTGGCACGTAGTAACGGTAGCGACGGCCATTCTTCTTGGTCGTGTGCCACGGCGACAGTGCCCGGCCATTGGTGGCCAGGATCGCGTGGACGATATCCCACAGTTCGCGGCTGATGATGGGCGGGTGCTCCGCCTGGTACCACTGGTCCTTTTGCCGCAACTCGCCAAGGTAGGTCCGGTTGCTGAGGAGCTTGTAGATGTGGCCCTTGTCGATCGGTCTGCCCTCGCGGGTCTTGCCGTCTTGCGTGGTCCACGCCTTCGACGTCACGCCATCCAGTTTCAGCTCCTTGACCAGCGCCGTACTGGAGCCGAGTTCAACGAAGCGCTGGAATATGTGCCGGATCAGTTTGGCCTCGCGTTCGTTGGGCACCAGTCGGCGGTTCTCGACGTCGTAGCCCAGCGGTGGCACGCCGCCCATCCACATGCCCTTGCGCTTGCTGGCTGCGATCTTGTCGCGGATGCGTTCGCCGGTGACCTCGCGCTCGAACTGGGCGAAGGACAGCAGGATGTTCAGCATCAACCGACCCATCGAGGTCGTCGTGTTGAACTGCTGGGGTCATCCACGCCAACAAGGAGCATTAATCATGAGTAACCGATTCAAACGCGCCGCCATTGACGACGTGACGCCGCGCAACATCGACGCCACGCAGCAGGACTACCTTCTTGATCTATTCGAATCGGCCATGAAGTCGGTAGCCACGACGCTGGTGCGCGAGGCCAAGTTCGACACGTCAGATTTCGCCACGGCAAAAACGCGGGGCTGCGAAGGCTTTGCACTATTGTTGTCATCGCTCACTCGAACAGACTCGATTGCTTGACGACGTAACCTACTGGCTTCTTCCGTTTTTCGATCACGCCTTCGTCGACCAGACGCTGCAACCACGCCTTGGCCTGCGCGCTGGAAACGTTCAGCGCGGCGGCCACTTCGGTGTCTTTCATCGGCGTTCTCAATAGCTGCTTAATCGTGGCGCGCACGGCAGCGAAGAGCACTTCGGCTGGGCTCGATTCCGGCTGCGCAGATTCCTTGACATCGTCTGTCGACGCCAAAGCCTCTGGTGTGACTGATGGCGGCTCTTCCAATGCTGGTGCGGGTGGCTGCGCATCGGACACAACGTCGACCGACGCCGATGGCTCGCTCTCCGCCTGAGGCAATGGCGCGGCGTCGGGTGGCACGGGCGACGTTGGCTTGGCGTCAGCCGACGCTGGGTCTTCGTTTGAAAACAGCGCAAAACCAACCTGTGGGGATGCCGTCGGCGTTGGCATCGCCACGTTGAACACATCCTCGAACGAATCCACGTCTTGCGGGTTAGGCCAGGGAAGTGCGCCTTTCTTTCGCAAACCATCCAATCCGGCGGAAGACTCGCCCGTCGATCGAATGAAGACCGGGACAAACTTGAGTTTGTCGAGCTGCTCGACAGCACCCGCCCAAGTGCCACCCTTGTTGAGATCGGAGCTGACCACCAGTGAGGTGTCTGCCAATGCATAAATCAACTTGTTCCGCTGCATGGCGTTGCCCACATGGAACCCGGCACTCGGGTCGTAGGGCGAAATCAGGACCAGCTGCCCATCGAGCAGCAGATTGCGGTGCTCGCGGTTCATGGTGGTCTTTTCCAGACTATCCGCCAGCACTCCACAAACTTTCCCACCCTCCTCGAGCGCGCCACGCATGGCGGCCTGATCGATGCCCTTGGCGCCACCAGAGACAAGCGTTCTACCTGCCCGAGCAGCGAGCCGGCCAACTGCCATTGTGTAGTCGATGAGGGCGTCGTCCACATGGCGCGATCCAACGACGGCAAGCCCGCCAGTTTCGAGCAAAGCCATGTCGCCACAGCCGTAGAGCACTGCCGGGGCGTCTTCGCGCAGGCGGGCCTTCAGACGGCGGGGGTACTCTGCATCGGCGCGGCTGACTACCCAGATGGCGCGCGCTTGCCAGCGCTCGATCACTTGGCTCAGCAGGAATCCGCGCCCCAGCAATTTCTGCAGGCGGCTCTCGTCAATCACCGGCTGGCACGCGCGCAAGATCTCAGCTGCGTACGGCGAGAGGAGATCGGCAGGTTGACGCTGGATCTCGCGCAAATGACGCGCGAGACGTTTGTATTCACCAGGCGAGAGCAGATCCGATGACGCAGTGCCTCGTCCGGCAATGAGCGGCGCAGTCAGCAGCAAGATCGCCTGGGTGTTGGGAGAGAGGACTGGCGTCATTCGTCGTGCCCCGTCTGTGAAAGGGCCATAGGCCAAACCGCGCCACTACCGCTTTTGCGCAGCAGCCATGCAGACACCGTCAGCGTCCAGCGCGAGTCGACCATGTCATCAACCAGGAGGACCGGGCTGGGAGGAATGGGCTGGCCGTTGAGTGCGAGCGAACCATCAATGTTGCGCGCCTGTTGTGTACTGTTTGCCATCGTTTTCTGTTCGGGCCTTGCGTCTGTTTTTGCGATGACCATATGAAACGGCAGACCCAGCGCAGCAGCCAAGCGTTGCGCGAAATTCGGCACCAATTCGGGATGCCGAAGCGAAGGAACGCAGGTCACCCAGGTAGGGCTCGGCTGCGGATTCCACTCATGAATCATCTTCACGCACGCAGCCACGAGGTCATCGGAAAAGTAGCCGTCGTGGTATTTTCCCTGTCGAACCAAGCCACCCCAACCGGCATCGCCCCAGACGCAGAGGGCCTTGCCTGGCTGCGCTTGATAGGGAATGGTGGATGCGGTGTGAATTCCGTACTGCGGCATTCCCCCCACGGGCCATTTTTTGCGAGGCTCGATGGGTAGACTTGTGCGACAAAGAAATTCCTCGGCTTCCCGAACCAGCAACTGATCTACGTCTTCTGACAGCGGCGGCAAGGACGGTGGGCTGACGGTGCTTGAATCGCCATCAAGCGCATCAATCAGAAAGCCCATGTGCTGCCCGAAAGGCCGAGAGACGTATTCCTGCATTTGCTGGAGTTCGGCCCGCCTCAATTTGGTGAGCCGGTCTGCTCGCGCCCAGAATCCGTCTCCTAGCTCGGCTGCAGTAAGCTGCCACTTCGTACCTTGCTTGGCGATCGGCGCTGGAGATTCGAGAGACAGTGCCGTGATAGTCTTCTCGATGCGGCCTTTGCTCATGTTCACGCAGGTCATGAGGTCAGGTATTGAAAGTCCTTCCGGTGCCTCATTAAGAGCCCCCAGGACATCGTCTACCTCTTGGCGAGTTGGGAACGCGCTACGGATAAACCAGTCGGTAATTCCTTCTTCTTCATCTCCGCTCAAGAGCACGCCATATGCAGATTCCAGCGCTCTTCCTGCGCGCCCTACTTGCTGGTAATAGGCGACAACTGAGCCGGGCATCTGAAAATGGATAACGAATGCCAGGTCCGGCTTGTCGTAGCCCATACCCAATGCGGTGGTCGCTACAAGTGCCTTAACCTTGTTCTCCTGCAGAGCCTGCTCTAGCTCCTCACGCCGATCACCTGTCTTACCTGTATAGGCCTCTACAGCAAAGCCCCGGGCCTTGAGCCAATCTGCCAGTTGATTGGCATCTCGGATAGTGAGCGTGTAAATGATGCCGTGCCCTGGAAGTGAACTGAGTTGCTGCGCGATCCAGGCCAGACGGACAGCCTGACTGGGCAAACGCATCGTTTGCAGCGTCAGAGAATCTCGATTCAGGTCACCACGCAGCACCTTCATGTTGGGGCCGAGCACAGCCACAAGGTCTTCCATAACCCGATCGTTTGCTGTTGCCGTTGTGGCCAGTAGCCGCAGATTGGCTGGAAGCGTTCTGGCGATACGTTCCAGCAGTCGGTAGTGAGGACGGAAGTCGTGACCCCAATCGGAAATGCAATGGGCCTCATCGATAACCATCAGCGAAATCTGCCCTGCGATACCAGCTAGAACCTCTGTGTTAAACCAGTCGTTGCCCAGCTTTTCTGGCGCTATCAGCAGAATGTCCACTTCGTTTCGACGGAGCTTGGCTTCAACCGATTTCCATTCATCCTGGTTATCGGAGTTGATGGTGGCGGCGCGAACCCCCATCCGCTCTGCCGCTGCGATCTGGTTTCGCATCAGTGCCAGCAGCGGCGAGATCAATAACTCCGGGCCGGCTCCAGCTTCCCGCAGCAACTTGGTCGCGATGAAGTAGACAAAGCTCTTGCCCCACCCGGTCTTCTGCACGACCAGCAAGCGGCCTTTGCCTTCGACGATGTGACGAATGGCATCTTCTTGGCCGTCGCGGAAAGTGGCATCGGCGCGTCCGGAGCCGATGCGGAGAAGTTCCAGCGCGCGTTTGGGGTTGTAGGCCACGTTATTGCTCTCCCTTGTTTTGGTCGGGCGAGCGGTACCCCGGCGCCAACACAGCGTTCTTGACGCCGTACAGCGCCAGGTGATCTTTCAGCCAGAGCCTGAATTCATAACCGCGCAGACTGTGGTCCGGCGAGCAGTCCACACTCCACTGCCGCAAGATGTATCCGGCGGTGGCCGCACGCAGCTTCATCCGCAGTGACCCGCGAACCATGCCGTAGTCCATCTCCGTAATTTCAGGACGGGGCTGGTCCGGGTGCGGCACCATCTCCAGCTCCACGATCCGGGTCCATTGGATGTCCTGATCACTGCGCTCATGGGGCTGCACATCTGCATCCCTCATAAGGACCGGGCGCTTGATCCGGGTGATGACGAAATCCCGGAATTCCTGCGACTTCCGGTCGAAGGCGCGGACGTGCCAGCGCAGACCGTTGTCGATCAGCGCGAACGGGACGATCTCCCGCTCAGTGCGGCCACTGGAGATGGAGTGGTACTCGATGCCGAGCGGACACTCCTGGTGAATCGCACGGGTCACGCTCGCCAGCACATCCAGATCCGGATGCGTGAGCCGTGACGGGCTCTCGCTGGCCACCCACGCCTTGAGCCGCATCGGCTCACCATCGCCAAAGCCCTGGGTCAGCCACGACAGCACCCGCTCTGGGGGAAAGTCGAATACGGGCCGGAAGTCCGGCCCCAGGACGTAGGACTTGCCCTTGGGGTCGTAGTCGATGTTGCCCGGGGCCAACTCCTTGTACAGCGCTAGATCCCTGGATGCGGCGGCGGACTGGATGCCAAACCGCGTGACCAAGTCCTGGCGGCGTATCTCCCCGATGAAGCGCACGCGCAACTCCACTAACGCGAGCCGGTCGCGTTGTGGCTGGGTTAGATCTGCAAGCTGTTCGTTCGACATCCTGGCTGGCTCGTTCGGGTTAGCGAATGCTTGTACGGCTTATTGCGGAAAGTATATGGTCTGCCCTAGAATCTGTCTATGACTCTATTTTGATTTGTGTGTGCGTCGCATTGTGCTAATGACAAGCGGCGCAGCGAAAAAAGGGTCGGCACCGGCGCCATGCATAATTTCGCAGAGCTTCACCTCAAGCCAGAGACGCTGGCGCAGTACGGGTTGCCGGACATCCCGTACCCCATCCCAGCGGCTGATCTGAAGTCGGCCGTGCTAGACAACGGGGACCTGCCGCTGGCCGTGATGCTGCACGGTCTGCAGCAGCGTAGCCGGGATGGGGAGGCCGAATGGCAGCAGGTCGAACCCGCAATGGATCGGCTTGCCGAGCTGTTGGCGCCCGACGATGCCCGCGATGTCATTTCAGCGGCCGGGGACCACTGGTGGCTCGAGGTCGGGCCCGTGGACCTCGGCTGCAAACTGGTCACCATCCAACGTGGCGATGCTCTGATCGCTGCCATCACCGCCCGGGACGACGGACGCTTGCGGGTGGCCGTGTTTCGCCCGTTGGACGCCAAGAGCGCGGAATACCTGATCGGGCTGGGGCAAGTGCCTCACCCCGAGCACGGAGTCTGCATACGCGAGAACAACTGGGAGTACGCGCTCGACTGCTCCGCCGGCAACGGCAACTACTACGCCGCCGACCGGGGCGAGGCCTACCTGTCCTACTGGGAGAAAGGCCTGGGCATCAGTTGGGACGGCTCCGATGTGCCTGAGTGGCGTAAGCAGCTCGACCTCGTTGCCCGGCCCGCCGCCCGCGTAGTCGCAGAGTTGGGCGTCTACTACACCCTGTCCGGCAATGAGGACGAGGAGCCTGTTGCCGATACGGCGCGGCGGAAGAATTCGAGACACCGGCACCTCCGGCCTGGCGCAGCAAGCGCCAGAAAAAGCGCACGGTCCAGGGGCGGTTTCTGGGCTGCCTGCTCGGTGGTGCAGTCGGCGATGCGCTGGGCGCACCGGTTGAGTTCATGAAGCGGACCGAGATTCTGCGTCGCTTCGGCCCGAAGGGAATCACCCAGTACGCACCGGCTTATGGTGCCATTGGGACGATCACCGACGACACGCAGATGACCTTGTTCACCGCCGAGGGGTTAATCCGAGGCTGGGTGCGCGGCTGCTTCAAAGGCATCACGACCTATTCCGGGGTAACGGCGCACGCCTATTTGCGCTGGCTGCAAACCCAAGGCGAACGCCCGACATGCGAAATCGACTTCGGCACCGATGAGCCTGGCTGGCTGTTCCAGCAGCGTCAGCTGCACAGCCGTCGCGCACCGGGCAACACCTGCCTATCGGCCCTGCGGGCGATGCACTCCCTTGGGGAGCCGGCCCGCAACGACAGCAAGGGCTGCGGCGGCGTCATGCGGGTTGCGCCGGTCGGGCTGTTCGCCTGGCGCCTGCGCCAGTACGAATCCCCTCAAGACGCCTTCCGGCTGGGTACCGAGTTGGCTGCGCTGACCCACGGGCACCCGACTGGAGCCCTGACCGGTGGTGTGCTGGCGGTTCTGATCCTGGCCCTGACCGATGGCGCGCCGCTGCGCGAGGCGTTGGCCGCCGCCAAACTCTTACTGCGAGCTGTGCCCGGCTTTGAGGAGACGCTGCGCGCAATCGAGATGGCTGAGGAGTTAGCCGATTCCGGTTTGCCACATGAAGAAGCCATAGCCCGGCTGGGCCAGGGCTGGATCGCCGAGGAGGCCCTGGCGATCTCCATCTATTGCGCGCTGGTCGCCCGCAATTTCAAACAGGGCGCGATCCTGGCCGTGAACCACGATGGTGACTCCGACTCGACCGGAGCGATCGTCGGCAACCTGCTGGGCGCGATGCACGGCGTGAAGGCGATCCCTGCCGAGTGGCTGAAGCCGCTGGAACTGCGCGACGTCATCACCGAATTGGCTGAAGACCTCCACGCCTTCAAGGATTGGGCGATCGGCGAGTACAGCGACAACGAAGAGCTGAACCAGCGGATCTGGCGGAAGTACCCGGGATTCTGAGATGGAGTGAACTGGCATGAGCGGAAATCGATGGGACCAGCCGGGTGTGCCCCACAAAGGATGGCACTGCGTGGACGTGGTCGACCTGCGGGCCGACGGCGAGTCGGCGGACGAAACCGATTACGCGACCTGCCAGATGTGCGGCAACGAGAAGATCCGCTACGTCCACATCATGGAGCATCCGGATCTGGACGAGAACTTCTACGTTGGGTGCGTCTGCGCCGAGAAGATGAGCGGCGACTACGAGTGGCCCAAGCGCCGGGAAAACCGTTTGCGCAATCGGGCGGTCCGCCGAAAGAAGTGGCTCACGCGAAGTTGGCGCACGTCCTCTAAGGGGAATCCGTTCCTGAACATACAGGGGCACAACGTCGGGGTACACATAAACAAGTTCAAGCGGTCGGGCTACCGGATCGGGAGCCGGTTCAGCACCAAGACCTACGCAACCAAAGACGAAGCCAAGCTGGCCCTGTTCGACGACTTCTGGGCCGCGACCCAGGATGACGATCGGCTGTAGGCTTCGGACTGATTCCAGCAGGCTGACGGACCAGCCGTAGACCAGGACACATCAAACAATGAAAACAAACTTGATCGAAAAGTACGCGCCGATTCTTTGTGGGTCGACGCTTCCGGTGGTGCGCGACCCGCGCCTGCTGATGGATGCAAGCGGCGACCTGAAGATTTATTACGCGCCGTTCGAGTACATCAACCCCAGTGCGCGGATCGTTCTGGTCGGGATCACACCGGGCCCCACCCAGATGGTCAATGCCAACAACGAGGCGCGGCGCGCGCTTCAGGCCGGCAAGTCCAGCTCGGAAGCGATCCAGGCCGCCAAGAGCGTCGGCGCGTTCAGTGGTGAGCCGTTGCGGAGCAACCTCATCAACCAGCTCAACCATTGGAGCTGTCACAAGTGGCTCGGCCTGACCGATTCGGCCGACCTGTTCTCCACTTCGCGCCACCTGGTGCAGACAACCTCGCTGCTGCGCTATCCGGTGTTCGTCAAGGGCGACGATTACCGTGGCTCACCTGACATGACCAAGGATCCCTTGCTGAGGAAGTACCTGCTGGAGAACTTCGCGGCGGAGGTCGAGGAACTGAAGGATGCCGTGTTCGTCGGGCTCGGGCCGCAGGTCCAGAAGGTGCTGGACCGTCTGATCCAGGAGCGGGTCCTGAAACCCGAGCGGGTGATTGGCGGCATGCTGCACCCATCCGGCAACTGCACCTACCGGATCAATTACCTCATCGGGGACAGAAGCGCGCCGGTCCCCCACGCCACCAACCCTATGCCTTACGACCAGGGCCGGCGAGCATTTCGGGAGCGGTTCGTCACCGCCTGATCGAAGGTCGGGTGAGTCGATGCGGACGCGGGTTCAATTCCGCAAATGGGAATCGAACTGGCGTCCTGTCTGATGCACTTGGCTGGTGCCCCCGGCCGGGCAGAACTGGTAGGATTGCTGGCAGATGGGGCTGGATTCCGCACCTTTCCGCAGGAGTTCGCAGCGGTTCTAAGGCGCTGAGTTACATAGGTTTGGCGCAGGGTTCCACCCCTCCACCAATTAGCCGTTTCGACGGTGCATCAAAGGCTGGAACCCTAGAGAAATCGAAGGTCCCGGCCTTTTTTGTGCCCGTCTTCCGCCAGCCAGACAGCCGCTCAGCCCCTCACGGCAACGTGAACTTCCGCGCCATCCGCAGCGGCCACACCGAAGTGAACTGCGCACCGCCCACCAGCCGGTACGCCGCGGACACGCTGTGCAGCACGCCCATCGCCTCCAGCACATCCTTGGTCTTCCGGAAGGTCGGGCGCGGATCCGCGGTGAACATGAAAAGGTTGATCTCTTTCGCGCTGACGTCGTAACCGTCCAGCGTCGCGGCCTTGCCGAGCGCGGTGGTCAGCTCGGCCTCCAGCGTGGCCAGGAAGGCCTCATCATCCAGCGACTTGCGCCAGAACTTGATCACAAGTTGGTAATCCATCAGGCGGACCCGTTGTTCAAGAAGTGAACCGCCAAGGGTACCCGCATGGCAGGCATCACGCTGTCTTGGAGGCGGCCGCGATCATCTGTGCCAGCCGGTCAGCGATGGCCTGCCGCACCTCCGGCGCCAGCCGCGAGCGCGACAGCGCTTCGAACACCCACATGCCGTCGGCGGCGAGCTTGGCGATGAACAGGTCCAGCGCAGCCGGATCGCTCAGGTCCTGCGGCGTGGGCGGCGACCAGCGCTCGACCACTGCGGTCCACGGCTGCATGTTCTCGTCGGTGGCGGCTGCATCGAACATCAGCTGCAGTTCGGCCCGGGTGGCCGTCTGTGCGCAGGTGAGCGCGTAGGCCTGGTAGCGCTCGGGGGGCCCTGCCGCGTCGGCAGGTTTGCCCGCGGCCTCGATCATGCTCGCCTCCCACACGCCGGCCAGGTGCTGGTGGATGCCCTGCAGCAGCGCATCGCGCGAGGGGAAGTGATACAGCAGCCCGCCCCGGGCGATGCCGGATTCGGCGGCGACCGCTTCAAAGGTCAGTGCGGTGATGCCGTCGCGTTCGATCACACGGACGGCGGCATCCAGGATGTTGGTTCGGTTGCTCGGGCGCATGGGTCAGTGGGCGTGGGAGACGGTGGTGGCCGTGCCGGGGCCATGGCGGCGCAGCAGCACGCCGGTGGTGACGGTGCCGACCAGCAGCACCCCGGCAATCACATACAGTACCCAAACGTAGCTGGCGTCGTAGGCGGTGCTGGCTGCTGCCAGCCACCCGGCGGCGTCGCCCGGTTGTGCGGCCAGTGCAAGCGCCTGCTGGATGCTCTGGCCCGCACCGGCGTCCACACCGTCCGGCAGCGTCACGGTGGCCGAATACAGCGCGGCGATCAGGCTGCCCAGCAGAGAGACCGCGAACAGGCTGCCGAACTCATAGGACACTTCCTCCACCGAGGAGGCCATGCCAGCGCGATGCGGGGGCACGTTGCCGATGATCGCGGTGGAGGCGACGGAGATGGTGGCGCCCATGCCCAGCCCGGTCAGCAGCAATCCGGCGAGGGTCCAGCCGAGGTGGCCGCCGAAGGTGGCCGCGACCAGCACCACACCGGCGGTGCCCACGCCCAGCCCGCCGGTGATCAGCGGCAACAGCCCGACGCGGTGCAGGAACATGCCGCCGAAAATGGCGCTGGGCAGGCACCCGATCGCCACCACAGACACCAGCAGGCCCGCCTGCAATGGGGTGTAGTCGGCCACCAGCTGGAAACGCTGGGTGGTCAGCAACTGCAGGCCGGCGATGGCGAACATCGCGAACGCCGCAGACAGGACGCCGGCCAGAAACGGAGCGTTACGGAAGATGGCCACGTCGAGCATCGGGTACGGCAGCCGGCGCTGGCGGCGCAGGAACAGCACCAGCCCCACCACGAAGACCAGCGCCGCACCGGCTGCCAGCCCCCCGTTCGGCGGCGCATGCGCAACCTCCTTGATCGCCACCACCAGCCCGGACAAGGCGACCAGGCTGAGCAACGAGGAGATCAGGTCCCACGGCTTGCTTGCATCGGGCGTGCCATGGGGCGCGAACAGCACCGCCCCGACCATGGCCAGCAGCACGATCGGCACATTGATGAGGAACACCGCGCCCCACCAGAAGTGCGCCAGCAGCACGCCACCGACGATCGGGCCGAGGGCCGCGCCGACGATGGAAATGCAGCCCCATACGGCGATGGCCAGATTGCGCTCGCGTTCGTCCTCGAAGGTCAGGCTGATCAGCGCCAGCGTGGCCGGCATCATCGCCGCCGCGCCCACGGCCAACAGCGCGCGGGCGGCGATCAGCAGATTGGCGTCCGGCGCGAACGCGGCCAGCAGCGAGGCGATCCCAAAAATCACCAAGCCGATCAGGAACATGCGCCGGTGCCCCAGCCGGTCGCCGAGGGTACCGGCACCCAGCAGCAGGCCAGCCATCACCAGGGGATAGGCGTTGATGATCCACAGGCCCTGCAGCGGGGTCGCGCCCAGTTCCTTGGTCAGCGTGGGCAAGGCGGTGTAGAGCACCGAGTTGTCGAGGGTGATCAGCAACAGGCCGGCGGCAACGGTGAGCAGCAGGCTCCAGCGCTGGGTCTTGGTCGGGGTCATGGTGCGCAAAGGGGGGGCGACGGGATCGTAACTATACAGGACGTCCTGTTATGTTTTACCAACCTGGCGCCCACGCGTTCAGCCTACGGCGGCGCACCGTGTGCGCACTGCGCGCTGGCCGGTGCGTCGGCCCAACCGCGTTTACCTCATTGCAGGGGGCTCACCCGGGCAGGCAGGCGCCTGTCCGATATGGACTGTGTTGGGGGAACGCTATGGACGGACAGAAAGAGGCTTTTCGGCTGGCGCAGGCCGAGTTGGCGCAGTGCTGGGCAGGCGGGGTGTCGGCCGCCGAGCGCTGGGCGGTGTATGACGCGATCCATGATCGGCTGGTCGCACAGTGGCCCAACGAGGCCCATCGCATCGTCGGCATGATGGTGCTGTGGGTGACCGAGATCCGCGGCACCTGCCCTGCTCCGTACCGCACGGCAGATGCGGGCCTGGGTGACAGCGTGCTGCTGCGCACGTGCCGTATCGACTCGTGAGGAGCTATGGCGCCGTCGACTGGAACGGATCGGTGTGGCCGGCCACTTCCATGTTGATGGCATTGATCAGGGCCGACACGGCGGTCGCCAGGCGGCGGCTGTCCGCGATGGAGCCGAAGAACAGAATCGAGGTGCCGTCGAGTTCGACACCGGCCAGCCCGAGTTCGCCCTTGAGCGCGGCCACCCGTTCGTCGAACAGCTTCAACCAGTGGGCATCGGGAACAACATCGAGCATGGCGACAATGGCCTCGTCCGCGCCGTGATCGACAATGGTCTGCAATGTCGGGACGTCAAAACCCAGCAGGCGCGGCACGCTGCTATCTGGTACGGGGATGCTCATGCGGGCATGGTAGCCGGTCAGCCGGGCGAGCGCTGGAAGACGTTCAGTAACACGCGATGCTCTCTCGCTGGCGGCAACACAAACGGCCCGGCCAATCCGACCGGGCCACGGTGCGTGCGGACCCGTTTTATTCTTCCTGGTCGCTCTGCTGGCCCGAGCGCTGGCCCTGCTGATCCTGGTCCTGCTGTTGCTGCTGCTTCTGGGCATCGCGATCGCGCTGATCCTGCTGCTCCTGCTGGCCCTGCTGCGGGGCATTGCGCTGCGGATCATTCTGACCCTGCTGCGGGTTCGGGGTGTTGGCCATTGCCGTATCTCCGGTGTTCGGCATCGAAGTGGTGCCGGTGAATCCACGCTAGGCCTGCCGGCGTTACCCATGTGTGCGTGGAAGAGGCTGGTGCATGCACGCGCCGGGCACCTGCGTAAACAATTCAGAACGCACCAGCGACCGAGACCGGTAGAGCACGCTGCGTTCATCGCAGTGCGGCGAGGGTCGCAGCGCATCGACAATCCCTTGATGGGGTCACGCCCATGCTCGGGACGAAACGCCCTTGCCGGGCCCCACCAAGGACATGCCATGACGCCGCTCCGCTCACTGCTGTTGACCGCCCTGCTCGCCCTGACGCCGATGCTGGCCACCGCAGCGGACAAGGTCACTACCACCCCCGTGCACTTCACCAAGGGCGCCAGCAGTGCCACCGTGCGTGGCACGTTGTCCGGCTATGACACTGTCCGCTACACGATTGCCGCGCGCGCCGGCCAGACCATGGCGGTGACGATCGACGGCAGCCCGAATGCCAACTTCAATGTGTTCGCGCCCGGCGTGACGCCCGGCCAGGGGGAGGCGCTGGGCAGCAACGACGAAAAGCGGCGCTGGAGCGGCACGTTGCCGACCACCGGTACCTATGTCGTGCAGGTCTACCAGATGCGTTCCCAGGCGCGTCGCAATGAAAAGGCACCGCACAGCCTGACAGTCGCGATCCGCTGAGCCCTGTCCCGGGTATCCTCGGCGGTGCTGGCTTCCCCCTCGCAAGGACCCCGGGATGGACTTCCTCAAACTGCTGCGGTCGCTGGAAGAGTTCCTCTACGAGCTGTGCACCTGGTTCCTGTTTTTCCCACGCACGCTGTACCGCGTGATCGTGTATCCGCGGCGGATGGCCCAGTACGTGGATACCGAGCTGAAGGAAAAGCTGGAGCGCCAGTTCGACGATGCGATCAGCCCGCCCATGTTCCTGATGCTGGCGGTGCTGGTCGCGCACGGGGTGGAGCTGATGCTGCACCAGCAGGTGGTCGGCACCGGGGCGCTGTCGCGCTCGATCTTCGGCAATGAAGAGAGCCTGCTGCTGTACCGCTCGATCACGTTCGCGATCTGGCCCCTGGTGACCACCACGCACCTGTTGCGTCGCAAGCACGTGCCGATGACCCGCGAGTCGCTGCGCCGTCCGTTTTTCATGCAGTGCTACCTGACCGCACCGTTCGCGGTGGCGCTGTCCACCAGCATGGTGTTCGTGCGGCTGCCGGGCCAGCTGTCGACCACGCTGGGCGTCGCGGTCGGCGTGCTCGCCGCGCTCTGGTATGCGGTGGTGCAGGCCGGGTGGCTGAAGATCGCGCTGCAGCGCTCGTGGTTGAACACGATCCTGTCCACGCTGTGGGTGCTGGTGCTGGGGGCAGCGATCAATATGACGATCGGCGTGATCCTGCTGTCGAGCTGAGGGGGCACTGCCGATCAACCGCCATGTCCTGCATATCCTTTTCCTGCCCTTCCATGCGACCCTTTGGGAACGTTTTCATGGAATGGAGGGATTCCACATGCTGTCTCGTTTCCATCGGCCCGCGCTGCTGGCCCTGATGATGTTCGCCGCCCCGCTGGCCAGCGCCTGGGCGCAGGCACCCGATGCGTTGAAGGTGATGTCGTTCAACGTACGCACGCCGGCCGATACCGACCCGGGCAAGCGCTGGGAGGACCGCCGCGATGCGATGGTCACGCTGATCCGTGAGCAGAAGCCCGAGGTGATCGGCACCCAGGAGCTGGTGCAGAAACAGGGCGAGTACCTGGTCGCGCACCTGCCCGGCTACACCCTGTTCGGCAGGGACCGCCGCGGCGGCAACGGCGACGAACACATGGGCGTGCTGTACGACAGTGCGCGGCTGAAGGTGCTCGAATCGGGTGACTTCTGGCTCTCCGACACACCGGACGTGCCGGGCAGCATCACCTGGGGCAACCTGTTCCCGCGCATGGTGACCTGGGCACTGTTCCAGCGTCAGGCCGATGGGCAGCGCTTCTATCTGTTCAACACCCACCTGCCCTACCGTGACGAAGATGAGCCGCGCCGCGTCCTCGGCGCAAAGCTGATCGTCTCGCGGCTGGCCACACTGCCCAAGGACATCCCGGTGGTGGTCACCGGCGATTTCAACAGTGAGCCCGGCAGTGACACCTACAAGGCATTTACCGCTGCGTTGGGCGATGCTCGAAAACTCGCCGGCAAGGTCGATGGCCCGCGCCTGACCTTCCATGATTTCACCGGCAAGCCGACGGTGGAACTGGACTGGATCCTGGTGCGCGGTTTCAGCGTGGACAGCTTCAGCACGCTGGACCAGAAACCCGGTGGCGTGCTGCCCTCGGATCATTATCCGGTGCAGGCGGAACTGCGGTTCCCCGTGCCAACACCGGCGGGCAAGTAAGCAGACGCGCGATGGGCGGTCAGAGTACCGTCCATCGGCTTCAGGTTGGCCGTACGGCGGCCTGCGTTTTCACAGCGTCAGTCATGGCTGCCGCTCATCCATCTTCTGCAGCAGTCGATACAGCGCTTGGTGCTGCTCACGTGCCTGGCAGATCCGCGCGCCGATGGCGATGAACACACCGGTGGCGATCAGGCCGATCTCGAACAGGCCTTCGGTCAGGCAACAGAATCCCGTGACCACCGCAAGGATCGCCACCACCAACAGCGCGATCACGCCACGGGAAAGTCCCGCCCCGGAGGCAGGTCCCGGGTCGTGCAGATGCAGGCGGACAGGACGCCACGGATTGGGTTGCATGCGGGCCACTCCAGAAAACGACCCACGCTTTTAGCACCGTGCACAGACACCGTGCAGAGGCAAAGCCGTCAATCGCGACGCACTGCGCAGCGGATGTGACGGCTGTTGCCTTTCTTGCTGTCGGGACGGCGCCCTCGCCGCCCCGTGCCCAACGGTGGGGTCAGTGTTGCGTGACCGCCACCGGGGTGTTGGCCGCATCCTGCTGCTGGCCCCAACCCCCCAAGGCCTTGTACACACCGACCACGCTGACGTTGACCGTGGATTCGGCCTCGGCCAGTGCATCGTCCGCGGCCAGCTGGGTGCGTTGCGCATCGAGCAGGGTCAGGAAGTCTTCCGACCCCTCGCGGAAGCGGATCTGCGCCAGTTCCTCTGCGCGCCCCGCCGCCTGGGCCTGCTCGGCGACGATCGCCAGGCGAGCCTGCTGCTTGGCGTACCGCGTCAACGCGTTCTCGGTGTCTTCCAGCGCCAGCAGCACGGCCTTTTCGTACTCGGCGGCAGCACCATCGGCCTGTGCCTTGCTGGCGCGCAGACGGGCTTTGACCGTACCGAAATCGAACGCGGCCCAGCTGATCGACGGCGTCACCGACCATGCCTTGTTGCTGCCGTTGACCAGGCCACTGGCATCACCAGACAGGAACCCGACAAACCCGCTCAGGCTGATCCGCGGGAACAGGTCTGCCGTGGCCACGCCAACCCGTGCGGTCGCCGCGGCCAGCCGACGCTCGGCCACGCGCACATCGGCGCGCTGACGCAGCAGATCGGTGGTGTCACCCAGCGGCAACGCCTTGGCGTACGGCCGCATCTCGCGCGGCTGCAGCAGGCTGTCCAGTGCGTCCGGGCGCTGGCCCAGCAGCACCGCCAGACGATGACGTGACTGCACCTCGGCCACTTCCAGCAGCGGGATGTCGGCCTCGATCGCCTTCAGGCGCGCACGGCTGCTCTGCACGTCCAGCTCGCTGCCGGCGCCCAGTTCCCACCGGGTTTCGGTGAGCTTCTGGGTGTCGCGCAGATTGACCAGGGTGCGCTTGGCCACCGCGATGCGCTTCTGGGTACCGCGCAGTTCGAAGTAGTTGCGGGCCACTTCGGCGGCGACGGTGACCTGTGCATCGGCGAGGTTGTCCTGCTCGGCGCCCAGGTCGGCGCGCGCCGCTTCGGCGGCACGGCGCTGGCGGCCGAACAGATCCAGCTCCCAGCCGGCATCGAAGCCGAGCTGGTAGCTTTCGCTGAAGACACGCTCGCCACCGAGGGTGGCATCCGGCTGCTTGCGACGGTCGTAACTGCCACCACTGGTGACGTGCGGCAACTGGTCCAGGCGCTGCTCGACGAACACCGCGCGGGCCTCACGCACGCGCGACATCGCGATGCGCAGGTCCAGGTTGGTGCCCAGTGCTTCATGCACCAGCTGCTCCAGCACCGGGTCATCGAACTGGGCCCACCAGCTCGCCACCGGCGAGGTGGTGGTGAACACCGGCGCGGCGGCGCCCTGCAGGCTCACCGGCTCGGCCGGCGGCGCCTGGTAGTTGGGGCCGACGCTGACGCAGCCGGCCAGCAGCGCGCTGGTCACGGCCACGGTCAACAGACGGATCACCATGGCAGCACCTCGCCGAGGTAGGTGAAGCTGCCGTTCGGGCCGTCGGCATCGATCAGTGCCATGCCGACGCTGGAACGCGCACCTTCGCTGATTTCGATCTCACCTTCGCCACCGTTCATGTCGGTTTTGACGTAGCCCGGATGCACGGTGTTGACCTTCGTGGTGCTCTCGCGCAGCTCATAGGCCAGCTGCACGGTCCACGCATTTACCGCGCTCTTGGAGGCGTTGTAGGCCGGCACCGCGAAGCCATAGATCGGCGAGCCCGGCTGGCTGTGCAGGGTCAGCGAGCCCAGGATGCTGGACACGTTGACGATGCGGCCGGCCGGCGAGGCATTGAGCAGCGGCAGGAACGCCTGGGTGACGGCGATCACCGCGAACACGTTGGTGTCGAAAGTATCGCGCCAGGTCTGCAGGGTCTGCGCCGAGGGGGCCAGTTTGATGTCATCGAGCAGGATGCCGGCGTTGTTGACCAGGATGTCCAGGCGGCCGTGACGCTCGGTCACGGTCTGCACGGCGGCGGCGATGCTGGCGGCATCACCGACGTCCAGCTGGATCGCCTCCACCGGCAGGCCCTCGGCCTGCAGCTTCAGTGCCTCGGCCACGGCGACGTCGCGCTTGCGCCCGGCCAGCAGCGTATGCACGCCGGCCTGAGCCAGCTGACGGACGGTTTCCAGGCCGATGCCGCGGGTGGCACCGGTGACCAGGGCGATCTTTTGGGTAGCGGTATTCATAGGAAAAACCTCGCGGGGGAAGGAATCAGTGGTGGATGGTCGGTTCGCCGTGGGTCACCAGCTGCCCGCCACCATTACGGCTGACGAACTTGCGCAGGGCCACGTAGAACACCGGGGTCAGGAACAGGCCGAACAGGGTGACGCCCAGCATGCCGGCGAACACCGTGATACCGGTCACCGAGCGGACTTCCGCACCGGCGCCATGCGAGATCACCAGCGGGATGGTGCCGGCGATGAACGCGATGGAGGTCATCACGATCGGGCGCAGACGCAGGCGGCATGCTTCCAGTGCAGCCTCCACGATGCCCTTGCCGCCCATTTCAAGTTCGCGGGCAAACTCGACGATCAGGATGGCGTTCTTGCATGCCAGGCCCATCAGCACCACCAAGCCGACCTGCACGAACACGTTGTTGTCACCGCCCGTCATCCATACGCCGAACAACGCAGACAGCAGGGTCATGGGGACAATCAGGATCACCGCCAGCGGCAGCGACCAGCTTTCATACAGCGCGGCCAGCACCAGGAACGCCAGCAGGATCGCCACCGGGAACACGATGAAGGCGGCCTTGCCCTGGGTGGCCTGCTGGTAGCTCAGGTCGGTCCACTCGGTCTGCATGCCCACCGGCAGCACCTGCCCGGCAATCTCGGTCAGCTTGGCCATGGCCTCGGCCGAGGACAGCATGCGCGGGTCGGCTTCGCCGGCCAGATCGGCCGCCGGGTAGCCGTTGAAGCGCAGCACCGGGTCCGGACCGTAGGTTTCCTTCACGGTGACCATCGAGCCGATCGGCACCATCTCGCCACGGTTGTTGCGGGTGCGCAGGCGACCGATGTCTTCCACGCTGTCACGGAACTGGCCGTCGGCCTGGGCGATCACCTGCCAGGTACGACCGAACTGGTTGAAGTCATTTACATACGACGAGCCCAGGTAGGTCTGCAGGGTGTCGAACAACTCGGTCAGTTCCACGCCCTGGGCCTTGGCCTTGACGCGGTCCACTTCGGCATCCAGCTGCGGCACGTTGGCCTGGTAGCTGGTGATCGGGAACGCCATGCCCGGGGTCTGCGCGACGGCACCCTGCATCGTGCTCACCGCGGTCTGCAGTGCGCCGTAACCGAGGTTGCTACGGTCCTGGATGAACATCTGGTAGCCGTTGCCGTTACCCAGGCCGAGGATCGGCGGCGGCATCATGGAGAACGCGAAGCCCTCCTGCAGCCCGGCGATCTTGGCGTTGATCTCGGCATTGATCTGCGCGGCGGTGCGGCCCTTGCGCTCACTGAACGGCTTGAGCGGAACGAAGGCCACACCGGTGTTGGGCGTGTTGGTGAACTGCAGCGCGTTCAGACCCGGGAACTGGATCGTGTGCGCCACGCCATCGGTGTTGCGCGCGATCTCGGCGACCTTGGCCAGCATGGCGTCGGTACGTGCGATCGAGGAGCCTTCCGGCAGCTTCACACCGGCGATCAGGTACAGCTTGTCCTGGGTCGGGATGAAGCCGGCCGGCACCGCCTTGAACATCAGGCCGGTGGCCAGCAGCAGGCCGGCATAGACCACGAACACCAGGCCGCGGCGGCCCAGCAGGCGGCCGACCGAACCGTGGTATTTCTCCGAACTGGTCTTGAAGAAGCGGTTGAACGGACGGAAGATCCAGCCGAACAGACGATCGATCAGACGGGTCAGGCCATCCTTGGGTGCACCGTGCGGCTTGAGCAGACGTGCGGCCAGGGCCGGCGACAGGGTCAGCGAGTTGATCGCCGAGATCACGGTCGAGATCGCGATGGTGACGGCGAACTGCTTGTAGAACGCACCGGTCACGCCCGACAGGAACGCCATCGGCACGAACACGGCACACAGCACCAGCGCGATCGCCACGATCGGCCCGGACACTTCACGCATCGCCTGGTGTGCCGCGGCCAGCGGGGTCAGGCCTTCTTCAATGTTGCGCTCGACGTTCTCCACCACCACGATCGCGTCATCGACCACGATGCCGATCGCCAGCACCAGCCCGAACAGGGTCAAGGTGTTGATCGAGAAGCCCAGCACGTACAGCGCCGCGAACGTACCCACGATGGACACCGGCACGGCGATCAACGGAATGATCGAGGCGCGCCAGGTCTGCAGGAACAGGATCACCACCAGCACCACCAGCGCGATGGCTTCCAGCAGCGTGGAGACCACGGCCTTGACCGAGTCACGCACGAAGATGGTGGTGTCGTACACCGCTTCGTACTTCACGCCGGCCGGGAACTGCTTGGTCAGCTCATCCATGGTGTGGATGACCGAGTCACGGATCTCCAGCGCATTCGCACCCGGGGCCTGGAAGATACCGATACCGACCGCGTTCTTGCCGTCCAGCTGCGAGCGCAGCGTGTAGTCACCGGCACCCAGTTCCAGGCGGGCGACATCGGACAGGCGGACCACTTCACCGTCGTCACCGGCCTTGAGCACGATGTCGCGGAATTCCTGCTCGCTGCGCAGGCGACCCTGGGCGTTGATCAGGGTCAGGAAGTCGCTGCTCGGCATCGGCTCGGCGCCGAGCTGGCCGGCCGAGACCTGCACGTTCTGCTCGCGCATCGCACGCACCACGTCGCTGGCGGTCAGGCCGCGCGCGGCGATCTTGTCCGGGTCCAGCCACGCACGCATGGCGTAGTCACCGCCGCCGAACATCTGCGCATCACCGACGCCCTGCAGGCGTGCCAAGGCATCCTTGACGTGCAGGCGGGCGTAGTTGCGCAGGTACAGCGAGTCGTACTTGCCGTCCGGCGAGGTCAGGTGGACCACCATCAGGAAGGTCGGCGACTGCTTCTGGGTGGAGACACCCTGGCGGCGCACGTCCTCGGGCAGGCGCGCCTGCGCCTGGGCGACGCGGTTCTGCACCTTGACCGCGGCTTCGTCCGGATCGGTACCCGGGCGGAAGGTCACCGTCATCTGCAGCACGCCGTCCGAGCCGGCGACGGACTTGATGTACATCATGTCCTCGACGCCGTTGATCGCTTCTTCCAGTGGCGTGGCCACCGTTTCAGCGATCACTTTGGGGTTGGCGCCCGGGTACACCGTGCGCACCACCACCGAGGGCGGCACCACTTCGGGGTACTCGCTGATCGGCAGCATCGGGATCGCGATCAGGCCAGCGGCGAAGATCACGATCGACAGCACCGCCGCGAAGATCGGCCTGTCAATGAAAAAACGGGAAAAGTCCATGGGTGGATTCCTGGGGTTTCACCAGCGCCGGCGTGCACGACCCCGGCCGCTGTCGCAGGCGACAGCGGTGGCGGGTTCCCCTGCACGGGGCGATGGCAGTCACGGTAGAGCCGACCGTTGGTCGGCTGCTATGTAGAACCGACGGTCAGTCGGCTGCCCTTCAATTCTTTGCAACAGCCGGCGCGGCTACCGGTGCGGCAACCGGCTGCATCGCAACGGCCTTGGCCTGGACCGGCATGCCCGGCATGAAGACTTTCTGCACGCCATCGATGATCACGCGGTCTCCGGCCTTCAGGCCCTGCTCGACGATGCGCAGGCCGTCGGCGGTGCGGCCGAGTTCAATATCGCGGCGCTGTGCCTTGTTGTCCTTGTCGACCACGTAGACGAACTTGCGGTCCTGGTCGGTCAGCACGGCCTTGTCATCGATCAGCATGGCCTGGAACTGGCCGCTGCCCAGCAGCTGCACGCGGGCGAACAGGCCCGGGGTGAAGGCGCGGTCGGCGTTGTCCAGCAGCGCGCGGACCCGGATGGTGCCGGTGCTGCGGGTCACCTGGTTGTCCAGGAAGTCGACCTTGCCTTCATGCGGGTAGCCGGTCTCGCCGGACAGGCCGACCTTCACCGGCAGTTCGCTGTCGCGCTCGCTCGGGCGTTCACCCTTGCGCGCCATCTGGGCGTAACGCAGGAAGGTGCCTTCATCGGCATCGAAGTACACATGGACCTTGTCCAGCGAGACCAGCGTGGTCAGCACGCTGGCGCTGTCGCCGGCGGTGACGAGGTTGCCTGCGGTCACCATCGCGCGACCGGCGCGGCCGTTGATCGGCGCGCGCACCTGGGTGAACTCCATGTTCAAGCGCGCCGCATCGACGGCAGCCTGAGCGGCCTGCACCTGCGCCAGGGCCTGCTCGGACACCGCACGGCGCTGTTCCCAGGTCTCGGTGGAGATGGCCTGCTGGTCGGACAGGCGCCGGGCACGGTCGGCTTCGCTGCGGCTCACCTGGGCCTGGGTGCGCGCGCGGTTGAGCTCGGCGGTGGCGCGATCCAGCTCGGCGCGGTAGCTGCGCGCGTCGATGGTGAACAGCACATCGCCCTTCTTGACCTCCTGGCCTTCGACATAGTTGACCTTGTCGATGTAGCCGGAGACGCGCGGGCGCAGTTCAACGCTTTCGACCGCTTCGACGCGGCCACTGAAGTCGTCCCACTGGCTGACCTGCTTGACCAGTACCGGGGCGGCACTGACCGAGGGCGGCGGCGGCATGCCGGCTTCTTCAGCGTGGCTGCCACTGCAGGCGGTCAACACCGCGGCGGCGAGGATGGAAACGCCGGCCATGGTCAGCCGTCGGGTGAAACGATGCGGGGAGGAGTTGGAAGTCATGTCATGCATCCGTACGTAGGGGTGGTGATACAGAATCGAAAACGTGGGGCGACGTGGGGGGCGTAGCCTGGGACCTGAACCTTGGTAGAGGTCAAGCCGTGCCGACCGTGTCGCGCGACATCGGCGGGGGGCGGTCCAGGTGCAGCAGCCCGCGCGGCAGTTCGGCATCGCGTGCATCGCAGCGCACGATGGCGCGGTTGTCGGTGCAGTTGTCGAGCAGCGAGACCACACGACGGCCGACGAGCAGCGCGCTCGGCCATTCGATGCAGGCTTTGGCCGCATTGGCCGGGGTGCACACCGGATCGCACACTTCCAGCATCTGCGCGCGCACGCCCAGTGCCTGGGCTTCCTGGTGCAGCACCTGCGCGTACATGCGCGTGGCGGACATGGTGATGGAGGACTCACCGTGCCCGGCCCACGGCTTGAAGCCGGCCGGCCCGCCGACCAGCACGTAGCGCCGCACCTGGGCGCCACCGCGCACCAGCGGCAGCAGATGGCGGCCGGCATGCACGTGCGGCATCACGTCGGCCAGCAGCGCCTGCAACAGCGCATCGCCGCTGCGGTCGGTCACCCGCCCACGGTTGTACGGCCCGCCCATCGCATCCACCACGGCCGCCAGCGCGCGGGGACGCCCGCCGACGCGCTCGGCCACGGTGCGCGCCGAGGCGTCGTCGCCCAGCGAACCGAGCAGGACTTCCAGCCCCGGCTCATCGGCGAACTGCTCCTGCAGCGCGGCCAGCCGGCCGGGGTCGCGGCCGACCACCAACACGGGGCTGCCGGCCTCCAGCAAGGCCGCCACGATCCCCTGGCCCACGCTGCCGGTGCCACCGAGCACCAGCACCTCGGGGGCCAATGTCCCATTCATGGGACTTTCACTCCCGTCGCCGGGATAATCCCAATTCGACCCAGTCGGTCGCCATTGCGCGAGCCCAGCCGGAAGCTGCCGCCGCGCTGCATGTTGGCAGGCGGGGTAAACTCCCGAAAAGCCTTGCGGGACAAGGAGCCCGGACGGACTTCCACGGTCATCGCGAGGTCCAGCGGGGCGTTGGGGCCGCTACGCAGGCGGCCAAGAATGTTCCGCAACCACATGGTTGTCGTCCTTCATATCTGGAATGGCGCCAGATTAGTCCTCAAACTCCCCCTTGATTAGTCCGGATTTAGGGGAATAATCATCCCGTGCCCGGCACAATCATTTGCGGCACTCTTCCCCTCCCCCGACTTTGGATCCCGTCATGGCCCACGATCTCAACGACACGCTGATCTTCGTCAAAGTGGTCGAGCAAGGCAGTTTCATCGCCGCCGCCACGGCACTGGGGCTCCCCAAGACGACGGTGAGCCGCAAAGTGCAGGAACTGGAAACGCGTCTCGGCGCACGCCTGCTGCACCGGACCACCCGCCGCCTCGGCCTCACCGAGGCCGGCTCGGTCTATCACGAGCATTGCCAGCGCATCGCACGCGAGCTGGAAGAAGCCGAAGGTGCGGTCAACCAGCTGCAGTCCGGCCCGCGCGGCTGGCTGCGCTTCACCGTGCCCTACTCGATCGGCATCACATGGATCGCGCCGCTGCTCGGCCAGTTCCATGCGCAGTACCCGGAAATCCAGCTGGACATGCATCTGGGCAACGAGAAGCTCGACCTGATCGCCGGTGAAGCGGATCTGGCACTGCGCGTGGGCACCCTGCCCGACTCCAACCTGGTCGCGCGCAAGCTTGGCAGCCTGCGCACGCAGGTATTCGCCAGCCCGGCCTATATCGAACGCTACGGCGAGCCGCTGCATCCGGATGAGCTGCAGTTCCACCGCATCCTGGCCATGCGCAAAGCGCGCAACCTCAACAACAACCGCTTCTTCTGGCAACTGGGCGAGAACGGGGGCGAGCTGCTCGATTTCCCGGTCAATCCGCTGCTGGTGGCCAATGATCCGTCGGCGTTGAACGGTGCACTGGTGTGCGGCGAAGGGTTGCTGTTGACCGGTGACGTGATGGCCAAGCCATTCGTTGAATCCGGGATGGTGCGCCGCGTGCTGGCCGGCTGGACCGGGCCGGAAGTGGACTTCAACGCGGTGTTCGCCGGCGGCCGGCTGGTCTCGCCGAAGGTGCGCGCGTTCGTCGATTTCCTGGTCGAGAAGATGAACTTCGATGCCAACTACATGCTCGCGCAATGCCCGGCGGCGAAGCTGGCCAAGCAGCAGCAGACCCAGGTGGAAACGGAGCTGCAGGCGGCCGGGAAGCGGATTCTGGAGACGGTGACCGCGGGGTAATGCTGCTTCATCAGCGCAGTGCCGTATGAACGACAACGCCGCCCTTGGGCGGTGCGGTCGTGTGGGCGGTGCGGTCGTGTGGGCGGTGCGGTCGTGTGGGTGTGCGAGCGGACGGAGTTGTTCCGGGCGTACCGGCCAACGGCCGGTACCTACAAAAAATGCCGCCTGTAAGGGCGGCATTTTTGTGTTGCGAGCCTGCGGGTCGCAACACGCAATAACAGCGCGCTGGCGCGCTGTTATTGCTGCAACGGAATCACACGGATCTCGACACGGCGGTTCTGCGCGCGGCCGGCATCGGTGTTGTTGTCGGCAATCGGGTAGGCCTTGCCGGCACCGAGGGTTTCGATGCGGGCACGCTGCACACCCTGGCCGGCCAGATAGGCGGCGACCGAGTCGGCGCGTTCCTTGGACAGGCGATTGTTGACCGCATCGCTGCCGATGCTGTCGGTGTGGCCGACGACTTCGATCATGGTCTGGTTGTACTCGGCCAGCGTGCTGGCCACGCCGTTGAGCGAGCTGTAGAACTGCGGCTTCAGCGTGGACTTGCCGAAATCGAAGGTGATGCCGTCCGGCAGGTTCAGGACCAGGTTGTCGCCATTACGGGAGACGTCGATACCGGTGTTGGCGGTACGCTCGCGCAGGGCGCGTTCCTGGCGGTCCTGGTACTGGCCGACGGCCGCGCCGCTGAGTGCGCCGATACCGGCACCGATCATGGCGTGCTGGCGGCGCTCGGTCGCGCTGTTGCCGCTGAGCAGGCCTGCAGCGACGCCGACGGCGGTACCGATCAGCGCATTGCGGCCGGTGCGGTTCTGCTGTTCAACGGGGTTGCCGTACTGGTCACTCTGTACGTAGGAGCCACCGGTGGCGCAGGCCGTCAGGGCGGCAGCGGTCATCAGGGCCAGGGCCACGTTGCGGGTTGCGGGTCGAATCATGAGGTTTCTCCTTGGTTACCGGACGCCGCCGGCGTGCGGGGCGTGAAGAGCATAAACAGCCGAACGCGATGCCGGCATGATGAATGACACGCCCGGCAGCTCCCTGTTCAGGTAAACGGTTACGTCGCAAGCGACTGATCCGGCAGACCCGTCAGGTCCCGCCGGTATGCCGGTACGCTGCCAATGCGGCATCCCGGCCCTCGCTCAGATCCACCAGCGGCAGGGTCGGATAGCCCGGCGCGAGCTCGGCCAGCAGCTGCGGCGATTGCCACGGGGCGAAGCGCGCCTTCACCGGTAGTGCCGCCAGTTCGGGTACCCAGCGCGTGATGTAGCGTGCCTGCGGATCGAACTTCTGCGACTGCGTCACCGGATTGAAAATCCGGAAGTAAGGCGCCGCGTCCGCACCCGTGCCGGCAACCCATTGCCACCCCATGGTGTTGTTGGCCAGATCCGCGTCGACCAGGGTGTCCCAGAACCAGCGCGCGCCTTCGCGCCAATGCTGGCGCATGTGCTTGCACAGGTAGCTGGCGACGATCATGCGCACGCGGTTGTGCATGTAGCCGGTGGCCCACAGCTCACGCATCCCCGCATCCACGATCGGGATGCCGGTGCGGCCCTGCTGCCACGCACGCAGCGCGTCGGCATCGGGCTTGGCCCAGTCGAACTGATCGAAGCGCGGGTTGAGGTTGTGATCCGGGGTCTGCGGGAAGTGATGCAGCAGGTGATACGAAAACTCGCGCCAGCCCAACTCGCGGATGTAGCCGTCGATGTCGGCATCGCGACTGGCGCTGCGCTCGGCCTGCAGACGACGCGCGATCTGCCACGGTGCGATCTCGCCGAAATGCAGATGCGGCGACAGCATCGAGGTGCCGACCCGGTCCGGCAGATCACGCTGCTCGCGATAACCGTTGAGCGCACCGTCGATGAAGACGCCCAGCGCCTCGTGCGCGCCCGCCTCGCCCGGTTGCCAGTGGTCCCAGAACTGCCGATCCCACGGAATCGACGGCGCCAGGCCGAGCGCGTCGAGGCTCTCGCCGCTCGCGGTGTGCGCAGGCAGCCGGTCCGGCAAGCGTGTGGGTGCCGACAGCTGCAGACGGGTCAACGCATTGCGCCAGAACGGGGTGAACACCTTGTACGGCCCGCCCTGCTGGGTCGCTACGTCCCACGGTTCGAACATCAGGCTGCCGTTGTGGCTTTCGGCCTCGATGCCCAGCTCGCGGAGGTCCCGCTTGATCTTCGCATCGCGTGGCTGCGTGGCTGGCTCGTACTTTCGGTTCCAGTACACCGCGACAGCATCGGTCTGCTCGATCAGCTGCTGCAGCTGTGCCTGGCTGTCGCCCTGGCGCAGCACCAGCGCCGAGCCGCGTGCGCGGAGGTCGGCGTCCAGCGCCGCCAGCGAACGATGCAGCCACGTGTCCGACGCACCACCCGGGGCCCAGTCACCCTCCTCCTGCGGCGCATGGATGTAGACCGGCACCGGCACGTGGCCCGCGTCCAAGGCGGCCTGCAGGGCCGGGTTGTCCTGCAACCGCAGATCACGACGAAACCACACCAGCGCTACCGACACGAGACTACCCCGGAAGATTGTTGAGGCAATGATAGCCAGTGCAGGTGAAGGACAGGCAGCGGTTACGCGTGGGTGGTCCGTACTGTTCCACTCCGCCGCGCTTGACCTCAATCGTGCTTGAGGTTCTATCGTGGCATCACCGTGCTGCGTGCCGGCACCACCCTCACCTGCTCTTCCGGAGATAACCATGGCTTACACCCTCCCCGCCCTGCCCTATGCCTACGACGCACTCGAGCCGCACTTCGATGCACGCACGATGGAAATCCATCATGCCAAGCACCACCAGACCTACATCACCAACCTCAATGTCGCGCTCGCCGATGCCGGGGTCCAGAGCACGGATATCGATGCACTGATCGCCGATATCGGCTCTCTGCCCGAGGGGGTGCGCAACGCCGTCCGCAACAACGGCGGCGGGCATGCCAATCACAGCCTGTTCTGGACGGTGCTGACCGCCAGCAGCGGCCAGCCGGACGGCACTGTTGCGGCCGCCATCGAGCGCGACCTCGGCGGCTACGCCGCGTTCAAGGACGCCTTCACCAAGGCTGCGCAGACCCGTTTCGGCAGTGGCTGGGCGTGGTTGACGTTGAGCCGTGATGGCACGTTGCGGGTGGAGAGCAGCCCGAACCAGGACAACCCGTTGATGGGCGAGTTCGCCGGCCTTTCCGGCGGCACGCCGATCCTGGGGCTGGATGTGTGGGAACACGCCTACTACCTCAACTACCAGAACCGCCGCCCGGACTACATCGCCGCCTTCTTCGAACTGATCGACTGGGCCGAAGTGGCGCGCCGTTACCAGGCGGCCGGCGGCCGTTGATGGGCGCCGGTACTACACGGTAGACGCATCGATGGATATCCCCGCACTGCAACGCCTGCTCGAGCGTGGACGCGACAGCGCTCTGCTCCGCTTCGGCCTGGGCAAGGCCCTGCTCGACGCGGGCGACAGCGCGGAGGCGGTCATCCATCTGCAGCGCTGTGTCGCACAGGATCCGCGCTACTCGGCGGGCTGGAAATGGCTGGGTAAGGCACATCTGGCGGCCGGCGATACGGACGCGGCAGCACAGGCGTGGCGGGAAGGCAGTGCTGTCGCCGAGACCAACGGCGACAAGCAGGCGGTCAAGGAGATGGCCGTGTTCCTGCGGCGGCTGCAGAAGACAGACGCGGGCCGGGCGTGATCGCCCGGCACCGCTACCAGAGCAGGCCGTTGTTGTAGAGTGCGATCAGGGCCCACACCAAAGCGATCACCGCGAAGCCGGTGAAATAGGTCCAGTTCTGGTGTGCGGCCGTCCAATCGTCTTTTCCAAAGCGGCCGCCGCTGAAAGCGAACAGCGCGACACGCCCGATACCGAACACCAGAATCTGCACGATGAAGCCGACCACGATCCAGTGGATCACGGTCAGTACGCCGCGCTTGATCTCCTCTTCCATGTGCTGCCGCCCACTCCGTTGAAAAGCCTGACATCGACGATGCGCAGGCGACCAACACTGAGCATAGCGGACGAAAAAATCAATCGCCTTTCGCGCGCCGCTGCTGCGCATCGAAGCGCTGCATGGAGGTACGAATCAGCGCCTTGGCCTCGGCGGCATTGCCCCAACCGTTGAGCTGGACCGGATTGCGGCCGGCCGGCAGGTCTTTGTAAACCCGGAAGAAGGCTTCGATGCGCTGCCGTTCGATCAGCGGCAGATCATTCAGATCGCGGATGTTGGCGTAGGTCGGGTCGATCTTGTCGGTCGGCACGCCGATCACTTTCTCATCCTGCTCCCCGTCATCGACCATCTTCAGGAAGCCGATCGGACGGAACCGTACGATCACGCCGGGATGCAACGGCTCGCGGGTCAGCACCAGTGCGTCGAGCGGGTCGTTGTCGCCGGCCAGGGTGCGCGGCATCGAGCCGTAGTTGGCCGGGTACGCCACCGGCATCGACTGGAAGCGGTCCACGTGGACCAGACCGTCCTCCTTGATCTCGTACTTGGTGAAGCTGCCGGCCGGTATCTCCACGGCCAGATGCACTTCGTCCGGCGCGTTCTTCGGCTGCGCGGCGAGGAAGGGGTGCAGGACGGCGTTGCCGGCGACGCTGGCACCGGCGAGCAGCAGCAGCGAGGCGGCCAATACGGCCAGCCCGAGGGAACGGCGATGGATCATCTCAGTCTCCACGAATGGCCGGGCGCGCAGCAGCGGCCCAGCCGGTCGGTCATTCCCAGCAACGGTCGGCGCGGCCCTTCAGGGTCTGGGCGCGCGTGCAGTCACGGGGGGCGATGCGTCCCTGCGTCAGTTCGGCTTTCTGTTTGCGGCCATCGGTGCCGCGTGTCAACTCGAAGCCGTCGTACAGGCGGCCGGTGACGGTGCGCGCCTCGTAACGCAGGTGGCTGGGATCGATCTTCAGCACCTGGAACAGCTGCGTGTCCTCGCCGACCGGCGCCATGGTGGCGCGGGCCTCATCGGACAGCCGGTACTGCTTCGGCCCGGCCACGGTGACCACGAACTGTGGCGTCGCGCCCTGGCCTTCGCCACGGCGGCCGTAGGTGTGGTCGTGGCCCTGCAGGACCAGATCGACCTGGTGGCGGCGCACCACCGGCAGCAGCACATCGCGCAGTTCGGTGTTCTCGCGGCCCTCGCGCGGGGAATAGAACGGCTGGTGCAGCAGCACGATGCTCCACGGGTGCGGATTCTCCGCCAGCACGGTGTCCAGCCAGGCGGCCTGCGCCTTGGCGGTGCCCAGATCGAGCGCGGAGGTGCCGTCGAGCACGGCGATGCGCACGCCCTGGTAGTCGAACCAGTAGGTGCTGGTATCCGCGGCGTCCACACCATTACGCGGCAGTGCGAACGTCACCGGCCAATGGCGGCCGAGCACGCGACGCTCCTGCGGGGTGTCTTCAAACTCCTCGAAGTACTCGTGGTTGCCGATCGCCGGGGCCACGGCGGTCTCCTGCGGCAGCCAGCCGGCAGCGGCGAACCACTCGCCCCACTCGCTGTCGTCCTGCCCGTCGCCCCCGCTGACCAGGTCACCGGCGAACAGGCTCAGGCGCGCGTCCGGGGCGGCCTTGATGCCGGCCCGCATCACCCGCGAGACGTGGCTGAGGTTCTTGTTCTGGGTATCACCGAAGTACAACAACGTGAGCGGCTGCTCGGCACGGCCGGCGGTGCGCAGCTGGTTCCATGCACTCCAGGTGTTCTGACCCTGCACGCGCCACAGGTAAAGCGTATCCGGCTGCAGGCCGGTGATGTCGGCACGGTGATGATGGGACGCGCCCAGTTCGGTGGTCAGCGCCTGCGTGGTGGCGGTGATCCGGGTCGGCGTGCCCACATCCGGCGAGTCGCCGGCGGCGACCCACTCCAGCACCGGCGCCTTGACCGAGGTGTCGGTGCGCCACGCAACCGAGAAGCCGCGTGCGGCGTCCTGCGCCGGCGAGGCGACCAGGCGGTCCGGGAAGCCGGTCGCCGCGTAGTGGCGGTTGCCGGCCGGCACCTGGGTGTTGGGCTCGGCACCGGTCTCGGGGCCCTTCTTTGCCGAGGCGCTGCCACTGCACAGCAGCAGCGCCATCGTCAGCGCGGTCAGGGCGGCAGGAACGCGGCTCACGCGCCGCACTCCAGCGGCAGCGACAACTGCTTGGCGATGCTCGCCCAGTCGAAGGCGACCACGCCCTGGTCATCGTGCACGGCATACAGCGCGCCATGCGGGAAACGCGCGGACGGTGCCTGCATCGACCAGATGCCGTCGGTGTTGGCCACCGTGTTGCCCTGGAACGCACCGACATGCTTCAGGCTGTGCCGGTCGAACAGATGGAACACGCTGCGCTGCTTGCCCTGCTCGGTGGTGATCCACCAACCGTCCTTGCCGCAGGTCCGCAGCATCACGCCTTCGGCCTGGGCCTGGAAGGCATCGCGGCCAAACGTGGTGCCACTGAAGCGGCCTTCCAGCGTATAGACCTTGAACTCGCTGGCGTAGGTTTCGTCTTCTTCCGCGATCAGCAGGCGGTCGTTGGCCGGGTCGCCCCAGATCGATTCGACCACCCGCAGCGCGCCAGCTTCGGTGGTGTCACCGATGCTGGCGGTGAGCGCAGCCTGCGCCTTGCCGCCCTGCACGGTGAGCGCGTAACGCCGCACGCGCTTGTCCAGTTCGGCCAGCGGCGGCAGCACGTCGTTGCCCTGCGCGTCTTCGCCGGCGTCGTAGGAATCGGTGACGTACACGTCGTAGCCGTTGCCGAGCTTGTTCACCCACAGCCCGTACGGCTTGCGCAGGTCATCGGCGCCGAACACGCCCAGCGGGCTGAAATCCGGCAGCTGCAGCACCTGCACACGGTGGCTGTCACGCTCCACGATCAGCACCAGGTCATCGACCACGGCAATGCCGTTGGGGCGATCGAACTGACCCGGCGCGGTGCCGAGGCTGCCGACGTCACGCAGCTTCGCCCCGGTCTGCCCGTCGTAGACCACCAGCTTGTCGGTGGCCTTGGCGGTGGCGATCAACCAGACCTGGCCCTCGGGCGTGGTCCAGCTGGCCGGCGAGTCGATGTTGTCGTCCGGGGTCATCGGGGTGAGGAACGCCTCGGCGACCGTGGCCACATCACGTGCCGTGGAGGCGTCGGTGCCGGTCGGTGCGACCCCCGGGGCCGGCGCCGCTGGCTCGGGCGCGGCTGCCGGCTGGCAGGCGGTCAACAGCGCCAGTGCGAGCAGGCTCAGACCATGGGACGCGCGCATCACAGGGCCACCTTCAGGCCGAGGGCGTAGGTGCGGCCGTATTCTTCGTTCTGCAGGGTGCGCGAGCGCACGCCCTGGTACAGCTCCAGCGGCTTGTCGAGCAGGTTCTGGGCTTCGAAGTAGACGCTCACGTTCGAGGTGATCTTGTAGTCCATGCTGAAGTCGAGCTGGGTGTTGGGCGCCACATAGATGTCATAGGCGCGGCTGTCGCCCAGTGAATCCAGGTACTCGCTGCGGTAGACCGCGGCCACGCGGGTGCTGAAGCCGGCCTTTTCATAGCCGATGTGCGCGCTGTACACGTGCTTGGAGGCACGCGGCAGCATGAAATCGTCGCGCTCGCGGCCGGCCACGCCCGGATCGAAATCCGTATCCAGCCAGGTACCGCTGGCGCCGACCAGCAGACCATCCCAACCGGCCGGCAGGAAGGCGAGCTGCTGCTGCCAGTTGAACTCGGCACCCTTCACCGTGGCCTGGTTGCCGTTGATCACCCGGGTGACCTCGAAGTCCGGATACGCCGGATCGTTGTTGCTCACCGTGTTGACGATGTAGCCGTCGATCGACTTGTGGAACACGCCCAGCGAGACGATGCCGGTGCTGCCGATGTACTTCTCGAGCGAGAGGTCGATGTTCTTTGATTCATACGGATCCAGCTGCGGATTGCCGATCCGGACTTCCTCGTCACCGCGGCTCAGGCCGACCCGCGGCGCCACATCGCCAAACGACGGGCGCGACACGGTCTTGTTGGCGGCCGCACGCAGCACCCAGTCATCACCGGCGTCATAACGCAGGTGCAGGCCAGGCAGCACGTTGGTGTAGCTGCGGCTCACGCTCAACGGGGTGACCGTGAAGCTGCGGCCGTTACCGGCCACCTCGACGCTGTTGCCGGTGGCGCTGAACTGGGTGTTCTCCACACGCACGCCACCGATGATGCGCAGCGCGCCGACATCCCAGGTGCCCATCACGTAACTGGCGAAGATGTCCTCACTGGCGGTGTAATCCTCTTCCAGCGAGGTCAGCGCATTGCCGCCGGCATCCTGCGGACGGGCACTGTACTGGCCACCGGACTGCGCCCAGTAGCGGCGCATGGCATCCGAGCTCATGCCCTGGCCGAGGCTGCCGCCGCGGTGATCGGGGGTGGAGGTGGTCCAGTCCGACAGCGCCACGTCCGGACCGACGCGCAGTTCGCGCTCATCGACATTGACGTCGCGGTCGCGCCAGCGCCCGAGCAGGCCGAACTTGATGCTGGAGGCATCGCCATCGAAGCGCACGTTGATCTGCGCACTGCGCTCGCTGTCGTTGACCTGCTTGGGCGACACCACAAAACGATCGAAATCGTAGTTGCCGTTGTCCATCCACTGCGCGCTGGTCAGGCTGTAGCGCGGGATGCCACTGTTCTGATCGACGCTGGCGCCGAGGTCATCGCCGCTGTACTCGAAACGCGCCTCCATCTCATCGTTGACGCGCTCTTCGGTACGCGTGTAACCGACCTTGTAATCGACCACCGCATTGGTCAGGCGGTTCTCGCCGCCGGCGCTGGTGGTGAAGGTGTTTTCTTTCTTGGTGCGGTAGCGCATGCGCTTCTGGATCGCATCGGCCGGCAGGTCATCGACGCGGTACTGGTTGCTGCCCAGCGCGGTGACGTCACCATCGCCGAAGTTGAAGATGGTGCGCTGGCGGGTTTCGGCATCGTCGAACTGGCTGTACAGCGTGCGCAGGTAATACCGATTGTCGTCATCCGGGTGCCAATCCAGATTGAGGTTCGCACCGATGCGCTTGCGCTCGATCTCGTACTTGCGCTGCTGCAGGCTGGTGGCGAACAGGTCGTCCTCGGCACCGCCGTCGAACTCGCCGTACTCCACTTCGGTGTTGTCCGATTCGAACTTGCGGTTCTGGTAGTTCACCCCCAACGCCACGCCGAAGGTATCGGCGAACACTTCGCTGTAGTTGATCGCGGCCTTGGGGCTGGTGTTGCCGGAGAGCTGCTGATGGCTGGCTTCGATCTTGCCGCGCAGGTTGCGGCCTTCGCGGTCGAACGCCGAGGCGGACTCGACCAGGATCGCACCGCCGATCGCGTCGCCGGGCATGTCCGGGGTGGGCGATTTGACCACGCGCAGGCGCTCGGTCGAGTCGGAGGGAATCACGTCCAGCGGTGCAGCGCGGCTGGAATCCTCCGGCGTACCAATCGCGATGCCATCGACGCTGACGCTGTTGAGGTTGGCATCCAGGCCACGGATGACCACGAAGCGCCCCTCGCCCTGATCACGGGTGACGCTGACGCCCGGCAGGCGCTGCAGCGATTCGGCCACGTTCTGGTCCGGATAGACGCCCATGGCATCGGAGGACACCGCATCTTCGATCGCATCGCTGCTGCGCTTGAGGTCGACCGCGCGGGTCTGCGACTCCAACTGCGGGCGGACTTCGACCCGGTCCAGATCGATGGCGGCGGCACCGGCGGCGGCGCTGCCGGAGACGGTGCTGCCATCGGGCGTATCGGCGGCATGGGCCGACGGGGTGATCACCGCCAGCAACGAAAGGCTGATCGCCAGGCCCAACGGACGCTTCTTCTGCACTGCATTCCCCAATCTGTGTAAAGAATGGGTCAGCACGGTATGTCCGGGAGGTTGCATGAGGATGACACCGGGGACATCAAGGGCGGAGATCGGGGTCTGGGTAGAGCCGAGCCATGCTCGGCTGCCTCGGGTTGACGGGTGCGCCGGTGATCGGCTTCTTCATTGGCGGGCCTGCCGAGCGTCGGCTTCGTCACTGGCGGGCCTGCCGAGCGTCGGCTTCGGCATTGGCGGGCCTGCCGAGCGTCGGCTTCGTCACTGGCGCGGGCCTGCCGAGCGTCGGCTTCGTCACTGGCGGGCCTGCCGAGCGTCGGCTTCGTCACTGGCGGGCCTGCCGAGCATGGCTCGGCACTACCGGGCATGGCGGCTTCGGCTTTTGGCTTCGGTTGGGCGTTGCGGCACACTAGTGTCATCTCCTCTCCCCTGATTCCCCCATGAAAATCGTCGAAGTGCGCCATCCGCTGGTGCAGCACAAGATCGGCCTGATGCGCGATGCGTCCCTGAGCACCAAGGACTTCCGCGAGCTGGCCAATGAACTCGGTGGGCTGCTGGCCTATGAGGCCACCGCCGACCTGGAGACCGAAGCCCACACCATGGCCGGCTGGGCGGGCCCGGTGACGGTGCAGCGCATTGCCGGGGCCAAGATCACCGTGGTGCCGATCCTGCGCGCCGGCCTGGGCATGCTCAGTGGCGTGCTCTCGCTGATCCCCGCCGCGCGGGTGAGCGTGGTCGGCCTGCAGCGCGATGAGGAAACCCTGCAGCCGGTGCCCTACTTCGAGCGCCTGACCGGCCGCCTGGAAGAGCGCGACGCGCTGATCCTGGACCCGATGCTGGCCACCGGCGGCACCCTGATCGCCACCATCGACATGCTCAAACGCGCTGGCGCCCGCCGCATCAAGGGCATCTTCCTGGTCGCCGCGCCGGAAGGCATCGCCGCCGTGCAGGCCGTGCACCCGGACGTGGAGATCTTCACCGCCGCCATCGATGCCCAGCTCAACGAGAAGGGCTACATCCTGCCGGGCCTGGGCGATGCGGGCGACCGCATCTTCGGGACCCGCGTGGTCGGTTGATCCGCTCGTTCTGACCGGCGGCCCTCAACGGCCGTCGGTGCTTCACATGGCCTGGCCATGCCCTGGCCTCGCACCGGGTTGATGCCCGGTGCCGGGGGGGGCCGTGACGACCGACGGTCGGCACTACCGGTGTGGTTGCACAGGCGGTTGCGCCGGGCGGTGCGCGGCCGGGCCAACCGTAGCGTTACGCCAGCGCGCGGGCCTTCAGTTCGCCCTGCTCGTGCACGGTGCCGAAGCGGCCCTTTTCATCGCGTGACACCTGGGCCAGCGCGCACTGCGGGTCGTGGGTGAAGAACAGATGGACGTTGCGGGCCAGCTTGTCTTCCAGGAAGCTGCGCTTCTCGTCGATCAGCAGTTCGGCGTTGCGGTCGTAGCCCATGGTGATCGGCACATGCACCCACGAGCGGCCCGGGATCAGGTCCGCACAGAACACCACGCCGCCCCGCGCCTGGCCATCCACCGTCTCCGGCCCGATGATCTCAGCCAGCATCAGGCCGGGCGTGTGCCCGTCGCTGAAGCTGAAACGCACGCTGTCGCCCAGGGTGGTGGAATACGGACCGTCGACGATCTCCAGACGGCCACTGGCCTGCAGCAGGCCGGGCAGTTCCGGGATGAAACTGGCCCGGTCGCGCGGATGCGGATGCAGCGCACGTGCCCAGTGCTCGGCCCCGACCAGGAAGGTCGCATTCGGGAACAACAGTTCCGGCGAGCGCCCTTCGCTCCACGGTGCCAGCAGGCCGCCGGCATGATCGAAATGCAGATGGCTCAGCACCACCACGTCGATGTCTTCGTGCTCGAACCCGGCCTCGCGCAGGGATTCGATCAGCACATGGCTGGGCTCCTGCACGCCGTATCGGTCCCGCAGTTTCGGCTCGAAGAACGCCCCGATCCCGGTTTCGAACAGCACCGTCTTGCCGGCCAGTGGGCTGGCGAGCAGTGCACGGCAGGCCAGTTCGATCCGGTTGAGATCGTCCGGCACTGCCCATTTTTCCCAGACCGCGCGCGGCGCATTACCGAACATCGCGCCGCCGTCGAGTTTCTGCGAGTTACCGCGGATGGACCATAGTTTCATTGGCAAATTATCGTCGCGCCCCTGTTAAATATTCGCTAGCCATCGCCCATGAAAAAACCCCGCCACTGGGACGGGGTTTCTCGTTTCTGCGGTCAATCAGTGCGCCTGGCTGACCGCGGCGCTGCCGACCGGATTGCGCGGGTCGCTGCCACCGCTGAGGACATTGCTGCGGCGGTCCCATTCCACGGTCTGCAGGTTGCCCCAGACATGGCTGGAGCCGCGGCCACCCGCGGCGGTGTCGCCGGGCAGATCGATCCTGTGGCCCATCGCCTGCAGCTGTTTGATGGTGCCCGCATCGAAGGTGCCGCTCTCGGCCTCGATCAGGTCCGGCAGCCACTGGTGGTGGTAGCGCGGCAGCGCGGCGACCTGCTGGGCGGTCAGGCCATCGTCGTAGCCGAGGATGCCCAGCAGCACCATGGTGATGATGCGGCTGCCACCGGGCGTGCCGAGCACCACGACCTTGTCGGCAGACTCCATGAAGGTCGGGGTCATCGAGCTGAGCATGCGCTTGCCCGGCTTGGGCGCATTGGCCGCATAGCCCATCACGCCGAAGGCATTGGGCGTGCCCGGCTTCAGCGCGAAATCGTCCATTTCGTTGTTCAGCAGCACGCCGGTACCCGACGGAATCAGGCCCGAGCCGTACAGCAGGTTCACGGTCTGGGTCGCGCCGACGCGGTTGCCCTCGCGGTCGATGATCGAGAAATGCGTGGTCTCGTCATCTTCCAGCGGGGTCGGGTTGCCCGAGAGCAGATCGCTCGGGGTCGCCTTCTCCGGATGGATGGTGGCACGCAGGCCCTGCGCGTAATCCTTGCTGGTCAGCACCTTCTGCGGGATATCCACGAAGTCCGGATCGCCCAGGAAGAAGGTGCGGTCGCGGTAGGCGCGGCGCATGGCTTCCACCACCAGGTGGGTGCGATGGGCCTGGTCGAGCGATTTCAGGTCCCAGCCTTCCAGGATCTGCAGCATGGCCGCCAGCGCGATGCCGCCGGAAGACGGCGGCGAGGCGGTGGTGATGGTCCAGTCGCGGTACTTGAAGGCGATCGGCTCGCGCAGCTTGACCCGATAGCCGGCCAGTTCCTCGGCGGTCCAATGGCCGCCGGCCTGCTTCACGCCCTTGAGCAGCAGCGTGCCGGTCTCGCCCCGGTAGAAACCATCGAAGCCCTGGTCGGCCAGACGCTCCATGGTCCTGGCCAGTTCCGGCTGGCGGAACAGGTCGCCCTCGGCGATCGGCTTGCCGTTGCGCTCATACACCTCGCGCGTGCCGGGATAGCGCTGCATCACCTCACGCCGGGACTGATAGCCCTTGGACATGCGCGCATACACCGGGAAGCCATCGCGCGCGATGCGCATCGCCGGCGCCAGCGAGGTCTTCAGCGGCAGCTTGCCGTGCTTGGAGGACAGTTCCACCAGCGCTGCCGGCAGGCCCGGGATACCGGCCGACCAGGCGCCATTGACCGAACGGTCGCGGTCCAGCTCGCCTTTCTTGTCCAGGAACGCTTCGGGCGTGGCGGACTGTGGCGCGGTTTCGCGCGCGTCCAGCATCACGTCCTTGCCGGTGGCTGCATCGTGCAGCAGGAAGAACCCGCCGCCACCAAGGCCGGAACTGATCGGCTCGACCACCGCCAGCGTGGCGGACACGGCCACGGCCGCATCGAATGCGTTGCCGCCCTTGGCCAGGATTTCCATGCCGGCTTCGGTGGCCAGGTGATGGCCACTGGCGACGGCTGCGCCGTCAGGATGCTTGGCCAGCGCCACCTGCGGGGATTCCGCAGCCCAGACGCTCGGGCTGACCAGCAGGACGAGCAGCAACCAACGACGCGACAGCGTTCTCATTTGGGCAGAAACTCCGTGACATACAATTCGGGATGATCGCGCTGCAGCCCGTGCAGCTTGGCCAGCAGGGCGTCCTGGGTTTCCGGAATGTCCGGATCGGGATCGATGCATTCGACCGGGCAGACGACCACGCACTGGGGTTCGTCGAAATGCCCCACGCACTCGGTGCAGCGGGCCGGATCGATCACGTAGATGGTTTCACCCATCGAAATGGCCTGATTGGGACAGGCGGGCTCACAGACGTCGCAATTGACGCAGAGCTCATTGATTTTCAGCGACATGGCGTTACTCCACGCCCGCGCCGGCGGATGAGAACCGGCCCACGCGGGCGCGCGGGCCGATCATCGGTGACGCCCCTGCGGGCGCCACCCGGGCCGCGCACAAGGCGCAGCCGCCACTGCACGGGTTACTTGGCTTCGACGAAGATGTACTCGGCGCCGGTCGGCTGGATGATCGACTGGACGCGGGCGTTGTCGGCGGCCTTGCCGATGAACACCACGCGCACACCCTTCATCGAGTCCGGCGAGACGTCCTTGAACACGGCCTGGATCATGTCGGCCATCTTGGCCGAGGCCGAAGAACCGAAGGCCAGCATGTTGCCCGGCTGCACGCCACGGCCCACGGCCTGGGTGGCGCTTTCGACCTGACGCTCATACTTGGCCGCGAATTCCGGATCCGATTCCGGGGCAAGGTAGTACAGGTACGGGCTGTTGCTGATGTTGCCCATGTTCTGCACGGCCACGGCCTGCAGGTACTTCTTCCAGCCGGCATCGTCATCGGCAGCCGGGGCGACCAGCGCCTGCTGGGCTTCGACGACCGGTGCGGCCTCTTCCTTCTTGCAGGCGGTGAAGGCCAGCGCGAACGACGCGATCAACATGGCACGCATGGTGTTGTTCATGGAATTCCTCCCTTGGTGATTCTTGGTATGTATGGGTCTGACAGGTACTACGCTTGGCCCGACTTCGCTTCACGGACCTTGCGCAGCGCCTCAAGCACAGCGGACGGCACGAAGCCGGACACGTCGCCGCCCAGACGGGCGATCTCGCGGACCAGCGAAGACGAAATGAAGCTGTGTTGCTCGGCCGGGGTCAGGAACAGCGTCTCGACCTCCGGGATCAGATGGCGGTTCATGCTCGCCATCTGGAATTCGTATTCGAAATCGGACACCGCGCGCAGGCCGCGCAGCAGGATGCCGCCCTGCACCGAGCGCACGAAATGCGCCAGCAGGGTATCGAAACCACGCACTTCCACGTTGCGGTTGTGGCCCAGCGCATCGCGGGCCAGCTGCACACGCTGCTCCAGCGGCAGGGTCGGCCCCTTGGACGGACTCTGCGCCACGCCCACCACCACTTTCTCGAACAGGGGCGCAGCGCGGTTCACCAGATCGATGTGACCGTTGGTGATCGGATCGAAGGTGCCCGGGTACACGGCAATGCGGCGGTTGGCCACGGTCATACGTCAGCTACGCGTGTTGGTCTGGTGAAAGTGTAGCAGTGGCGCGGCGATACAGGGCAAAACGCACCTCCCGGGTCCCCCCCTCGCGGTGCAGCAGCCACGGCGCGGGCATCCTCGGCGCCTGATCGGCCGGGGACTCCACGTACAGCCAGGCATCGGCGGCCAGATGTGACGGCAGCCCGGTGATCACTGCCTCCCACAGCCCATCGGCGAACGGCGGATCGATGAACACGATATCCGCCAGCGCTCCGGCCGGCTGACGCAGCCACTGCAGCGCATCGGCCTGTACCACCGCGATCTGCTCCTGCGCGCCCAACTTGGCGACCGACTCGCGCAACTGGCGGGACAATGCGACATCGCGCTCCACCAGCGTCGCCTGCGCCGCCCCTCGCGACACCGCCTCCAGACCCAGCGCCCCGCTGCCGGCGAACAGATCCAGCACCCGCGCCCCACCCAGCCGCGGCATCAGCCAATTGAACAGCGTCTCCCGCACCCGGTCACTGCTGGGCCGCAGCCCCGGTGACAGCGGCACCGGCAGCTTCGTATTGCGCCACTTGCCCCCGATGATCCGCACCTGGCCCACGGCCCCCGCCGGCTGACGCGGCTTCATGCGTGGCTCCGGAGACAGATGGAAGCGGGATGGGCGAACGGTCGGAAGAGAGTCATGGGCACGGATGGCAGGCGGTTCAGGACGACATTCTAGGCGGTCCGGTCGCTGTCTCTGCCAGGCATCCCGATGCTGGAATGAAATGCAGCCACGCATGGCGTGGCTCTACCTGTCGCACGTCCGACCCACCTTGTAGAGGGTGGCGGGTACGGGGGGCCGGGACCGTTGCGCAGCATGGATGCTGCCCACGAGGCCCCATGGATGGGTTCACGCCGCGTCCCGGCCCCCCGTACCCGCCGCCCTCCCACACGGACATGCAGGCGCCGCGCTCCTGCTTGCGATTCAGCCCCCGAAGCTGCCGACACTCTTGAATTCGGGACAATCCACCCCTACCCCTTGAGCCAGCCGCCGCGCCGGGCGCGGCAATGTCCCAAGGAGCAACACGACCCATGACCGTGCAGACCCAAAAAGAAACCCTGGGCTTCCAGACCGAAGTCAAACAGCTGCTGCAGCTGATGATCCACTCGCTGTACTCCAACAAGGAAATCTTCCTTCGCGAGCTCATCTCCAACGCGGCCGACGCCTCGGACAAGCTGCGCTTCGAAGCGCTGACCCAGCCGGCCCTGCTCGAAAACGCCGGCGACCTGCGCATCCGCGTCAGTTTCGATGCCACGGCCAACACCCTGACCATCGACGACAACGGCATCGGCATGAGCCGGGATGAAGCGATCGCCCACCTGGGCACCATCGCCAAATCCGGCACCGGCGACTTCCTGCGCCAGCTCTCCGGCGACCAGAAGAAGGACTCCCAGCTGATCGGCCAGTTCGGCGTCGGCTTCTACAGCGCCTTCATCGTCGCCGACCAGGTGGACGTCTATTCCCGTCGCGCCGGCCTGCCCGCCAGCGAGGGCGTGCACTGGTCCTCGCGCGGCGAAGGCGAGTTCGACGTGGAACCCATCGACAAGCCCGAGCGCGGCACCCGCATCGTGCTGCACCTGAAGGACGACCAGCGCGACTTCGCCGACGGCTGGCGCCTGCGCGGCATCATCAAGAAGTACTCCGACCACATCGGCCTGCCGATCCAGATGGTCAAGGAACACCACGGCGACGACGCCCCGGCCGAGGTTGAATGGGAGACCGTCAACCGTGCCAGCGCCCTGTGGACGCGCCCGCGGACCGAGATCAGCGACGCCGAGTACCAGGAGTTCTACAAGCACGCCGCGCACGACCATCAGGATCCGCTGGCGTGGAGCCACAACAAGGTCGAAGGCAAGCTGGAGTACACCTCGCTGCTGTACGTGCCCGGCCATGCGCCGTTCGATCTGTACCACCGTGACGCGCCCAAGGGCCTGAAGCTGTACGTGCAGCGCGTCTTCGTGATGGACCAGGCCGAGCAGTTCCTGCCGCTGTACCTGCGTTTCATCAAGGGCGTGGTGGATTCCAACGACCTGTCGCTGAACGTCTCGCGCGAAATCCTGCAGTCCGGCCCGGTCATCGATTCGATGAAGTCGGCGCTGACCAAGCGCTCGCTGGACATGCTGGAGAAGCTGGCCAAGGACAAGCCGGAGGTCTATGCCGGCTTCTGGAAGCAGTTCGGCCAGGTGCTCAAGGAGGGCCCGGCCGAAGACTATGGCAACCGCGAAAAGATCGCCGGCCTGCTGCGCTTCGCCTCCACCCATGATGCCAGTGGCGAGCCCAGCGTCTCGCTGGCCGACTACGTGGGCCGCATGATCGAGGGCCAGGACAAGATCTACTTCCTGACCGGCGACAGCCACACCCAGGTCAAGGACAGCCCGCACCTGGAAGTGTTCCGCAAGAAGGGCGTGGAAGTGCTGCTGCTCACCGACCGCATCGACGAATGGCTGATGGGGTACCTGACCGAGTTCGATGGCAAGTCGTTCGTCGATGTCGCCCGTGGCGACCTGGACCTGGGCGCGCTGGAAAGCGCCGAAGACAAGCAGGCCCAGGAAGCCGTCGCCAAGGACAAGCAGGCGCTGGTGGACCGCATCAAGACCGCGCTGGGTGATGACGTCGCCGACGTGCGCGTCTCGCACCGCCTGACCGACTCCCCGGCGATCCTGGCGATCGGCGAGCAGGATCTGGGCCTGCAGATGCGCCAGATCCTGGAAGCCAGTGGGCAGAAGGTGCCGGACAGCAAGCCGGTGTTCGAGTTCAACCCTGCCCATCCGCTGATCGCCAAGCTGGATCAGGAAGGCGATGCCGCGCGCTTCGACGACCTGAGCCGCGTGCTGTTCGATCAGGCCGCGCTGGCCGCGGGCGACACGCTGAAGGACCCGGCAGCGTATGTGCGTCGGCTCAACAAGCTGTTGTTGGAGCTGTCGGCGTAAGTCGTGCTGCAGGTGGGTGCCGGCCACGGGTCGGCGCCCGCCGCGGTTGATGGTGCATGGCGCCGCGCGGCGGTCAGCGCGTGCGCTCGGGTCAGGCCCAGCGGTCGAGCAAGGTGCCCAGCATCTCGTCCTGACGCCGGATCACGGTGGCGTTGGCGGCAAACGCCAGCGCAGCCTGCTTGGCGGTGAGCAGATCCGCGATGGGCGCGTTGGCATCGTCAGGTGCGGCGACCACGGTGGCGGTGACACCGCCCCCTGCCGTTGCGGCCTGCGCGATCCCCAGCCGCGTGGAATCAGCCACCGGCAATCGCGCCACGTTGGAGACGGCCGCCTGTACGCCCAGCGAAGCGGCACGCATGCCGGCGCTGGCAATGGACATCACGCTCATCGTTCACCGTTTCGCGGTCCCGGCCGCGCCCGCATGGCGCAGCCCTTCACAACCGGTAACGGCCGCATCGGCCATTACTTGAGTCCCGCCCCACCGCACCTGCACGCCCATGGGCATTCGGGGCGCAGTGGTAGCATAGCCCTCTGATTTCAGCGTCTTTTGCCAATGCTCAGCTTCTTCCGTCGCAAAAAGCCCCAGGACGCCCCGCAAGAGGCGGCCAAGACCCAGCATTACTCCGCCGAGGAGTTGGCTGCCGCGTTCCCGCAGGCCAGGACCGAGCCTGCTGCACCGCCGGCGCCTGCGCCGCTGCCGCCCGTGGTGGAAACCCCTGTTCCCGCTGCCGAGCCAGCCGCGCCGGTGGAGCGCGTGATCGCGCCGACCCCAGTGGTTCCCGCGCCGGTCATTCCTGCGCCCGTGGTGGCTGCACCTGTGGTGCCTGCCCCGGTGACCCCGGCGCCGGCAGCCCCTGCACCCGCGGTGGCCGCGCCAGTTGTTCAGGAGCCTATCTCCCCTGCCCCGACGGTAGCTGCACCGGTTCAAGAGCCGCCGCTGGAGGCCCGTGTCGCGCCCGCCGCGCCCACCCCGATTCCGGCCGCTCCTGTGAGCAACCCGGCGCCGGCCGTCGTTGCGCCGTCGCCTGTTCCAGCTCCGATCACTACGGTTACCCCGGTTGCCCCGGTTGCCCCGGTTGCCCCGACCATCGTGACCGAGCGCCCGTCCTCCCAGGACATGGCCCCCGCCGCTGCCGGCAAGAGCGGCTGGCGCGAGCGTCTGCGCAACAGCGTGATCGCACGCAGTTTCGGCGGCCTGTTCTCGCGCAATCCCAAGCTCGATGACGACCTGCTCGACGAACTGGAAACCGCGCTGATCACCGCCGATGTCGGCGTCGGCGCGACCACGGCGCTGGTCGAAGGCCTGCGCAAGCGCATGAAGGCGCGCGAGTTCACCGATGCCAATGCGCTGCTCACCGCGCTGCGCGCCGAGCTGATCGCGATCCTGCAGCCGGTCGCCAGGCCGCTGGTCATCGACCGCACCGCCAAGCCGTTCGTGGTGCTCACCGTCGGCGTCAACGGCGTCGGCAAGACCACCACCATCGGCAAGCTGGCCAAGCGCTTCAAGGACGACGGCCACAGCCTGATGCTGGCCGCCGGCGATACCTTCCGTGCCGCTGCCGTCGCGCAGTTGCAGGCCTGGGGCGAACGCAACGGCGTGGCCGTGGTCGCGCAGGGTCAGAACGCCGATGCGGCCTCGGTCGCCTTCGATGCACTGCAGGCCGGCAAGGCACGCGGCACCGAGGTGCTGATCGCCGATACCGCCGGCCGCCTGCATACCCAGGCCGGCCTGATGAACGAGCTTGGCAAGATCCGCCGCGTGCTCGGCAAGATCGATGCCAATGCGCCGCATGAAGTGCTGATGGTCATCGATGGCACCACCGGCCAGAACGCGCTCTCGCAGCTGCGTCAGTTCCACGCGGCGGTCAACGTGACCGGCCTGGTGGTGACCAAGCTGGACGGCACCGCCAAGGGCGGCGTGGTGTTCGCGCTCGCCCGCGAGTTCGGCATTCCGATCCGCTTCTGCGGCATCGGCGAGCGCCCGGAAGACCTGCGCGTGTTCGACCCGGAAGCCTTTGTAGACGCCCTGCTGCCCGAAGCACTCGGCGCCTGATCACCGCCGGGCCAGGCAGCGGCTTCACTTGTAGAGCCACCCCATGGGTGGCTGCTTCACCTCCGTGACCGGTCTCCCCGGCTGCCGATGCAGCCACGCATGGCGTGGCTCCCGTCCTTCTCCGGAATCTGCATGACCCGCCAGCCTCCCGCCAGCGCCGTATTGCCTGCCGACGATGTCTTCGTCTCGCGGCTGCTGCACTGGTTCGACGATCACGGCCGGCATGACCTGCCGTGGCAGCACCCGCGCTCGCCGTACCGGGTGTGGCTGTCGGAGATCATGCTGCAGCAGACCCAGGTCAGCACGGTCATCCCGTACTTCCTGAAGTTCCTCGCGGCGTTCCCGACCCTGCCCGACCTGGCCGCCGCCAGCAATGACGCGGTGATGGCGCAGTGGGCGGGATTGGGGTACTACGCCCGTGCACGCAACCTGCATGCCGCCGCGCAGCGCTGCGTGGACCTGCATGGCGGCGAGCTGCCGCGTGATTTCGATGCACTGCATGCGCTGCCGGGCATCGGCCGCAGCACTGCGGGCGCGATCCTCAGCCAGGCCTGGAGTGACCGGTTCGCGATTCTCGATGGCAACGTCAAGCGCGTACTGACCCGCTATCACGGCATCGAGGGCTTTCCCGGCCTGCCGGCGATCGAAAAGCAGCTGTGGGCGGTCGCCGAGGCGCACGCAGCGCAGGTGCCTGGCACGCGCATGGTCGATTACACCCAGGCGCAGATGGACCTGGGCGCCAGCGTCTGCAGCCGCAGCAGGCCCGCCTGCGTGATCTGTCCGCTGCAGGCGACCTGCGTTGCCCGTCGTGAAGGCCGCACCGATCAGCTGCCGACGCCCAAACCGGGCAAGACCCTGCCTGAGCGCGAGGCGGTAGCGTTGCTGCTGCGCGATGCACGCGGCCGCGTACTACTGCAGAAACGGCCGGACACCGGCATCTGGGCGCAGCTATGGACCCTGCCCCAGGCCGACAGCGGGATCGCCCTGCAGGACTGGTTCGACGCGCACATCGACGGCTCGCTGGACGATGCCGAGCCGCTGCCGCTGCTGGAACACACCTTCAGCCACTACCGGTTGCATCTGCAGGTGCTGGTGGCAACCGTACAGGGCGCGCGCGGCAACGATGCAGGGCGGCGCTGGGTCGCCGCCGAGGAACTGGCCACGCTCGGCCTGCCCGCGCCGATCCGCAAGCTGCTGGAAACGGGTGCACCGCCCGCTCAGCCCAAGCGCCGTACAATGCGGCGCGCAGCAACATCCCAAGACAACGAGTAACGCTATGCCCCGCACCGTTTTCTGCCAGTACGAACAACGCGACGCCGAAGGCCTGGACTTCGTGCCTTACCCCGGCGAACTGGGCCAGCGCATCTTCAACCACATCGGCAAGCCGGCGTGGGCCGCGTGGCTGGCGCACCAGACCATGCTGATCAATGAAAACCGGCTGTCGCCGCGCGATCCCAAGCACCGCGCGTTCCTGGAAGAAGAGCTGGTGAAATACCTGTTCAGCGGTGGCGCGGAGAAGCCGGCCGGGTTCGTACCGGAGGCGTGATCGCCGGTGATACCGACCAGCGGTCGGGATGGTCGGGATCCGGTTGCCGGCCAGCGGCCGGCACTACGGGGTCGGCGCCTGCTGGCCTTCTTCGCGCTCCTGCACCTGCGCCTGGCGCAGCTCCTGCTCGGACGCCCGCAACGCCTTGGTATCCAGCTTGCGGATGCTGCTGATGAAGCACGGCAGATTCACCGGGCCGGCCGTCGGGTCGCGCACCAGCACCTTGTCAAAGCGTGACGAAACGCGCCCGATCCGGCTGGTCAGGCCGATCGCCGAGGCGTAGTCCAACCCTTGGCACGGTCCGGCCAGATCCAGCAGATAGCCCTCGCTCGGGCGCGTCCAGACCGCCAGCGCACTGTCGCCGAGAGCCGTCCAGCCCGACAGCGAGCCGTACAGCGGCATGTCCTGCTGCGGCGGCCCGGCGTGGGCGCGGTAGAGATCGAGCTTCTGCGCGGTGGATAGGCGGCCGGTACTGGCGCACGCGGCCAGCCCAAGGCACAGGGCCGCGATGGCAAGGGTCTGCTTCATGACGCCTCCTGCTGGGGACTGTGCGCCGATCATGCGCCGCCCGGCGTGGTCCCGGCGAGAGGAACCCGCCGGGTGTTCAGCGCCCAGGCAGGCGCTGCTGCCTGCTCAGACCTCGCTGTGCGCCAGGCTGTGCAGCCTCCCTTCGCGCAACTCCAGCACGCGGTCCAGCTTGCGCGCCAGGGAGCGGTCGTGGGTCACCAGCACCAGGCTGGTGTGGTGCGCGCGGTTGAGCTCGAGCATCAGCTCGAACACGGTCGCGGCGGTCTTGTCATCCAGGTTGCCGGTCGGCTCATCACCGAGCACGCAGGCCGGGCGGTTGACCAAGGCGCGGGCGACGGCCGCACGCTGGCGTTCACCGCCGGACAGCTCGCCCGGCTTGTGGTCCAGGCGATGGCCCAGGCCGACCGATTCCAGCAGCGCCTGCGCACGGGTGCGCGCGTCAACCACTTCTTCGCCACCCAGCAGCACCGGCATCATCACGTTTTCCAGCGCGGTGAATTCGGGCAGCAGATGATGGAACTGGTAGACGAAGCCGAGCGCGCGGTTGCGCAGTTGGCCGCGCTGGCTGTCGGACAGGCCGGACATGCGCTGGCCGGCCACGTAGACCTCGCCCGCCGTCGGCGTATCCAGGCCACCGAGCAGATGCAGCAGGGTGCTTTTGCCGGCGCCGGAAGCGCCGATGATGGCCACGGTCTCGCCGGCCGCCACGCGCAGGTCCAGCCCGTTGAACACGGGGGTCTGCATGCGGCCTTCGGCATAGGTCTTGGCCAGCGCTTCGGCGCGGATGACTTCCTGGCCCAGGGTGAGTGCTTCATTCATAACGCAGGGCCTCCGCCGGCTGGGTACGTGCCGCGCGCCAGGCGGGATACAGGGTGGCAAGGAAGCTCATGACCAGCGCCACGGCGGTGATCACGATGATGTCCGGGGTCTGCATGTCGGTCGGCAGGCCGGTGATGTAGTAAACGTCCTCCGGCAGCAGCTTGACGTTGAACAGCGTCTCGATCGCGCCGAGGATGCGCTCCAGGTTCAAGGTCAGGGTGATGCCACCGATCACGCCGAGCACGGTACCGAAGATGCCGATCAGCGAGCCCTGCACCATGAACACCTGCATGACGCCGCCCGGGGTCAGGCCCAGGGTGCGCAGGATCGCGATGTCGGCCTGCTTGTCGGTGACCAGCATCACCTGCGAGGAGACCAGGTTGAACGCGCCCATGGCGATGATCAGCGAGAGCAGGATGCCCATCACCACCTTCTCCATGCGCAGCGAGTGGTAGAGGTTGGCGTTCTGCTGGGTCCAGTCGCTGACCCGGTAGGCACCGGTCAGGTTGTGGGCCAGATCGACGCCGACCTCCAGCGCCTTGTCCATGTCATGCAGTTTCAGGCGCACACCGGTGACGCCATCGATGCGCAGTACTTTTTCCAGATCGGCCATGTTGGCGTAGGCCACGCCGCGGTCGACCTCGTTGTAACCGGCTTCGAAGATGCCGCTCACGGTGAAGCGTTTCATGCGCGGGATCGCGCCGATCGGCGTGCCCTGCACTTCGGCCAACGTGACCAGCACGGTATCGCCGACGCCGACACCGAGGTAGATCGCCAGTTCCTGGCCGACCAGCAGGTTGTAGCTGCCCGCGGTCAGGCTGTCGAAGCTGCCTTTCTTGACCTTCTGGTTGATCACCGAGACGTTCGGCTCCAGCGCCGGGTCGATGCCCTGCACGATGGCGCCCTGCACGCGGGGACCGCTGAGCATGGCCTGGATTTCGATGTACGGCGCCGCGCCGGCAACCCGCGGATCTTTCTTGGCCACCTCCACCGCATGCGCCCAATCGGCCATCGGGGCGCCGTCGGTGGTGATGGTGGTATGCGCGGTCATCTGCAGCAGGCGATCGCGGATTTCCTTCTGGAAACCGCTCATGACCGCCAGCGTGGTGATCAGCACGGTCACGCCCAGGGCAATGCCGAGGATCGAGGCCATGGAGATGAAGGAGATGAAGCCGTTGCGGCGTTTGGCGCGCAGGTAGCGCAGGCCAATCGAGACAGGTATGGGTTTGAACATGCAGGTACGCCGGACAATTCAGGCTATGGTGCCACTGCAGGGGGTGAACGGGAAATGCAGTGTGCCCGGACGGCTAGTCGCAGTTCACGTGCCTGCCCCGGGGGAAGGGTATCGGGCCAGAACAGGCGCCAATGGCGGCGGCCGTCCTGGCGCCACCCCAGCTGCACCAGCGGGCCGCGGCACCGCATCTGCAGCGCCTCGACCGGCTCGCCATCAACCTGCACCGGGTCTTCGTCCGCCGGAATCACGAAGACGCAGCCCGGGCGGCGCGCATATCGCCACGCCTCCCACCAGGTGCCGGCCATCGCCACCATGCCCAGCGGCACGCCCCACGGCGCGGGCAGATCGGTCGCCCACACTGCCCAGGGCATCACAGCGCCCATGGCGATCAGCGCGCGGCACTGCCAGCGCGAGGGATACCACTCACGCTGGAAGGGCGCGGATCCGGGCGATGAGGGCGGCGGGCGCTGCATGCGGGCACTCCTCGTAACCCATGAACCAGCGCCACAACTTATCGTCCTCGCTCTCGAGCAGGAACAGGAAAACCTCGCGCTCGTCTGTCGGTGCCTGCAGCCAGCAACGGTCCAGATAACGGCCGAACAGCTGGTCCAGCTCGCGCATGCCGCGGCGGCAACGCCAGCGCAGCTTTTTCAGTTCAGTTGCTTCGTCCATTTTCTGCGTTTCCAGATAAGGCAAAGCCACGCATGGCGTGGCTCTACCGTTTCGATCTTTTTCTGCAAAGCCACGCATGGCGTGGCTCTACCGTTTCGATCTTTTTCTGCAAAGCCACGCATGGCGTGGCTCTACTGTTTCGATCTTTTTCTGCGAAGCCACGCATGGCGTGGCTCTACAGGACATACGTGGATCAGGCGCGACGCGCCATCATCAGCTTCTTGATCTCGGCAATGGCCAGCGCCGGGTTCAGGCCCTTCGGGCAGGTCCGCGAGCAGTTCATGATGGTGTGGCAGCGGTACAGCTTGAACGGGTCTTCCAGCTCGTCCAGGCGCGCACCGGTGTCTTCATCGCGCGAGTCGATGATCCAGCGGTAGGCCTGCAGCAGGATGGCCGGGCCCAGGTAACGCTCGCCGTTCCACCAGTAGCTCGGGCAGCTGGTCGAGCAGCAGGCGCACAGGATGCACTCGTACAGGCCATCGAGCTTCTTGCGGTCTTCCGGCGACTGCAGGCGCTCACGATCCGGCGGCGGCGGGGTCTGGGTACGGATCCACGGCTTGATCGAGGCGTACTGCGCGTAGAAGTGGGTCAGGTCCGGCACCAGATCCTTGACCACGCTCATGTGCGGCAGCGGGTAGATCGGCACTTCAGCCTTGCCGCAATCGGCAATCGCGCGGGTGCAGGCCAGCGTGTTGGTGCCGTCGATGTTCATCGCGCACGAACCGCAGATGCCCTCGCGGCACGAACGGCGGAAGGTCAGGGTCGGATCGATCTCGTTCTTGATCTTGATCAGCGCGTCCAGGACCATCGGGCCGCAGGCGTCCAGATCGATCTCATACGTATCGGTGCGCGGATTGCTGTCGTCGTCGGGACTCCAGCGGTAGATCTTGAAGGTGCGGGTGTTCTTCGCACCGGTCTGGGCGGGGAAGTGCTTGCCCTTTCCGATCTTGGAATTCTTGGGGAGGGAAAACTCGGCCATGGCTGTTCTCGTTGGCTCAGGCGGCTCGCGCTGCAGAGCAGGCGCGGGTAGCACGGAAGATGAGGAAGTCGACACCACCGGCCCGCGGCGCACGCACCACCCCACCCGTGCGGGAGGTGGCGGTGGCGAGCGCTGCGTGGACGGAGGTCATGCCGCAGGTCTCTTAGTAAACGCGCGGCTTGGGCGGGACGACGTCCACGTCCTTGCTCAGCGTGTACATGTGGACCGGACGGTAGTCGAACTCGCACTTGCCGTTCTCGTCGACGTTGACCAGCGTGTGCTTCTGCCAGTTGACGTCGTCGCGGTCCGGGAAGTCCTCATGCGCATGCGCGCCGCGGCTTTCCTTGCGCTGTTCGGCCGAGTTGATCGTCGCCACCGCGTTGAGCAGCAGGTTGTTCAGCTCGTAGGTTTCGATCAGGTCCGAGTTCCACACCAGCGAACGGTCGGAGACCTTGACGTCCTGGAAGGAGTCGAAGATCTCGGCCATCTTGGTGCAGCCCTCTTCCAGCGTCTTGCTGGTACGGAACACCGCCGCGTCGTTCTGCATGGTGCGCTGCATGCGATCGCGGATGACCGAGGTCGGGGTGTCGCCGTTGGCGTAACGCAGCTTGTCGAGCAGGCCCAGGGCCTTGTCGCAGGCATCGGACGGCAGGGTCTTGTGCGGTGCGCCGGACTTGATGGTGTCGGCGCAGCGGTTGGCCACCGCACGGCCGAACACGACCAGATCCAGCAGCGAGTTCGAGCCCAGGCGGTTGGCGCCGTGCACGGACACGCAGGCCGCTTCGCCGATGGCGTACAGGCCCGGCACGACCGCATCGGGGTTGTCGCCGACCTTGCGCACGACTTCGCCGTGGTAGTTGGTCGGGATGCCGCCCATGTTGTAGTGCACGGTCGGGATGACCGGGATCGGCTGCTTGTGCACGTCCACGCCGGCGAAGATGCGGGCGCTTTCAGCGATGCCCGGCAGCTTGTCGTCGATCACGCCCGGGCCGAGGTGGGTCAGGTCGAGCAGGATGTGATCCTTGTGCTCGCCGACGCCGCGGCCTTCGCGGATCTCGATGGTCATCGAGCGCGACACCACGTCGCGCGAGGCCAGATCCTTGTAGTGCGGTGCATAGCGCTCCATGAAGCGCTCGCCGTTGCTGTTGCGCAGGATGCCGCCTTCGCCACGCACGCCTTCGGTGATCAGGCAGCCCGCGCCGTAGATACCGGTCGGGTGGAACTGCACGAACTCCATGTCCTGCATCGGCAGGCCGGCACGCATGACCAGACCGCCGCCGTCGCCGGTGCAGGTGTGGGCCGAGGTGGCGCTGAAGTAGGCGCGGCCGTAGCCGCCGGTGGCCAGCACCACGCCATGGGCGCGGAACAGGTGCAGCGAGCCGTCGGCCATGTCCAGCGCGAGCACGCCGCGGCAGACGCCTTCGTCATCGAAGATCAGGTCGAGGGCGAAGTACTCGATCATGAAGCGCGCGTTGTGCGCCAGCGACTGCTGGTACAGCGTGTGCAGCATGGCGTGGCCGGTACGGTCGGCCGCGGCGCAGGTGCGCTGCGCGGACGGGCCTTCGCCGTACTTGGTGGTCATGCCGCCGAACGGGCGCTGGTAGATCTTGCCTTCTTCGGTACGGCTGAACGGCACACCGTAGTGTTCCAGCTCGATGATGGCCGGGATCGCTTCGCGGCACATGTACTCGATGGCGTCCTGGTCACCCAGCCAATCCGAGCCCTTGATGGTGTCGAAGAAGTGGTAGCGCCAGTCGTCTTCACCCATGTTGCCCAGCGCGGCGGAAATACCGCCCTGCGCGGCCACGGTGTGCGAACGGGTCGGGAAGACCTTGGTCAGGCAGACCGTCTGCAGGCCCTTGGCGGCAAGACCGAACGTGGCGCGCAGGCCAGCACCGCCGGCGCCGACCACGACCATGTCGTACTTGTGTTCCGTAATCTTGTAAGCGGACATCTAATCTGGATTCCTGTCTTGGTGCCTGGACTCAGGCGACGCCGAGCGCGATGCGGGCGACCGCAAAAACACTGACGATCCCGCCGAGCACGGCGATGAACTTCACCGTGGTCTGCAGCGCCAGGGCCAGCAGCGAATTGTGGATGTAGTCTTCCAGCACGACCTGCAGGCCGAGCTGGGCATGCCAGAACATCGCGACCAGGAAGCCGACCAGCAGCACCGCGTTCCACGGCTTGGACACCGCGTCGGTGGCGGTCACGTAATCGGCGCCGATCAGGCTCAGCACGAACACCAGGAACCAGATGCTCAGGCCGACCAGCGCGGTGGCGGTCAGGCGCTGCATCACGAAGTGCTCGGTGCCGGTCTTGGCGGCGCCCAGGCCACGCACGTTCTTCAGCGGGGTACGGTACTTGTTCATGCGGCCGCTCCCATGAAGACATAGGCCCAGATCAGGGCGGTGATCACCAGGCTGGCGAACACCGAGACCCAGCTGCTGCGCACGAAGGCGGGGATGGAGAAGCCGATCGCGAAGTCCTGCACGATATGGCGGATGCCATTGCACAGGTGGTAGGCGAAGGACCAGGTCCAGGCGAACAGGAAGAGCTTGCCGTACCAGCTACCGGCCTGGCCGGTGAAGCAGTTCCAGGATTCAGGACCCATCATCAGGGCGAGCAGGCCGCCGGCAATGATCAGGGCTCCAACAGACAGAAAGATGCCGGTCGCTCGATGCAGGATCGAGGTGGCCATCTGAATCTGCCAGCGATACACCTGAAGGTGCGGGGAAAGGGGACGTTCTCTGGCGGCCATTCGCTGGGCTCGTTATCTCGGCTGGGCGGCGCAATGCCGCGTTGGCTCAATGCTGATCAAAAATCGATGCAGCGTCCGTTTTTTTCCCAATCTCCGTACCGCACCGGATCAAGTCCGCCGCGGCCGCCGATTTCCAAAGGCACTGCCGGCGTCGCGGGGAGCGGTTGCTCCTCCGGTACCAGCGTGCCTTCAGCTTCAGAATCTGGAGTGGGGGTTGTTTGGCCTATCATGGGTGTTCTCGCAACGCACAAATTTTAGACCCCGTTCACGTGCCTGACAACCTGCCCTCCGATTTCGCCGGCTTTTCGCGCCTCCCCGGTCACCAGCTGCTCAGTCTCAGCGGTGCCGATGCGGCCGCCTTTGCCCATGCCCAATTCTCCAGCGACGTCACCGCCCTGCCCCTGCGGCATTGGCAGTGGAGTGCCTGGCTGACGGCCAAGGGCCGCACCATTGCTGTGTTCCAGCTGTTGCGGCTGGAGGAGGAGCGCATCGTGCTGCTGCTCGCCGACGGCGACGCCGATGCGATTGCGTCGCAGTTGCAGCGTTTTGTATTCCGCCGCAAGGTCCGGATCGAGGTGCGCAACGACCTGGCCGTGGTGGCGAGCTTCACCGCGCCGGAAGCGGCCTCCGGGGCCGCGATTGCGCAACTTGCCGGCGAAAACCTCGAACTGGACCTCGGCAGCGATGTGCTTCCGCGCAGCCTGCGGATCGGCGCGGCCGATGCCGTGGCCGCTGCGGCCGACAGTGCGGATATCGCGCTGGCCTGGCGCCAGTCCGACCTGCGCTACGGGCTGCCGCGACTGGACGCCGATCAGCGCGAGCAGTGGACGCCACAGCAGTTGGGGCTGGACCGCCTGAACGGGTACAGCGTCAAGAAGGGCTGCTACCCGGGCCAGGAAATCGTGGCCCGCACCCATTTCCTGGGCAAGGCCAAGCGCGCCCTGCAGCTGCTGCGGGTCGTGGAGGGCACGACCAGCGGCACGCAGGTACATCAGAACGAGGCGGCGATCGGCACGGTCGCGTCGGTGGCCGGTGACCTGGCCCTGGCGGTACTGCCGCTGGAGATCGCGCCGGAGCCGTTGAGCGTCGGCGGGGTCCAGGCCGCTCACCTGCCCTTGCTGGACGGTCTGGCGCGGTAGACCCGGTAGGCATCGACCGTTGATCGATGCGGCACGCCATGAACGTTGATGGGTGTACGGGGAGCCGCCCAGCGGCCGGCACAACCGGATCTGGTGGCACTACTGGATCTGGTGGCACTGCCGGATCTCGTGGCACTGCCGGATCTGGTGGCACTGCCGGATTCGGGCACGGGTAGTGCCGGCCGCTGGCCGGCAACCCCGTAACCCGGCCGCGTGTTACGCGTCGTTCAACCGCTCGCCGGTCTCTGCATCGAAGAAATGCAGGCCCTGCGGGTGGATCGCCACACGGATCGGCTCGCCCACCGAGGGCAACGCCTGCGGCGCCACGCGCATCACCAACGGCTGGCCGCCACTGGTCATGTTGACGAAGATCTCGTTGCCGACCGGCTCGATGCCATCGATCATCGCCTCGAACGCGGTCGCATCCCCGGCGGCGGCCGGCTGCAGATGCTCCGGGCGCACGCCCACGGCGATCGCCTTGCCGACCCACGCCTGATCGATCCGGGCCTGGCCCAGCGGCGCGGTCAGCCCGGTGTCCTGCACGGCATAGCCACTGTCGGTGCGCTGCAGGGTGCCGCGCAGCACGTTCATCGCCGGGCTGCCGAGGAAGCCGGCCACGAACAGGTTGGCCGGACGGTCATACAGCGCCATCGGGGTATCGATCTGCTGGATCACGCCGTCCTTGAGCACCACGATGCGCTGGCCCAGGGTCATCGCTTCCACCTGATCGTGGGTCACGTAGATCATCGTGGTGCCGAGCTTGCGGTGCAGCTGCGCGATTTCCGTACGCACGCTGTGGCGCAGCTTCGCATCCAGGTTGGAGAGCGGCTCATCCAGCAGGAACACCGCCGGCTCACGCACCAGGGCGCGGCCCAGCGCGACGCGCTGGCGCTGGCCGCCGGACATCGCCTTGGGGAGCTTGTCGAGCATGTCGGTCAGGCCCAGCGTTTCGGCCGCCTCGCTGACCCGCTTGCTGATCGTCGCCTTGTCGTGGCCGCGCAGCTTCAGGCCGAAGGCCAGGTTCTCGGCCACGGTCATGTGCGGGTAGAGCGCGTAGCTCTGGAACACCATGGCGATGTCACGATCTTTCGGCGCCACGTCGTTGACCACGCGCTCGCCGATGGTCAGCGTGCCGCCACTGATCTCCTCCAGGCCGGCGACCATGCGCAGCAGTGTGGACTTGCCACACCCCGACGGCCCCACCAGCACCATCAATTCACCATCGGCCACTTCGAAGGTCGCGCCCTGCACGGCCACCTGACCGTTGTCGTAGACCTTGCGAACGCCCTGCAACTGCACTTTTGCCATATCACCATTCCAGTCCGCCCGGTCTCCGGGCTGTTATGCGGAACTGCCTTCGGCCCTCCCGATGGCAGGTCGATGGCGTGGTGCCGCATGACGGCGACCACTGCAATCGAATACAGTCTGCGCATTCTGCCATGTAAACGTTTTCACGTGGCACTATCCGATGGTCGGCCGTGATCGGGATGCCGGGGAGGATGCGATATCTCCCACGACACCCGGTCGGCAGGCCATCATGCCGGGCGGAATCCATGGGGCGTGCTGCACCTGCAACAAGCAGACAACGGACCCCGCCCGACCCCCGAGAACATAGACGAGAAGCGATTGACAACGATGTCACCCGGATCTGAAACTCGAGCGATGCACGACACCCTCTTCCTGTTTGGCGCCACAGGTGACCTGGCCCAGCGCTATCTGTTCCCCTCGCTGCTGCGATTGCTGGGCGACGGCCTGCTCCCCGAAGACTTCAAGGTCCGTGCGCTGGCGCTGTCGCCGCACGATACCGAGGCCTTCCGCGAGATCCTGCGCCCGCGCCTGCAGCAGGCCATGCCCATGGCCAGCCAGGACGACATCCACTCGCTGCTGCAGCGCATCGACTACCGTTCGGTGGATCTGCGCAATCCCGAGTCCGTGGCCGAATCGGTCCATGACCTGGTCGACCGCAAGTGCGTGAGCTACCTGGCGATCCCGCCGGGCCTGTACATCTCCACCTGCGAAGGCCTGGCCAAGGGCGGCGCCCTGGCCGCACCGCACCGGCTGATGCTGGAAAAGCCGATCGGCAGCGACAGCGCCAGCGCCGAGGAGATCATCTCCACCATCGGCCAGTGGATCGACGAAGACCGCGTGTTCCGCCTGGATCACTACCTGGGCAAGGCCGCGGTGCAGAACCTGATCGCGCTGCGCTTCGGCAACACGCTGCTCGAGGCGGTCTGGAACCGCAACTACATCGAATCGGTGCATATCCTGGTCGCCGAGAGCGAGGGCGTGGACGGCCGCGATGCGTATTACGCCCGCTCCGGTGCGCTGCGCGACATGGTCCAGAGCCACATCCTGCAGCTGCTGTGCCTGGTCGCGATGGAGCCGCCGGCCTCGCTGGAAGCCGATCGCATCCGCGATGAGAAGGTCAAGGTGCTGCGCGCCCTGCGCCCGCTCGATGCCAAGCACGCCGCGCGTGACAGCGTGCGTGGCCGCTACACCGCCGGCACCATCAATGGCCAGCCCGCGCAGGCCTACCAGCCGCCGGAAGGCAGCGATGTGGAAACCTTCGCCGGCGTCACCGCGCATATCGACAACTGGCGCTGGTCCGGCGTGCCGTTCCATCTGGTCACCGGCAAGCGCCTGGCCGAGCGCACCACCCGCGTGGTGGTCACGCTCAAGCCGGTCACCCATTGGCTGTTCGAACGACCGCACCGCGGCAACGCCACCCCGAACCGGATCACCTTCCAGCTGCAGCCGCAGGAAAACATCGAGCTGGGCCTGATGAGTTCGCTGGCCGGCCCGGAATGGGGCGCGCTGGAACTGCACCCGCTGGAACTGGAACTGTCCGTACCCACCGGCCTGCACCGCCGCATCGCCTACGAGCGCCTGTTCCTGGATGCCTTCAACGGCAACCACGCGCTGTTCGTGCGTGATGACGAAGTGCGCGCGGCCTGGGCCTGGATCGACAGCGTCAGCGACGCATGGAAGGAAGCCAAGCTGCCGCTGCAGCCCTACCCGGCCGGTGAATGGGGTCCGGAAGAAGCGGCCGGCTTCCTGCCCGCCGATGCCGACGCCGACGCTGCCCGTGGTGGCCAGGCATGACGGTGTTGTCCCAGCCGGTCCTCGTCGCGGATATCGGCGGTACCAACGCTCGCTTCGCGCTCGCCGACACCTCGCTGGCCGCGCCACTGCAGCAGGACAGCATCCGCGAATTCGCCGTCGCTGAGTTCCCTTCACTGGGCGAGGCCGCACGGCACTATCTCGAACAGATCGGCGCGGAAGCCAAGCGCGGCGTGTTCGCCGTGGCCGGCCGCGTGGACGGTGACGAAGCGCGCATCACCAATCACCCGTGGGTGATCTCGCGCATGCGCACCGCGCACATGCTCGGCTTCGATGAGTTGCACCTGATCAACGACTTCGCCGCCCAGGCGATGGCGATCTCGCTGCTGCAGCCGCACGATGTGATCCAGGTCGGCGGCGCGGCGTGGGTGCCGGGCAAGCCGGGCCAGCCGCGCAACTACGCGGTGATCGGCCCCGGCACCGGGCTGGGCGTGGGCGGCTTGATCCTGCGCCACGGCCGCTGCTATCCGCTGGAAACCGAGGGTGGCCACGTCAGCTTCCCGCCCGGGACGCCGGAAGAGATCCGCATCCTGGAAATCCTGTCCGAACAGTTCGGCCGTGTCTCCAACGAGCGCCTGATCTGCGGACCCGGCCTGGTCAACATCCATCGCGCCGTGTGCGAGATGGCCGACATCGATCCGGGCCAGCTGCAGCCGGTGGACGTCACCGCGCGTGCGCTGCATGGCGACCCGCAGGCGATGCGGACCGTGGATGTGTTCTGTGCGGTGTTCGGCGCGATCGCCGGTGACCTGGTGCTGATGCAGGGCGCCTGGGATGGCGTGTTCCTGACCGGCGGCCTGGTGCCGAAGATGCTCGATTCGCTGCAGCACTCCGGCTTCCGCCAGCGCTTTGAACACAAGGGCCGCTTCTCTTCGATCATGTCCAAGGTGCCGTCACTGGCGGTGATGCACCCCAGCCCCGGCCTGCTCGGCGCGGCCGCGTATGCGGCGGATGTGGAACGCGATCTGCCGGGAGGCACCGCATGAATACCCTGGATACGTCCGATCGTTTCACCCTGATCCGCCATGGCGATGCCGATGGCTGGATCGAGGCCGTGGCCGCCGAAATGGCCGCCGAGCTCAACCGCGACATCGCCGAGTTCGGCCGGGCGCGCATGCTGCTCTCCGGCGGCACCACGCCGGCGCCGATCTACCAGGCACTGGCCGAGCTGGACGTTCAATGGGACCGGGTGGAAGTGAGCCTGGTCGATGAGCGCTGGCTCTCGCCGCAGGATCGCGACAGCAATGCATGGCTGGTGAAGGAGAGCTTTCTCACCCGTGCTGAAGGCGCGCATTTCGATCCGCTGGTGCGGGTCGGCAAGCCGCTGCCCGAGTGCGTCTACAGCGCCAACCTGCAGGCCCGGCACAGCCAGCGGCCCTGCGTGAGCGTGCTGGGCATGGGCAATGACGGCCACACCGCCTCGCTGTTCCCGGGTTCGAAGGATTTGAACCGCGCACTGGAAAGCACCCTGCCCTACGCGGCGCTGGATGCCACCGGCTGCCCCGGTGCGAACCAGTGGCCGCTGCGCATCACCCTCACGCCGCACGGCCTGAAGCAGAGCCGCCAGCGCCTGTTGCTGCTGCGTGGCAAGCAGAAGCTGGAAGTGCTCAAGCACGCGCTGGAAAGCAACAATCCGCAGCTGTATCCCATCCTCAACGCGATCGATCTCGACGGCGCGAAACTGCGCGTCCACTGGTGTGACTGAGTTGCCCCGGTGTTGTTCCGTTCGCCTTCTCATAGCCGGTAGCCAATGAGCCTGCATCCCAAACTCCATGCCATCACCGAGCGCATCGTCCAGCGCAGCGTCGCCTCGCGCGCCGCCTACCTGGCCGGTGTCGACGCGGCGCTGCGCGACGGTCCGTTCCGTTCGCGCCTGAGCTGCGGCAACCTCGCCCACGGGTTCGCCGCGTGCGGCCCGACCGACAAGTCGCGCCTGCGCGGCGGCGTGACGCCCAACCTGGGCATCATCACCGCGTACAACGACATGCTCTCGGCGCACCAGCCGTTCGAGCACTACCCGGAGATCCTGCGCGAAACCGCGCGCGAACTCGGCGCGACCGCACAGGTTGCCGGTGGCGTGCCGGCGATGTGCGACGGCGTCACCCAGGGCCGCGGCGGCATGGAGCTGTCGCTGTTCTCGCGCGATGTGATCGCCCAGTCAACCGCGATCGGCCTGAGCCATGACATGTTCGATGCCAGCGTCTACCTCGGCGTCTGCGACAAGATCGTGCCGGGCCTGCTGATCGGTGCGCTCGCTTTCGGCCACCTGCCGGCGATCTTCCTGCCGGCCGGCCCGATGACCCCGGGCATTCCGAACAAGCAGAAGGCCGAAGTGCGCGAGCGCTATGCGGCCGGCCAGGCGACCCGCGAAGAACTGCTGGAAGCCGAAGCCGCCTCGTACCACGGCGCCGGCACCTGCACCTTCTATGGCACCGCCAACTCCAACCAGACCCTGCTCGAGGCGATGGGCGTGCAGATGCCGGGCGCCTCGTTCGTCAATCCGGATACGCCGCTGCGCGATGCACTGACCCGCCAGGCAGCTGTGCGTGCGCTGGAGATCAGCGCGCTGGGCGACGACTTCCGACCGCTCGGCCGCTTGATCGACGAACGCGCGATCGTCAACGCCGTGGTCACCCTGATGGCCACCGGCGGCTCGACCAACCACACCATCCACTGGATCGCAGTGGCGCGTGCGGCCGGCATCGTGCTGACCTGGGACGACATGGACCAGCTCTCGCAGCTGATCCCGCTGCTGGCCCGCGTCTATCCGAACGGCGAAGCCGACGTGAACCGCTTCGCTGCCGCGGGCGGCACCGCGTTCGTGTTCCGTGAGCTGATGGAGGCCGGCCTGATGCACGCCGACCTGCAGACCGTGGCCGAAGGCGGCATGCCGCAGTACGGCCAGGAGCCGGCGTTGCGCGACGGCAAGCTGACCTACATCGACGGTGTGCGCGAGAGCGCCGATCCGGATGTGGTGCGTGGCGTGGCCAATCCGTTCGAATCCCAGGGCGGCCTGCGCCTGCTGCGCGGCAACCTCGGCCGTTCGCTGATCAAGCTGTCGGCGGTGAAGCCGGAGTTCCGCACGATCGAAGCGCCGGCGGTGGTGGTCGATGCGCCGCAGGTCCTCAACAAGCTGCACGCTGCCGGTGTGCTGCCGCACGATTTCGTGGCGGTGGTCCGTTACCAGGGTCCGCGCTCCAACGGCATGCCGGAGCTGCATTCGCTGGCGCCGCTGCTGGGCCTGCTGCAGAACCAGGGCCGTCGCGTGGCGCTGGTTACCGACGGTCGTCTGTCGGGCGCGTCGGGCAAGTTCCCGGCGGCGATCCACATGACCCCGGAAGCCTCGCGTGGCGGTCCGCTGGCACGTGTGCGCGAGGGCGACATCATCCGTCTGGATGGTGAGGCCGGCACGCTGGAGCTGTTGGTGGATGCGGCCGAGTTCGCGGCACGTGAGCCGGCGCCGAACACCGCACCGGCGGCGCATGATCTGGGCCGCAATCTGTTCGCGATGAGCCGCCGCCTGGTGGGTCCTGCCGATCAGGGCGCGATGTCGATTTCGTGCGGGCCGGCGGCCGATGACGGCAGCATCTGGAATTACGATGCGGAGTACGAGCTTGGGCATGATGCCGCGGCGGCGGATGCGCCGCATGAGGGTAAGGACGCGTGAGCTGACGCAAACGCGGCGGCCGGATGTTCTGGTTGAGGCAGCGGGATGGCCCCAACCAGGACGCGCCGTGAACCCATCCATGGGGGCTCGTCAGCGCCATCCATGGCGCTGTAACGGTCCTGGTTGGGGCCATCCCGCTGCCTCCCGACACTTATCGGCGCGTTGTTGGCGTCGTACTTTTTGGAATAAGGATTGAAAACGCATGAGCATCGTCGAGCATCAGAAACGCGCTGAAACCCTGTTGAAGGCCGCCGGCATTCTGCCGGTGGTGACGGTGCATACGCTGGATCAGGCCCGTGCGGTCAGCGCGGCGTTGTTGGAGGGCGGGCTGCCGGCGATCGAGCTGACGCTGCGTACGCCGGTGGCGATGGACGCGCTCGCCATGCTCAAGCGCGAGCTGCCGGATGTGGTGGTGGGTGCGGGCACGGTGTTGACCGTGGAGCAGATGCAGCAGTCGATCGATGCGGGTGCGGATTTCCTGGTCACGCCGGGTACGCCGGCGCACATGGCCGATGCGCTGGCGCAGGCACCGCTGCCGGTGGTGCCGGGTGCGGCCTCGCCGACGGAAATGCTGGCGCTGTATGCGCGCGGCTTCCGGGTGTGCAAGTTGTTCCCGGCCTCGGCCGTGGGTGGGCTGGCGATGATCAAGGGTCTGGCCGGTCCGATCCCGGATCTGAAGCTGTGCCCGACCGGTGGCATCACCGAAGACACGGCAGCCGAGTACCTGGAGCAGAAGAACGTGGTCTGCATCGGCGGTTCGTGGATGGTGCCGGGCGGTTGGATCGAGCGCGGCGAGTGGGACAAGGTGCGCGAGAGTGCGGCCCAGGCCGCGAAGATCGTCGCGCGGGTCCGCGCGCACTGAACGAAAACGCCCGGGCATGCCCGGGCGTTTTTCCATCCGCCGCCAGAAGGCGGGTTACATCGGGCGTGCCGGATCCACCAGGCCGTACTGGCTGGCCATGCGCGCCAGCGCGATGTTGTCGTTGATGCCCATCTTCTCGAACAGGCGGGCCTTGTGCGTATTGACGGTCTTCGCGCTCAGGCTCAGGCGCTTGGCGATGTCTTCCTGGCGCAGGCCCTGGGTGAGCAGCAGCGCCACTTCCAGTTCGCGTGGGGACAGGGTGTCGAACGGTGAATGGTTGCCTTCCACGTTCGACAGCGCCAGGTTCTGCGCGATGCTGTTGCCCAGGTAACGGCGGCCGAGTGCGGCATCACGCACCGCGCGCAGCAGTTCCTGTGCATCGCAGGCCTTGCCGATGTAGCCGGAAGCACCGGCTTCGAGCAGGCGCTTGGGCATCGGGCCATCTTCAAGGACGGAGACGATCACCACGCGGGTGCCGTGATCGCCACGGACCACGCGCTCGGTGACTTCCATGCCGCTCACGCCCGGCAGGTGCAGATCGCACAGCACGACGTCGGGCCGCAGGCGGCGGATATCCGGCAGCGCATCTTCGCCACTCTCCGCCTCACCGACCACCTCGATGTCGGTTTCATTGGAGAGGATCATCTTCATGCCCGTACGCACCAGGGCATGATCGTCCACCAGATACACTCGAATCGTCATCCGCCAACCTCGTCAAACACTGTGAACGGGGGCAAGCCTAGCCGCGGGATGTGGCGATCACAAGGAACCGGGTTCCCCATCATCGCGTTCTGGTCCGCGCATCACAGACATGCTGTCCTGCCCTCCCCCTGTGCCTCTCACCCTTGCCTGATCCAATGGAGCAGCCTATGGGTGCAGCCCGCTTTCATGCCGCTTTCGGCCAGTTTACCGCCGTATTTGTTTCAGTGGCGATGCCGCCACGGATGGCGGCGGCGGAACATGACCAGGAAGCACCCTACCACCCAGACCAGGGCGGCACACCAGCCGGCCAGGATATCGGAGGGGTAATGCACCCCCAGGTACATGCGCGAGACGCTCACCAGGACCGCGAAAGCAAGCGCGGCAAGGGCCACCGGCCAGCGCCAGCGGGTGTTCCAGGCCAGCAGCACCAGCGTGACGGCCAGGGTCATCGAGCCCATGGCATGGCCGCTGGGGAAGCTGAAGGTGCTCTCCGGGGCGATGGACTCCCACAGGCTGGGCCGGTCGCGCTGGAAGAAGCGCTTGCTGCCCAGGTTCAACAGGGCCGAGCCGGCAAAGCAGATCGCGACGAAACTGGCCTCGCGCCAGCGTTTGCGCCAGGCAAGCAGGCCCACGACCAGCACGTCGGCCGGAATCAGGAACCACTCGTAGCCCAGCTTGGACAGCAGCACGAAGAACCGGTCCAGGCCCGGCGAATGCAGGGCGTGCAGCTTCCACAACAGCAGGTCGTCGAAGTAGATCGCCTCCAGCTCGTGCACTTCATCGGCCAGGGCGACGAAGCCCGCCAACGGCAGCAACACGCCCACGAACAGCAGCACGAAGCGCCAGGCGTTGCGGCCCATCCAGTGGCGGACGCCGGCGGCCGGCTCCGGCGTGGCCAGCACCGTCGGCTTACCCGGCGCTTCGGACATAGGTGCGTTCAACGTACTCATCGATCAGCGTGACGAAGTCCTGGGCGATGTTCTCGCCACGCAGGGTGACCGTCTTTTCGCCATCCACGAACACCGGCGCGGCCGGCGTTTCACCCGTGCCCGGCAGCGAGATGCCGATATTGGCGTGGCGCGATTCGCCCGGGCCGTTGACGATGCAGCCCATGACCGCCAGGGTCATGTTCTCCGCACCCGGGTGGCTCACCTTCCACAGCGGCATCTTCTCGCGCACGTGGTTCTGCACGACCTTGGCCAGCTCCTGGAAGAACTCCGAGGTGGTCCGGCCGCAGCCGGGGCAGGCCGTGACCAGCGGGGTGAAGGCACGCTGCCCGGTGGTCTGCAGCAGCTCCTGGGCAACGATCACTTCGGCCGTGCGCGACTGGCCCGGTTCGGGGGTCAGCGAGATACGGATGGTGTCGCCGATGCCTTCCTGCAGCAGCACCGCCAGCGCCGCCGACGAGGCGACGATGCCCTTGCTGCCGATACCGGCCTCGGTCAGGCCCAGGTGCAGCGCGAAATCCGAGCGCTGGGCCAGGTCGCGGTACACCGCGATCAGCTCCTGCACGCCGCTGACCTTGGCCGACAGCACGATGCGATCGCGCGGCAGGCCCAGTTCCACGGCGGTCTCCGCCGAATCCAGCGCCGAGCGGATCAGCGCTTCACGCAGCACGCGCCCGGCATCCCACGGCTGCGCGCGCTGGCTGTTCTCGTCCATCAGGCGCGCGGCCAGGGACTGGTCCAGCGAGCCCCAGTTGGCGCCGATGCGGACCGGCTTGTTGTAGCGGATCGCAAACTCGATCAGCTGCGCGAACTGCGTGTCTTTCTTCTTGCCGAAGCCGACGTTGCCCGGATTGATCCGGTACTTGGCCAGCGCTTCGGCGCAGGCCGGCTCCTGGGTCAGCAGCTGGTGGCCGTTGTAATGGAAGTCGCCGATCAGGGGGACATCGATCCCCATCATCTGCAGCTTCTCCACGATCCGCGGGATGGCCGCAGCCGACTCGGGATTGTTGACGGTCAACCGCACCATCTCCGAGCCCGCGCGCCACAGTTCGGCGACCTGCTTCACGCTGGAGGCGACATCGGCGGTGTCGGTGTTGGTCATCGACTGCACCACCACGGGATGGCCCCCGCCCACGACCACGCCGCCGATATGGACGGGCTGGGTCTGGCGGCGGGCCCACACGGCGGAGTCGGCGGGTTGGGTCGGTCGGGTCACGGCGTCATGCATCCGCCTATTTTAGCGCGCCCAGCGCACGGGTAGGTGCCCAGCGTTGGTTGGCACTCATGTTCAGCGCCCCGCGCGCGCCGCCTACCCCGGATGCGGCCTATTGTCGCAGGCAGGTCCAGGCCGGAGCGCATACGATGTGCGCACATGACCGGTACCGACGCCCCCTTCCTCCGCACCCTGTGCAGCCTGCGCTGGCTGGCCGTGGCTGGCCAGGCCGCCACGATCCTGGTCGCCACCTGGGTACTGGGCCTGGAGTTGCCGCAGCTGCCGCTTTGGGCCGGCGTGGCTGCACTGGCCCTGTTCAATCTGTATGCGCAACTGCGCGTACACGATGCCGACACCGCACCACTCACCGCGTTCTGCCACATCCTGGTGGATGTCACCGTCTTGACCTGGATGGTCGGCTGGAGCGGCGGGATCGCCAATCCCTTCGGCTCACTCTTCCTGATCCTGATCGCACTGGCTGCGCTCGCCCTGCCCCTGCGCTGGACCCTCGCCGTGGCCGCGGCCTGCCTGATCGGCTATGCAGCAAGCGGCGTGTTCGGCCTGCCGCTGCCGAGCGGCTATTTCACCGGTGCGCAGATGCAGCAGTGGGGCGTGGTCTGCAACTTCCTGCTGTCGGCCACGGTGGTGCTGGTGTTCGCGACCCGACTGGCGATCGCCCTGCGCCAGCGCGAACGCGAGCTGGCCATGCTGCGCGAACGCTTCGTGCGCAATGAGGGCATCGTCGCGCTGGCCACCCATGCCGCCTCGGTGGCGCATGAGCTCAATACCCCGCTGGCGACCATGACCCTGCTCGCCGACGATATCGCCGACCAGACCGAAAGCAGCGAGGTCCGCGATGACGTGGAAACCCTGCGCGAGCTGCTGGTGCAGTGTCGGGAGCGGGTGCTCGCCCTCGCCCGCCCGGCCGCCGGCGATGCACCCGGCCGCGATGCGGTGACGTTGCCGCAGGTGCTGGAACAGTGGCGGCTGGTGCGTCCGACCATCGCGCTGAAGCGCAATGAGGATGCCCCGCTCACCCTGCCACTGGACCCGGGCATCGGGCACCTGCTGATGGTGCTGCTCAACAATGCCGCCGACGCGGGTGAGAAGGCCGACCGGCCGCAGGTGGATCTGTCGCTGCGCATCGAGGGCGATGACCTGATCGGCGAAGTGCGCGACTACGGCCACGGCTTCGATGCCCGCCAGGCCGTGCTGCCCGGCACCTTGTTCAACAGCGGCAAGACCGATGGCATGGGCGTGGGCCTGGCCCTGTCCCACGCCACCATCGAACGCCTGGACGGCGAGCTGTGGATGCGCCCGGCCAATGGCGCCGGCACCCGCGTCGGCTTCCGCCTTCCCTTGTCCCCACGGGAGACTTCCGCATGACTGCTTTCACCCCCGCGCCCGGCCAGGCCAGCCATGGCCTGCTGGTCGACGACGACGAACTGTACCTGCGCACGCTGCAGCGCAGCCTGGCCCGCAAAGGGTTGGAAACCGTCACCGCCAGCGACACCGCCTCGGCCCTGCTGCTGGCCCGGCAGCAGCCGCCGGCCTACGCGCTGATCGACCTCAAGCTCGGCACCGAATCCGGCCTGGCGCTGATCCAGCCGCTGCGCGCCCTGCGCGAAGACATGCGGATCCTGCTGGTGACCGGCTATGCCAGCATCGCCACCGCGGTGGAAGCGATCAAGCTCGGCGCGGACGACTATCTGCCCAAGCCGGCCACGGTGCCGATGATCCTGCGTGCGCTCGGCGAAGAAGACGATGGCCCGGCCGACGATGGCGACATGGAGCCGCCGGATGCGATGACCCCGATCAGCCGGCTGCAGTGGGAGCACATCCAGCAGGCGATGCATGAAACCGGCGGCAACGTGTCCGCCGCGGCGCGTCTGCTCGGCATGCACCGGCGCTCGCTGCAGCGCAAGCTGGCCAAGCGGCCGAGCCCGGAGCGCGACCCAAGCCGGTAAGGCCGGGCGCGGGCTGGCCGCGCAAACACCGGCCGCAACAACCGGTAGAGCCGACCGTTGGTCCGCTGCTCTTCGCCACATCGATCAACACCGCGCGCTGCGCGCGATAGCCGACCAACGGTCGGCTCTACCTGCCTTTTTAGTCGGCCCTACCCGCACTGAACCTGCATCGGTAGAGCCGACCGTTGGTCGGCTGCTCAAACACGGGCGCATCAACCGGTAGAGTCGACCGTTGGTCGGCTGCTCTTCGCCACATCGATCAACACCGCGCGCTGCGCGCGATAGCCGACCAACGGTCGGCTCTACCTGCCCTTTTAGCCGGCCAACGGTCGGATCTACGCGGTGGTCAGGCGGTCAGCCGGCCCAGCAGCTCCAGCGTCACCGGATCGGTGATCGCATGCGACTGGCCCTGCAGCGCGGGCAGCAACTGGCTGGCCAGCTGCTTGCCCAACTCCACGCCGAACTGGTCGAAGGCGTTGATGTTCCAGATCAGCGACTGCACGTACACGGCGTGTTCGTACATGGCGATCAGGGCACCCAGCGACTGCGGAGTCAGTGCGTCGAGCAGAATCAGCGTGCTCGGGCGGCCACCGGGATACTCGCGGTGCGGATCCTCGCTGCCCTGGCCATTGGCCAACGCCTCGGTCTGCGCCAGCAGGTTGGCCATCAGCGCCTGGTGGTTGACCACGTACGGGTCATCGTTGTGCACGCAGCCGATGAAGTCGGCCGGGATCACGCTGGTGCCCTGGTGCAGCGCCTGGAAGAAGCTGTGCTGCACATCGGTACCGGCCCCGCCCCACCACACTGGCACGGTGTCGCTGGCAACCGGGCTGCCATCAAGCTGCACCCGCTTGCCCAGGCTTTCCATCACCAGCTGCTGCAGGTAGGCCGGCAGCAGCGCCAGGCGCTGGTCATAAGTCATCACCGCATGCGTGGCATGGCCGAGCAGGTTGCGGTTCCAGATATCGGTCAGGGCATGCAGGACCGGCAGGTTCTGTTCGAGCGGCGCGGTGAGCACGTGTTCGTCCATCTGCGCCGCGCCCTCGAGCAGCTGCTCGAAGCGCGTGAAGCCGATCGCCAGTGCGATCGGGAAACCGACCGCCGACCACAGCGAATAGCGCCCGCCCACCCAATCCCACATCGGCAGTACGCGGCCGGCGGCGATCGAGAAGGCCTTGGCCGCACGCTCCGGATTCGCGCTGACCGCATACAGGCGCTCGCTGCCGCCCAGCCAGTCATGCAGGATCTGCCCGTTGAGCAGTGTTTCCTGGGTGCCGAAGGTCTTGGAGATCAGGATGCCGGCCGTGGTCGCCGGGTCCAGCGTGGCGAGCGTGCGCTGCATCGCGGCACCGTCCACGTTCGACACGAAATGCACTCGGAAGCGCGCCCCGGAGACCGGACGCAGCGCATCGGCGACCAGCCGCGGCCCCAGGTCCGAGCCGCCGATGCCGACGCTGACGATATCGGTGATAGTGGTTGCTTCCAGCGCGGCGATCAGCTCGCCCATCTGCTGGCGCACCTGCGCGGCGGTGGCGAAGGCCTCACCGGCCACCGGAGCGCCGCTGGCATCGCCGCGCAGCGCGGTGTGCAGCGCCGCACGGCCTTCGGTCACATTGACCGTTTCACCACGGAACAGCCGCTGGAAGCCGCCAGCGACATCGCGCTCGGCGGCCAGCTGCAGCAGTGCATCCAACGCCGCGCGGTCGTATTTCTGCCGCGCGAAATTGACGTACAACGGACCGACCCGCAGCCCCAGCGATTGTGCGCGGCCCGGTTCGGCGGCGATCAACGAAGGGATGCTCGCGCCACGCAGGCGCTGGGCATGGGAATGAAGCGGGTCGAATCCGTTGTGCTGTGTCATGCGGCCTGTGTCGGGATCGTGTCGTTGGTGTGGGAGATCTGGTTCTTGCCGTCCACATATACCAACTTCGGCTTGAAGCTGTCAGCTTCTTCTTCGCTCATGCTGGCGAAGGCCGCGATGATGATGATGTCGCCCACCTGCACGTGGCGCGCGGCGCCACCGTTGAGCGACACCACACCGCTGCCGGCTTCGGCGCGGATGGCATAGGTGGAGAAACGCGCACCGTTGGTGACGTCCCAGATGTGCACCTGCTCGAACTCACGGATGCCGGTGGCAGCCAGCAGGTTGTCATCGATGGCGATGGAACCTTCGTAGTTCAGCTCGGAATGCGTCACGGTGGCGCGGTGGATCTTGGTCTTCAGCAGGGACAGGTGCATGGCGACGGGACAACGGTAAAGGAAAGGGAAATTCTAGCACCCGCTGGATCGGCGGCAGGGCGCGCGGCGCCGGTCCCGGGAGGGGGCTGCCCACCGTTCAGCATCTTCAGGCCGCCCCGCCGCCCCGGTAGAGCCACCCCATGGGTGGCTGCGCGTCCGGCATCGCCCAGCAGCCACCCATGGGGTGGCCCTACCCGGCGGGGCGCAGCCCTCAGAACTCCAGGTTGTCGATCAACCGGGTGTTGCCGATCCGCGCGGCGATCAGCGCCACGCGGGTGCCGTCGTTGGCATCGGCCGGCTCGGACAGGTCCGGCAGGCGGACCACGGCGTAGTCGACCTGGAACCCGGCGGCCTGCAGCGCCGCGGCGGCTTCGGCCTCGATCAGGCTGCGGCTCTTGCCCGCAATGAAGCCTTCGCGCATGCCCAGCAGCACCTGGTGGATGGTGGTCGAGACCGGGCGCTGCTCGGCGTTGAGATACTGGTTGCGCGAGCTCATCGCCAGACCGTCGTCTTCGCGCACGATGTCGCCCCCGACGATCTGGATCGGGAAGGCCAGGTCTTCCACCATCTGGCGGATCACCGCCAGCTGCTGGTAGTCCTTCTTGCCGAAGGCCGCCACATCCGGCTGCACCTGGTTGAACAGGCGCGAGACCACGGTGCAGACGCCATCGAAATGGCCCGGGCGGTGCGCGCCTTCGAGCAGGCCGCTGATGCCGGGCACATTGACGCTGGCCGCCAGCTCGACGCCGAACGGGTACATCGATTCAACGGTGGGCAGCCACAGCACATCGCACCCGGCCTGCTCCAGCCCGGTGGTGTCGGCTTCGGGCGTGCGCGGGTAGCGGGTGAAGTCCTCGTTCGGGCCGAACTGGGTCGGGTTGACGAAGACGCTGGAGACCACGCGATCGGCGTACTGCCGGGCCAGCGTGACCAGTGAATAATGCCCTGCGTGCAGGTTGCCCATGGTCGGGACCAGCGCGACGCGCAGGCCCTCGCGCTTCCAGCCGTTGACGACGGCGCGCAGACGGGACAGTTCGGTGACGGTTTCGATCATGAGGCGTAGGCGTGTTCTGCGTCGGGGAAGGAGCCGTCGCGCACGGCGTCGGCGTAGGCACGGACCGCACCGGCAACCGACCCGCCTTCGGCAAGGAAATCCTTGACGAACTTGGGACGGCGATGGCCGCTGTCCAGACCGAGGAAATCATGCAGCACCAGCACCTGGCCATCGCACTGCGGGCCGGCGCCGATGCCGATGGTGGGCACGCTGATGTCCGCGGTGACCTGGGCAGCCACCGGCGTGGGCACGCATTCGAGCACGACCAGGCTGGCGCCGGCGGCGACCGCGGCCTTGGCATCATCGCGCAGCTGCTGGGCGGCGTCGCCACGGCCCTGCACGCGATAACCGCCCAGGCGCAGCACCGACTGCGGGGTCAGGCCCAGGTGCGAACAGACCGGAATCTCGCGCTCGACCAGGTAACGGATGATGTCCAGCTTGAAGCCGGCACCTTCGATCTTGACCATCTCCGCACCGGCCTGCAGCAGGCGCAGCGAGGCATCCAGCGCGCGCTCCGGGGTAGCGTCGGCGCCGAACGGCAGATCCGCCACCAGCAGCGCGCGTTGCAGTACACGGGCCACGGCGCGGGTGTGATAGACCATGTCGTCGGTGGTCACCGGCAGGGTCGAGTCATGCCCCTGCACCACCATGCCCAGCGAGTCGCCGATCAGGATCAGGTCCACGCCGTTGGCGTCGAAGCTGCGGGCGAACCCGGCATCGTAGGCGGTCAACATCACCAGCTTCTGTCCGTTGCGCTTGGCCTCGGCCAACGCGGGCACGGTCCAGGGCTTGCTGTCTGCGTGGGTACTCATGAGCTGATAACCGGTGGCGATAAGCCCCGCATTATCCTCCTATTGAAGCGATCCCGCAGGCCTCGACCCGCATCACAGCATCCCGCACGCGGCCGTGCCCGGGAATGATGGCGTCGGGCGCGATCTCGGCCAGCGGCAGCAGCGCGAACGCGCGCTCATGCAGATAGGGATGCGGTACCTGCAACTGCGGCAGATCGATGCTCTGTTCGCCGTACAGCAGCACGTCCAGATCCAGTGCACGCGGCCCCCAGTGCACGGCAGGATCCCGTACGCGGCCGAAGCGGCGCTCGATCTCCAGCAAAGCAGCCAGCAGATCCGGTGCGGGCAACCGGGTCTCCAGCACGGCGGCGGCGTTGACGAACGCCGGCTGATCCAGGTTGCCCCACGCCGGCGTGCTGTACAGCTGCGAGCGCGCCCGCAGTGTGGTCTGCGGCAGGGCCGCCAGCGCCTGGAACGCATCGCGCAGGGTCTGCGCGGCGTCCCCGAGATTGGCGCCCAATCCGATACAGGCCAGGGTCACGGCTTACTCGCCTGCCACTCCACCGGGACGACGACGGCGGCGGCGACGCTTGCGCGGTGCACCGTCTTCGCCCTCACCGTCGGCCTGGGCGGCATCCAGCGCCGAATCCAGCTCGGTACCGGACTGCAGCTGGGCCTCGCGCCAGAACGCCACGTCGGCTTCATGCTCGCTGGAGGCGACCTGGCGCAGGACCAGGAAATCGTAGGCGGCGCGGAAGCGCGGATGGGTCAACGTGCGGATCACCCGCTTGCGCTGGCGCGAGCCGAAGCGGCCCTGCAGCAACCAGATCTCCTGCATCGGCAGCGAGAAGCGGCGCGGCAGGGCGATCGTGGTGAGCTGGTGCAGGGTTACGCGGTCCGCCGCACGGCGCTGCGCCTCTTCCAGTGCGACGCCCTGCTTCTGCAGGCTGGCCAGGGCGCGGCAGAACGCCGGCCACAGCAGCAGCGCGAACAGGAACGACGGCGACACCGGCTCGTCATTGGCCACACGCAGATCGGTGTTGTGCAGACCTTCGATGACCATGCGGCGCAACGCACCACTGCGATTGCTGCGCAGGGCCGCGGCGCTTTCCGGGAACATGACATCGAGCAGGCCGTACCGCTCCAGGCCCTCGAAGCTGGCCACACCGTGCCCGGACAGGAACAGCTTGAGCACTTCCTCGAACAGACGCGCCGGGGCGGCCTCGGCCAGCAGGTTGGCCAGGCGCGGCAGCGGTTCGGCGGTCGCCTCTTCGATCTGGAAGCCCAGCTTGGCCGCCAGGCGCACCGCGCGCAGCATGCGTACCGGGTCTTCCTGGTAACGCTGCTCGGGGTCGCCGATCAGCTTCATCAGGCGGGCCTGCACGTCTTCAAAGCCACCGGTGTAATCGCGCACCGAGAAATCCTCGATCGCGTAGTACAGGGCGTTGCAGGTGAAGTCGCGGCGGATCGCGTCGTCTTCGATGCTGCCGTACACGTTGTCGCGCACGAGCATGCCGTTTTCCATCTCACGGTCGCCGCTGCCATCGTCGATGTTGGCGCGGAAGGTGGCGACCTCGATGATCTCGCGGCCGAACACCACGTGCGCCAGGCGGAAACGGCGGCCGATCAGCCGGCAGTTGCGGAACAACTGCTTGACCTGCTCGGGCGTCGCGTCGGTGGCGACGTCGAAATCCTTGGGGTGGCCGTTCACCAGCAGATCGCGGACGGCGCCGCCGACCAGGTAACCGGCAAACCCGGAATCACGCAGCCGGTACAGAACGCGCAGGGCGTTGGGGCTGATGTCCTTGCGGGAGATGTTGTGCTGATCGCGCGGGATCACGCGCAGGCTGAACGGTGATGTAGCAGAGGAATTGATGTTGGCGCTTCCGGTTGAGTTTTCGGGATTGCCCAATGGCATCTAGGTCCATATACTAGCGCGCTGCGCAGTTCGCGACAAAGCCTGCTCCCTTCGTCTAATGGTTAGGACGTGGCCCTCTCAAGGCTAAAACAGGGGTTCGAGTCCCCTAGGGAGCACCAGTCGCGGTGCAGAAAGCCAAAAACCCCGCCACGGCGGGGTTTTTTGCGTTCAGGGTCAGGGCGTGCGGCGCCTGCCCTGCCAGGCCCGGCTCGGGGAGTGCACCCCCGACCCGGCAAAGCGCCCCGCGACGAGGATGTCGGAAGCGGCGCTCACCCCTCCATCTGCTCCAGTTCCTTGCCCTTGGTCTCCTTGACGAAGCGCAGCACGAAGAACACCGACAGCACCGCGGCCACCGTATAGATGCCGTAGGCCCCGGCCAGGCCGATGCTGCCCAGCAGGACCGGGAAGGACACGGTGATGGCGAAGTTGGCCGTCCACTGCGCCGCGCCGGCCACCGCCAGCCCCGAGCCGCGGATCTGGTTGGGGAACATCTCGCCCAGCATCACCCACATCACCGGGCCCCAGGACATGTTGAAGAAGATCACGTAGACATTCGCCGCCACCAGCGCCAGCACGCCCATGCTGTCGGACAGCTGCAGCTTGCCGCCGGCATCCAGCGAGCCGCTGGCGAAGGCAAGGGTGACCAGCGCCAGCGAGATCGCCATGCCGACCGAGCCGACCCACAGCAGCGGCTTGCGTCCGATGCGGTCGATCAGCACCACGGTGACCAGGCAGGCACCGATGCTCAGCGCACCGGACAGCACGTTGATCAGCAGCGCGTCGCTCTCCGAGAAGCCCACCGCCTGCCACAGCACGGCGCCGTAATAGAAGACGACGTTGATGCCGACCAGTTGCTGGAACACCGCCAGGCCGATGCCGATCCAGACGATCGGGCGCAGCTTGCCGGTGGCCTTGCTGATCAGGTCCGAGAAGGTCGGGCGGTGCTGGTCCTGGGACAGCGAACCCTCGATCTCGGTGATCTTGGCCTGGGCCTCGGCCGGCCCGTACAGACGGGTCAGCACCGCCAGGGCCTGGTCACGGCGCCCTTTGACCACCAGGAAGCGCGGGCTTTCCGGGATCACCAGCAGCAGGCACAGGAACAGCAGCGAGGGAATGGCCTGCATCCAGAACATCCAGCGCCATGCCGCCTGGCCCAGCCACAGGGACTCGGTGGAGGCGCCGGCCGCCTTGGCCAATAGATAGTTGCTGAGGAAGGCACAGAACAACCCGCTGATGATCGCGATCTGCTGCACCGTGGCCAACCGGCCGCGGTACCGGGCCGAGGCCACCTCGGCAATGTAGGCCGGCGACATCACGCTGGCCGCGCCGACCGCGAACCCGCCGATCACCCGGGCGATGATGAACACCGTGGAGCTGTGCGCCGCACCGGCCCCCAGGGCCGAGAACAGGAACATCACCGCCGCGATGATCAGCACGCCGCGGCGGCCGAGCCGGTCGCCCAGGCGGCCGGCGAAGAACGCACCGATCGCGCAGCCGAGCAGCATCGAGGCGACCTCGAAGCCGATCCCGGCCGAGCTGGACTGGAAGGTGTCCTTGAGGCCATCGACGGTGCCGTTGATCACGCCGCTGTCGAACCCGAACAGGAAGCCACCGATGGTGGCCACGCAGCTGATCAGGATGATGAAGCCGGTGTTCTCGCCGCTGCCGGCACGTGTACTGCTGAGCGAAGCACTGGTCATGGGAAACCCTGGGTTGAAGGGACGCTGCGCACGACCGCAGCAGGGACGGATGGCGCAGGTTCTCATACCTTTCGCGCCGGCTGGGCGGCGGCGGGTGGGCCCGGACCTGGCGGCGGCCCGCGGCGGCGTGCGCGCATCGCCGCGCTCGACCACCGGTTGATCACCGACGCCCTCCACTGCGACCATGCCCGCCTGGCCGCCCTGCCCACTCCCGGGCGTGGCGCGGCATTGTCGAGGAGCGCCTGCCCATGCCCATGTTCGTTCGCCCGATCGCCCCATCCCGCTGTGGCGCCACGCCGATGGTGCGGATGCCCACCGGTGCGTCGCAATGAGCCTCGAACGCGCGCCGGCCACGCTGGCGGTGGACAGCCGCTGCACCCACGGCGAGGGCGTGCTCTGGTGCGACCGGCGGCAGAGCCTGCTCTGGATCGACATCGCCGAACGTCGGCTGTGGCAGCACACGCCGGCCAGCGGCAGCACGCGCCACTGGGTGTTGCCGGACCGCCCCGGCTGCATCGGGTTGTTCGACGATGGCACGCTGCTGGTCGCATTGGTCAGTTCGCTGCACCGCGCCGACCTGGCTGCCGCCACCGACGATGCGCTGCCGCTGCAGTGGCTGGCCGATGTGGACCCACACAACGCATACACGCGCAGCAACGATGGCCGCGCCGACCGTCACGGCAACTTCGTGTTCGGCACGATGAACGAACACCCGGCGCGCGCCGCCGATGGCCGCTTCTATCAGTACTCCAGCCGCCACGGCCTGCGCGAACTGCCGCTGCCGGGCATCGTGATTCCCAACGCGATCAGCTTCAGCCTGGATGGCCGCACGCTGTACTGGTGCGATTCGGTGACGCCGCAGATCATGGCCTGCGATTACGACCCAGAGCGCGCCAGCACCGCCAACGTGCGTGTGTTCACCACGTTGGCCAACCGCGCTGCCGAGCCCGACGGGTCGGCGGTGGATGCCGATGGGCGGGTCTGGAACGCGCAATGGCGCGCCAGCCAGGTGAGCTGCTATGGCGCCAACGGCACACTGCTGCAGGTGCAGCCGGTGCCGGTCAAGAACCCCACCTGCGTTGCCTTCGGCGGCCCCGACCTGCGCACCTTGTACGTGATCAGTTCGCAGCTGGACCACACGCCCGAGGCGCTGGCCGCAAGCCCGCATGCGGGCAGCCTGTTCAGCGCGCGCCAGGACCACCCCGGTCTGCCGGAGAGCCGGGTCCACGTGGCCTGACCGGTTGCGGGCCGGGCATGCACCGGGCGGTTGGCCAGCGGTGGCGCACGTTGACAGGGAAGCGCCGCGCATCACCCGCAACGCCTTGTTGCACAAGGGCCGCCCGCACTTGATCAGGTATCGAGGCGCGCTGTCTGAGCACGCCACGCCAGCATTCAGCCACAACCTGTTCTAGAATTGGTCGGCTTAACGCCGGATTTCCCCATGCCTTTCGTCGTCACCGAAAACTGCATCAAGTGCAAACACACCGATTGCGTGGAAGTGTGCCCCGTGGATTGCTTCCACGAAGGCCCCAACTTCCTGGTGATCGACCCGGATGAGTGCATCGATTGCACCCTGTGCGAACCGGAGTGCCCGGTCAACGCGATCTTCCCCGAAGACGACGTGCCCGCCGGGCAGGAAGCGTTCGTCGCCCTGAACGCCGAGCTGGCCAAGGCCTGGCCGGTGCTGACCGTGCGCAAGGACCCGCCCGCCGATGCCGGCGAATGGGACGGCAAGCCGGACAAGCTGCCCCTTCTGGAACGCTGAGCCGCGGCATGTCGCAAACGAAAAAGGGCGCCTAGGGCGCCCTTTTTGTTTCCCCAACCGGATCCCCGGTAGTGCCGGCCGCTGGCCGGCTGCCCTTCGCCCCAACGCCGTCAGCGTCAGAGCCGGGCAAGCACGCAATGCATGCCTGCCCGGTCAGCGAGCGGACCTACCGCAGGCCTCCTTACGGGGCCAGCTTCGCCTTCAGCTCACCCAGCAGCTTGGTCGGAGCCGCTGCGGTGGCCGGCAGGCCACGCGGGTCGACGGCCGACACATAAGCACCGGCATCGACGGCGACCACGCGGACCAGGAAGTCGCTGCCTTCGAAGGCCACATCGTAGGAACCCAGCAGCTGGGCCTTGCTGGCGATCTTCACGCCTTCAACGGCCTCCAGGGCGGTACCGACCTTGGCGAACACCTCTTCCTTGGTGCCCGGCACGGTGAAGCCGGCATTGTTGGCGGCCGCCGGGTTCGCGGCCGGCGCCGGGCGCGCCGCCTGCGAGGCCAGCGAGGAGCTGGTGGCAGCGGTAGCGGCAGCCTGGCCGGCCGGGACGTTCAGATCCGGCGGCACTTCCAGCGGGCGCACTTCCGGGGCCAGGGCGTAGTCGCCCTTGGCGCCGCGCTTGAAGCAACCGGTGGTGCCGACGAGGGTGGCGGTAGCCAGGATCGCGAAGGACAGCACGCGGAAGGCGGAAACGGATTGACGCATGGGAATCTCCTGGGTGACCACTGACATCAGTGGTTGGATAGTGCTTCCAGCGCACCGATATCGGTGGCCAGGTGTTCGGCAGCGGCGTGATGGGCCGCGGACAAGGGCAGCAGCGGCAGGCGCAGGCCATCACCAATGCCGATCCGGCGCAGCAGGTCCTTCACCGGGATCGGGTTGGACTCCACGCCGCAGAATTCATGGAACGGCTCGAGACGGGCATCCCACGACTCGGTCGCCTCGCGTTCCCCGGCTGCCGCCAGGTCGCACATCCGGCGGTACGCGCCCGGCAGGGCGTTGGAGCCCACCGAGATGAGGCCGTCCACGCCGGACAGGATCGAACGCGCGGCCGTACCGTCGTCACCGCTGAGGATGGCGAAGTCCGGCGAGCGCAGCGCCAGCAGGGCATTGACGCGGCCCACATCGCCGACCGCCTCCTTGATGCCCACGATGTTCGGGTGCCGCGCCAGTTCGGCCACGGTCTCGGGCAGCATGTCGCAGCCGGTACGGCCGGGCACGTTGTACAGGATGACCGGCAGGCCGCCCTGGTCGGCCACCGCGCGGTAATGCGCGATCAGGCCGGCCTGGGTCGGGCGCACGTACGGCGGGGTCACCACCAGCGCATGGGTCGCGCCGCTGGCAGCCGCACGACGGGTCTGCTCGATCGTTTTGGCCGTCCCCGACAGGCCGGTCCCGGCCAGTACCGGGATGCGTCCGGCGACGGTTTTGACCGCACTGCGCAGCAGCTGGTCGTATTCGTCGTCGGACAGGGCAGCGGCTTCACCGGTCGAACCGGCCACCACCACCCCGTGAACACCACCCTCCAGTTGCAGGTGCAGCAGGCGCTGCCAACCGTCGGGATCCAATGCGCCGTTCGCCTGGAAGGGCGTCGCCAGCGCGGTGATGAGACCGGAAAGGGACAAGGACATCGTGCTCGGAAGAAAGGGGGCACCGGGCCTGCGTAAACGCCGGCCAGATGTACGTTGCATGTTACTTGCGGGTCGAAAGCGCGGGCAAGTATGCTGGACTCCGGCGAACGTGCCGTCGCCGGCCGTTCAGACTCACCTTGCATCACCCGGAACCCTCTTGACCGACACCACGCCGCGGCCTGCGCCGACCGAAAACCACCTCCTGATCAACGCCTATACGACGCATCCGGAGTCCCCCCTGCTGCCTGTGACCCGGCGTATCGCCGACAGTGGCTGCAATCTGGTCGATGCCCGCCTGGCCACGGTCGGGCGCGACGTGTCCGTCACCGCCCTGGCCACCGGCTCGTGGGACTCGGTGGCCAAGCTGGAGGCGATGCTGACCCGGCTGGAGCGCGAGGAAGGCCTGAAGCTGGTCTGGTACCGCACCGGTGCCAAGCAGGCGCAGTCCAACCTGCTGCCCTACATCGTGGAAGTGATCGCCGCCGACAAGCCGGGGATCCTGTTCCAGCTGGCCGATTTCTTCGACCGCCAGGGCATCACCATCGAAAACCTGCAGAGCACGCGTTACCGCGCGATGCAGACCGGTGCGGAAATGTTCTCCGCGCAGGTCACGATCGGGGTGCCGGCCAACATGCACATTGCCGCGCTGCGTGATGATTTCCTCGAGTTCTGCGATCACCTCAACCTCGATGCGATCATGGACCCGATGAAGTTCTGATGCTTCGCGCGTTCGTCACGGGCGCGCGGGGTTTCATGCAGTTGTAGTAGATCTACCCCAGGATCCGGAAAGGAACCCATGAACGACGGCGACACCCTGGACAGCACCACCCTCGCACTGCCGCTGGCGTTGTCCGGCGGCGAGACCACCACCCTCGGCGATCTGGCCGGCCAGTGGCTGGTGCTGTACTTCTACCCCAAGGACAGCACCCCGGGCTGCACCACCGAGGGCATCGATTTCAACGCGCTGCTCCCGCAGTTCACGAAGGCCGGCGCCCGCGTCTTCGGCGTCTCCCGCGATTCGGTCAAATCCCACGACAATTTCTGCGCCAAGCAGGGCTTCGCCTTTCCGCTGATCAGCGATGGCGATGAAGCGCTGTGCACCGCGTTCGACGTGATCAAGCTGAAGAACATGTACGGCAAGCAGGTGCGTGGCATCGAGCGCAGCACCTTCCTCATTTCGCCGGACAGTCGTATCGTGCAGGTGTGGCGCAAGGTCAAAGTGGCCGGCCACGCAGACACCGTCCTTGAAGCCCTGAAGGCCGCGAAAACCCAGTGATCAATCCGGCACCCCCAATGGTCATCACCCTGCCCCGCAGGTCGTGATGGCTTGTCCCTGTTCTGCCACCAGGAATTGACGATGACCCGAGGCAAGCGCATCTACGTACTGGATACCAACGTGCTCATGCACGATCCGACCGCGCTGTTCAAGTTCGAGGAGCATGATGTCTACCTGCCGATGCAGGTGATCGAAGAGCTGGACAACGGCAAGAAGGGCACCACCGAGGCCAGCCGCAACGCGCGCCAGGTCAGCCGCTTCCTCAATGAGCTGGTGCAGGCCTCGGGCCTGGACAACCTGGCCGACGGCATCCCGCTGCAACGGCCGAACGGGCTGCAGCTGCGCGGCAAGCAAAGCGTGGGCCTGCTGCGATTCCAGACCAGTCATTTCGATGCGGGCAAGAGCTTCGGCGCGGTGATTCCGGACAACGCCATCCTCGGCGCGATCCTGGCGCTGAAGGAACAGGTGCCCGAGATTCCGGTGGTGTTTGTCTCCAAGGACATCAACCTGCGGATCAAGGCCGCGATTGCCGGCATTGTCTCGGAGGATTACGAGAACGACCGCGCACTGGACGATTTCAGCCTGCTCTACACCGGCGCCACCGAACTACCGGAAGACTTCTGGAAGAAGCACACCGACAACCTGCGCAGCTGGAGCGACAAGGGCCGCACCAGTTACGAAATCATCGCCAGCGAAGACGAGAGCTGGCACCCCAACCAGTACGCCTACCTGCCGGGCGACGATGAAGTCGAACTGCGCGTGGCCAAGGTGGACGGCGACAAGATCACGTTGTCGCTGGTCAACGATTTCCGCCACGGCAGCCATGCGGTGTGGGGCATCAGCGCGCGCAACCGCGAGCAGAACTTCGCGCTCAATGCGTTGATGGACCCGGAGATCGATTTCGTCACCCTGCTCGGCACCGCCGGCACCGGCAAGACGCTGCTCGCGCTGGCCGCTGGCCTGGCCCAGACCATGGACCAGCAGCGCTACCGCGAGATCATCATGACCCGCGCCACGGTCAGCGTCGGCGAGGACATCGGCTTCCTGCCCGGTACCGAGGAAGAGAAGATGACCCCATGGATGGGCGCGCTGACCGACAACCTGGAAGTGCTCACGCATACCCAGGAAGGCGGCGCATGGGGCCGAGCGGCGACCAACGACCTGATCGCCAGCCGGATCAAGATCCGCTCGCTGAACTTCATGCGCGGGCGCACGTTCCTGTCACGCTATCTGATCCTGGATGAAGCGCAGAATCTCACCCCCAAGCAGATGAAGACCCTGATCACCCGTGCCGGCCCGGGCACCAAGATCGTCTGCCTGGGCAACGTCGAACAGATCGATACCCCGTACCTGACCGAGACCACCTCGGGCCTGACCTACGCGGTGGACCGTTTCAAGAACTGGCCGCACAGCGCGCACGTGACGCTGCGCCGTGGCGAGCGTTCGCGCCTGGCCGATTACGCCTCGGAGGTGTTGTGAGCCGTTCCCTGTCCCGTGCCGTCCTGCCGCTGGCGCTTGCTGCGCTGGCGGCCGCCTGCACGCCTGCCAATACGCGGCCGGGCGCCAGCGTCCCGACCGCGATCAAGACCGGCCAGTCCTGGGTGGTGACCCGCCCCGTCGTCGCCGCCCAGGTATTGGATACCTGCTCGCGTTCCAGCCCCGGCCGCGAGCCGGGGCGCGTCACCGGCTACTGGGCGCCCAGCCGCCAACAGGTGGAGCAGCTGGAAGCCCGGTTGCCGTCGCTGGAAACGCAGGTGCCCAAGGCTGCCGATTTCGACCGCCAATATGTCGGCATCGAAATGGACGGCCGGCAGCTGATCTATCTCAACGCCTTCCATCTGCCTGACGATGCCGACATCGATCCAGCGCGCGATGCAATCCGGGTCTGCGATGGCGGCGCGCAGTTCTGGGGCGCGCTGTTCGATCCGGCCAGCGGCAGCTTCTCGGATGTGCAGTTCAACGGCCCGCCCGCGGGCCGTTGATCGTGCCGTGACCACCACCGCGCACGCCGGATGAGCATCCGGCTGCCCACCTGGGTCTGGATCGGGGCGATCGCCCTGTCCTGCGTGGCCGGGATGGTCAACGTGGTCGGCTTCCTGGGGTTCGAACACCAGGCCGTCAGCCACATGACCGGCACCACCAGCCAGCTCGGCATGGCGCTGGCCCAACGCGACTGGCGCGTGGTCGGGCACCTGTGGGGGCTGTTGATCGCGTTCTGCGTGGGCGCCACGCTCAGCGGCGTGATCATCCAGGACAGCGGCCTGCAACTGGGCCGCCGCTATGGCGCAGTGCTGGCACTGGAATCGCTGTTGCTGCTGATCGCGATCCCGCTGTTCAAACAGCAGCAGATCTGGGGGGCACTGGCCGCGGCGATGGCGTGCGGCCTGCAGAACGCGATGGCCACCACCTTCAGTGGCGCGGTGGTGCGCACCACCCATCTCAGCGGCATGTTCACCGATCTCGGGATCGGGCTGGGCCACCTGATGCGCGGCCTGCCGCTGCCGATCCGTCGACTGACCCTGAGCGGGTTGATCGTCAGCGGCTTCCTGGCCGGCGGCGTGATGGGCGCCATGCTGTTCCTGCGCTTCGGCTACGACGCCCTGCTCGCCCCGGCACTGCTCACCGGCGGCACCGGGGTGGGCTACGTGCTGTACCGGCAGTGGGCACTGCTGCGGGCGCGCTGAGGGCGCGGCAGCACTGCCACGACAAACATTGCACAATTGGGGCATGACGCCTTCCAGCCCCGTTTCCGCCCTGACCATCGCCGGCTCCGATTCCGGCGGTGGTGCCGGCATCCAGGCCGACCTGAAGGCCTTCGCCGCCCATCGCGTGCATGGCCTGTCGGCGATCGCCGCACTGACCGCACAGAACACACGCGGCGTTACCGCCGTACACGTGCCGCCGCTGGACTTCCTGCAGGCGCAGATCGATGCCTGCTTCGCCGATTTCGATATCCATGCGGTGAAACTGGGCATGCTGGCCAACGCCGAGGTGATCGCACTGGTGGCAGACGCACTGGAAAAGCACCGCCCACCGCACGTGGTGCTGGATCCGGTGATGGTCGCCACCAGCGGCGCCAAACTGCTCGAAGACAGCGCACTGGTGGCGATGCGCACGCGCCTGATCCCACTGGCGACGCTGCTGACGCCCAACACCCCCGAAGCGGAGCTGCTGCTCGGCCGCCGCATCGTCACCGCCGAGGAGGCCGAAGATGCCGCCGACGCGCTGTTGGAGCTGGGCGCCGGCGCGGTGCTGCTCAAGGGCGGGCATCTGGACGAAGGCAGTCGCGTGATCGATCGCTACTTCGACGGTGTGACCCGCGAAGAATTCATCCATACCCGCCTGCGGGTGGATGCGCACGGCACCGGCTGTACGCTGGCCTCGGCCATCGCCGCGCAGCTGTGCCAGGGGCTGTCATTGCCCAATGCCTGCGAAGCGGCCATCGATTACGTCGCGCGTGGCCTGCAGAGCGGTTATTACCCGGGCCGCAGCGAGGTGCTGGTGATCGACCACTTCGGTGCGGCACGCCCGGCATGATCGACGCCTCGCCCCTGCCTGTGCAGGCCGAAGACGGGCATCGCTTCGAACTGCTGGCGCGCGTGCCGACGCAGCCACGCGCACGCCTGCTGTGGCTGCCGGCGCTGGGCGTGGCCGCGCGCCATTACCTGCCGTTCGCCGAGGCGCTCGCTGCGCGTGGCATTGCGGTGTACCTGCACGAGTGGCGCGGCAATGGCAGCAGCAGCCTGCGCCCGTCGCGCACGCAGGACTGGGGCTATCGCGACCTCCTCGAGCAGGACCTGCCGGCGAGCCTGGCAAACGTGGCCGGAGACGCTGCAACACCCTTGATCATCGGCGGCCACAGTCTCGGCGGTCAGCTGGCCTGCTGCTTCGCCGGTCTGCATCCGCAGCGCTTCGCCCGCGTGTGGCTGGTCGCCAGCGGCACGCCGTACTGGCGCACCTTCCCGGCCCCGCGTGGCTGGACCCTGCCGCTGGTGTATCGCTTCCTGCCCTGGCTGGCCCAGCGCCAAGGGGTCCTGCACGGCAAGAAGCTCGGCTTTGGTGGCACCGAGGCGCGCGGGTTGATCCGCGACTGGTCGCGCGTGGGCCTCAACAATCACTACGCGGCCGCTGGCATGGCGACCGATCTGGAGGCCGCGATGCGCGATCTGCGCGGCCAGGCGGCCGCCGTGGTGATGGACCACGACTGGTTGGCACCGACGGGCTCGATGCAGGGCCTGCTGGCCAAGATGCCGGGCATGCGTGCGCAGCTCAGCGTGGTCAGTGCGCAGATGCTGGGTGCGCGTGCCGATCACTTCGCCTGGATGAAAACGCCGGAAGCCGTGGTGGAGCAGCTTCTTCGTTCATTTGAATGAAGACCTTCACAAAAACCGTTGACGAATGCGACGCCGATCCGCATAATTCCGCTCCTGTTGACGCGCCCGTAGCTCAGTTGGATAGAGTACCTGGCTACGAACCAGGCGGTCGGGAGTTCGAATCTCTCCGGGCGCACCATCAACAGGGTATCGATTTCGCCGTCGGTATCAGCAGTAAAAATTCGATGTAAATGCGCCCGTAGCTCAGTTGGATAGAGTACCTGGCTACGAACCAGGCGGTCGGGAGTTCGAATCTCTCCGGGCGCACCATTGCATCGACGAAAACAGCAGCCATCGGTTGCTGTTTTTTTTTGCGTGGGTGCCGGCTGTCACCCGGTAGTGCCGGCCGCTGGCCGGCTCTCATGAATGCTGGACGATCGCGTGGCGCCGGCC